>DIHJ01000119.1 GCA_002420105.1 Nitrospira sp. UBA5699
TCAAGAAACGGGTAAATCTCTAGGCGGTCCAGGGTACGGTTGAGTGCAAGACCGAACGTTCTTGCGCTCAGCCTCGACCTCAACCTGAGCCTTTCTCAGAATATCTTCCGGTAGTGCTTCGAATGCACGCCCGATTCGTCGGCGAATCCGATCGAGGCGTTGTCGGGAGCGCCCGTGTTGTTCAAGTCGATCCGGTAGTGGCCCCTGATCTCTTCCATCGCCACCTCAAACGGCACCGGGTCCGGATAGAGTCCTCCCGGCGCATGCGCGCCGCGGGTGAGGGTTCTGATGACGTCGGGTTGCGCGTACTTCGCGTCCGACAGGACGTAGATCTCGGCCACCGCATGGTCGCCGAGCTTGTGCCCAGGCGTCGTGGGGGGGATCAGGTCCGTGAGGGTGCCGGCCAATCGTTCCTTCTTCAAGCGCTTCAGCAGCCCGACGACCTGGCTGTCGGTGGCCTGCGCCGGAACGACGAGGCTGACGGCGTTCATGTCCGGAACCGTAGCCTGGACCTTGAAGATGACCGGGGCGGCCTCGGGGTCTTCGATGATCGGCCCGGCCGGCCCCTCGGTGCCGGTCGCCTGTTTGTTGCGCGAGCTGGGGACGATGAGCGCTACGAAGAGCCAGAGGCCGAGCAGGATGCCGAAGACGACGACCAGCGGGTGGAGCCCGGCGCGTTTGCCTTCCTGGTAGGGATTCTGCTCCTCGCCCATCACGGCCTCGTTTCGGCGGCCGGCTGCCGTTTCTTCGCGGCTTCCCACAGCCGGTTCATCTCGTCCACGGACAGCTCGTTGACGGTTCGGCCGGACGCCGTCGCCTGCGCCTCGATGTATTGGAATCTCTCCACGAACCGGTTGATCGACTGACGCAAGGCGTCCTCGGGATTGACCTTGACGAACCGTGCCAGATTGACGAGAGAGAATAGCACGTCGCCGAATTCCGAGGCGATCTCCTGCTGCCTCGCCGAGCCGGCGGTTCCGCCTTCGCTCTGCGGCAGCCTCAGGGCCATCCGCAGCTCGCGGATCTCTTCCTCGATTTTGCCCAGCACCTGATCGAAACCCGGCTGATCGTGGGTCCAGTCGAAGCCGACGCGCGAAGCCCTGGCCTGGATCTGGTAGGCGCGCAGGAGCGCCGGAAGCGTCGGCGGCACGCCGTCGAGGACCGATTCGGGGCGCCCCGCCGCCTGCCGTTCCGCCCGTTTGATGTCTTCCCATCTGGCCAGGACCTGGTCGGCGTTCGTCGGCGTGGGATCGTCGGAGCCGTTCGGGAAGACGTGCGGATGCCGCCGGATCAGTTTGTCCGCGAGTTGCTTCATCACGTCGTCGATCGTAAAACTGCCTGATTCCGCCGCGATCTGGCTGTGGAACAGGACCTGGAGCAGCACGTCGCCGAGCTCTTCCGGCAGTTTCTTCGGGTCCTGCCGGTCGATCGTGTCGAGGACTTCGTAGGCTTCTTCGAGCAGATAGGGCTTGAGGGACTCGTGCGTCTGTTTGCGATCCCAGGGACAACCGTTCGGCGCGCGTAACGCGGCCATCAGCTCGACGAGTTTGTGGAACCGTTCCGACATGCAGAACCTCATGAATCGCGGCCCGACCGAGGGGCCATTATACCCGGTTCCAGGGCGGCTTCAACGCGCCTTCGCGGCTTGCGACCTCTCAAGGGCTGTGGTAGGCTTTCGCCGCTGTCGTCGCAGCGGAGGAGCGTGTATGGCGCCGGAAAAGGAAGAGGGATTCGTCGTCAGGGATCGGAGGGGCTCCGGGGGATCGGAGAAGCCCGCCGCCTCTTCGCCGGCCCCGGCTTCACCCAAGGGCACGCCGCCTCCGCCGGAATCCGCCCAGGGTTCCGGCATGCCCGTCACGTTCGCGTCCTTCGTCATCTCGTTGGGCAGTTCCTCGTTGATGCTCATGGGTGAGCAATTGGACCCGCAGCAGCCGGCGATGCCCGTCAACCTGCCGCAAGCCAAAGAGATCATCGATTTGCTGTCGGTCTTGGAAGACAAGACCAAGGGCAACCTCACGACCGAGGAGCAGGCGGTATTGCGGGACATGCTCTATGCGTTGCGCATGAAGTACGTGAGTCTGACCTCGAAACCGTAAGCCTGCCGCGCGACACATCTCGGCCCGGGCCGCGTTCGTTCCGACAATCACGACCATCTTTTGAGCCGGAGACATATTTCCGTTATAGTTGAAGAGTCCTCCAGTCACGCGATCGGTTCATGAGGAAGGAACGAGCAGCGTGAGTGAACGCCCCAAAGACACCATGGCGACCCTCTGGACGGGTGCGGAACGCCGGGCCAACGTGCCTCGTCCCCCGTCCGGCCTTCCGATGGATCGCGCGGGCCTGGCGCCGTCTTCAGCGCCGGACTCGGACCGCAAGGGGAGACATCTGCGGCCGGTCTGGATCCTCCTGCTCTTTCTCCTGCCCTGTCTGGCGTTGACCTTCTACTATGCGCAGGTCGTGGTTCCCGGAGGCGAGGATTCCGACTCCTTCTTTCCCACCACGAGTTATGCCTTCGTTCTTCTGCTGATCAATCTGGATCTGATCGGCTTCGTGGTCCTGCTCCTGCTGCTCTCCAGGAACTTGGTCAAAACGTATTTCGAACGGCGGCATCGGATGATCGGCTCCGGCTTCCGCGCCAAACTCGTCGCCGCGTTCATCGGATTCTCCCTCATTCCCACGGTGCTGCTGGCGCTCGTGGCGAGCGGTCTGGTGAACAAGGCCGTCGATGTCTGGTTCAGCGACCAGATCGACCGGGTGATGCGCGACTCCTACGAGGTGGCCAGGATGCAGCATGCCGGCCACATCACGCTGGCGGTGAACAGCGCGCGGGCCATCAGCCATGAGATCTTCCGCGAGGACATGCTGCTGCCCCAGCAGCGCGATCTCCTGATGGCCGCCATGGCGCGCAAGCGGGTGGAGTTCGGGGTGGCCGGGATCGAAGTCTACTCCGCCAAGATGGAAACGCTGACCAAGTCGCTCGATCCGGAGGTGCCGCCGGGCGTGCTCGATCTGCCGGTCGGCCAGCTGGTGCTTCAGGCCATCAACGGAAAGCAGGAGGCCAATACGGTGCAGGAGGCGCAGACCGGCCGCCTCGTACGGGCCGCGGCTCCGGTCGCCGCCAGCGGGCGCGGCGGCGAGGTCGGCGGCATCGTGGTGGTCGACGCCTACGTGCCCGAGTCCCTGCTCGCCAAGATGGACGGGATCGGCCGCCAGTACGAGGAATACAAGCAGATCAAGGCCATGAAGAACCCCATTAAGGCGGGGGCCTACATCTTCGTGGCCGTCATCACGCTGCTGATCATGTTCGGCGCCACCTGGTTCGGGTTTTACGTCGCGCGCAGCATTACGGTGCCGATCCAGCGGCTGGCCGAAGCGACGGAGGCGATCGCCCAGGGCGATCTGTCGGTGCGCATCGACGCGAAGGCGACCGACGAGATCGGCACGCTGATCGATTCGTTCAACCGCATGACGACCGATCTGCAAAGCGGCAAATCCGCGATCGAGGCGGCCAACGTGTCCCTCCGCCAGAACAACCTGGAGCTCGACCGGCGCCGCGCCTACATCGAAACGGTCGTCGACACCATTGCCGCGGGCCTGCTGTCGATCGACAGGAACGGCACGGTGACCAATTTCAATCCGTCCGGCGAACGGATTCTCGGGCTCCCCGTCGCGCGGGTGCAGGGCCGCCCGGCCAACGACGTGTTCAAGGAATTCGGCCTCACGCTCTTTCAGACGCTCTACGACCGGATGCTCCAGGATCAGCGCGACGATCTGACGCTGGACGGCACCGTCGAAGTGGAGGGCAAGTTCCTGACGATCGCGCTGCACGGGTCGCGGATGAAGGACGAGGCCGATCAGGACCTCGGCGTCGTCCTCGTGTTCGAAGACCTCACGGAACTGCTGAAGGCGCAAAAGGTGGCCGCCTGGCAGGAAGTGGCGCGGCGCGTGGCGCACGAAATCAAGAATCCACTCACGCCCATTCAACTGTCGGCGCAGCGCATGCGGAAAAAGTTCTTCGAGAAGGCCCCGGATTTCGAGAAGGTCTTCGACGAGTCGACGAACGTGATCGTGAACGAGGTCGCCAGCCTGAAGCACATGGTCGATGAGTTTTCGAAGTTCGCGCGGTTGCCGGCCCCGCAGCTGACGCAGCAGTCGCTGCACGACGTGATCAACGAAGTCGTGGCGCTCTATCGGGGCGCCCACCGGGACGTCGAGTTGATCGTCTCCCTGGACGAGGACCTGCCTCCGTTGAAATTCGACTGGGAGCAGATCAAGCGGGTGCTTGTGAACCTGCTCGACAACGCCATTCAGGCGATGAATCAGAAGGGGCGGGTGTGGCTCACGACGCAGTACGACACCAAGCGCCGGCGGGCCGTGGTCAGCATCGCGGACGAGGGCGGCGGGATCGCCCCGGAAGACCAGGAAAAGCTGTTTGTGCCATACTTCACCAGAAAGAAAACCGGGACCGGGCTGGGCCTGGCGATCGTCCGCCGGATCATCACCGATCACGAAGGACACATCAGCGCGGGGAACAACCAACCGCGCGGCGCGGTGTTTACGTTCGAATTGCCTGTTTAAGGATAACGCTGACAAGTCGCAAGAGAAAGGCTGACAGCCAGAGTTTTCGTGTCAGCCTGACAGCCTGTGAGCCTGTCAGCTTGTAGAAACGAGCGAGGGATTATGTCAGCCTCGATTCTGGTCGTCGATGATGAAGATGCCATCGTGTCCTCGCTGAGCTGCATTCTGCAGGACGAAGGCTATGAGGTGTCCGTCGCCAGGAACGGCGCGGAAGCCTTGAAGATGTATGCGACCGATCCGCCGGACCTGATGTTGCTCGATATCTGGATGCCGGAAATGGACGGGTTGGAGACGCTGCGCCGCGTCAAGGAACTGGTGCCGACCGCCCAGGTCATGATGATGTCGGGCCACGGCTCGATCGAAACCGCGGTCAAGGCCATCAAGCTGGGCGCCTATGACTATATCGAGAAGCCCCTGTCGCTGGAGAACGTCACGCTCCGCGTGAAGCACGCGCTGGATCAATACCGGCTGGAGCAGGAAAACCGCTCGCTGCGGACCACGGTGCAGCGGAAGTTCGAGTTGGTCGGCCAGTCGCCCGCGATGCAGCAACTGCGCCAGCTGATCGAGACGGCCGGGCCGACGAACAGCCGCGTGCTGATCGGCGGGGAGAACGGCACGGGCAAGGAACTGGTGGCGCGGGCGATCCATCTCCAGAGCGCCAGGGCGGACCGGCCCTTCGTGGCCGTGAACTGCGCGGCGATTCCGGAAACGTTGATCGAAAGCGAACTGTTCGGTCACGAGAAGGGCTCGTTCAGCGGCGCCACCTCGATGAAGCGGGGGCAATTCGAGCAGGCCGACGGGGGAACCCTCTTTCTCGACGAAATCGGAGACATGAGCCTCAGCACGCAGGCCAAGGTGCTGCGCGCGCTGCAAGAGCAGCAGTTCACCAGGGTCGGCGGCACCAAGTTGATGAAGGTGGACGTACGGGTGCTGGCCGCTTCGAATAAGGATCTGCTCAAGGAAATCGAAAAGGGCAATTTTCGCGAAGACCTTTTTTACCGGCTCAACGTCGTCCCGATCGTCGTGCCGCCGTTGCGGGAGCGGCGCGAGGACATTCCGCTCCTGATCCGCCACTTCATGAAGCTCCATGCCGAGGAGCAGGGACTGCGGATGAAGGAGATCACGCCGGAAGCCATGGCCGTGTTTCAGCAGTACGAGTGGCCGGGGAACATCCGGGAGCTCCGGAACCTGATCGAACGGCTGATGATCATGGTGCCGGGGAACGTCATCGATACGGCGCAGGCCAACATGTCGCTGCAGGTGCGGCCGTCGGGGGCCGCCGCGCCCGCCGGCGCCGGGGCGGCGCCGGCCGTCAGTCCGCTCTTCACGCAGCCGTTCGACTCGCTCCGCGATGCCCGCAATGCGTTCGAGAAGGAATATATCGCGAGGAAGCTGCGCGAACACCACTGGAACATTTCGCGGACGGCCGAAGATCTGAAGATCGAGCGGAGCCACCTCCACCGGAAGATCAAGCTGCTGGACGTGGAGATGCGGCCGGAGGGCTGAGCGGTGGCGGGTGTGCCGGCCGGGGCCTACCCGCCGAAGACTTCCTTGAGCAGGCCGGTCACGCGGGCGGACGGGTTCGCACGGATGTTCCGCTCCTCCTCGGCGAGCATGAGAAACAGCCCGTCGAGGCTTTTCTGCACCACATACTGGTCGATGTTGACGAGGTCGGTCTTGGCGAAGGGAATGGCCTTGAAGTAGCCGACCAGTTCCTTGTATTGCCTCGTGACACCGACCTCGTTCATGGCCCTTTCCACCTGCGGGCGGAAGGCGGCGGTGAGCTTGTCCGTGGTCCTGGTCTTGAAATAGTCGGTGGCCGCAGTCTGACCGCCCTTGAGGATCTGCCTCGCGTCGGCGAACGTCATCTCGTCGATCGCGCTGAGAAAAATCTGTTTGGCCTGGGGCGCCGCCCGTTCCGCCGCCCGGTTCATGCTCATCACGAAGTCGTCCACCTGCGGCCCGAAGCCGAACGTGCGGAGCCCTTTCTCGAAGGTCTGCAGCTGCTCCGGCATGAGAATCTTGATCGCCTGATTCCGGAAATAACCGTCCATCCTGCCGGTCAGATTCACGGCGTTGCCGGTCCCGACCTGCAACGCCTCTTTCAGGCCCGCGGCGATCCTGGTCTCGTCGAGGGCGCCCCCTCCGGCGGGGAGACCCAGGGCTTTGAGGGATTGATCGAGCTCGGCGCAGCCGGGCAGGGCGATCAGGAACCAACCGAGGAGGAGAAGATGAAACGGCATGATCCTCTTCCTTTCGCTCTGAAGGGTGGCGGCGGCGTAGTATAAGCGAAGTCGATCGTCCTGTCTTGCGCGGAATCGGCGGCTGCGCGTTGACCTCCGTGAGACCCCTCCGTTAAGATGCCACTCCCCGAAGCCGGGTCGAGGTGAAGACCGAGGCCGAGGGAAGATTCGCAGGCTGTGTCGGGCTTAAGCTTAACCGTGATCTCAACCTTCATCCGTCCGGATCTTCCGTCATGACGACCTATCGCGATGCAGGAGTCGATATCGACGCGGGCGACGAATTCGTCGATCGCATCAAGCCGCTCGTCCGCTCGACGTTCCGTCCCGAAGTCCTCGCGGATCTCGGCGGATTCGGCGGCCTCTTCCGCCTGCAGGCCAAGCAATACGAGGACCCCGTGCTGGTCTCCGGCACGGACGGGGTCGGCACCAAACTGAAGATCGCCTTCCTGATGGACAAGCACGACACGGTCGGCATCGATCTGGTGGCGATGTGTGTGAACGACATCGCCGTCAGCGGCGCGGAACCGCTGTTCTTCCTCGATTACTTCGCCACGGGAAAACTCGCCGTGCCCAAGGCGCAGCAGGTGGTGTCCGGCATCGCCGAGGGCTGCCGGCAGGCCGGTTGCGCGCTGATCGGCGGGGAAACGGCCGAGATGCCGTCGTTCTACGCGGAGGGTGAATACGACCTCGCCGGGTTTGCCGTCGGCGTCGTGGACCGGCCGGCGATCATCGACGGGAAAGGCATCAAGCCGGGGGACGCGCTCGTCGGGCTGGCCTCGACCGGGCTGCACAGCAACGGCTATTCGTTGGCCCGCCGGGTGTTTTTCGACCAGGCCAAGCTGACGGTCGCCAGCCGGCTGCCGGAATTGGATCGACCGCTCGGCGAAGCGCTGCTGACGCCGACGCGGATCTATGCCAAACAGATCCTGGCGCTGATCCGTGAATGTCCGGTCAAAGGCATCGCGCACATTACCGGCGGCGGAATCACGGAGAACCTGCCGCGGGTGTTTCCGCAAGGGGTGCGGGCCAGGATCGACCGGAAAGCCTGGACCGTGCCGCCGTTGTTTCACGTGCTGAGCCGGCTGGGTCGGATCGATCGCGAGGAAATGTACCGGGTCTTCAACATGGGGATCGGGTTGATCCTGGTCGTGCCGGCCGATGCCGTGGCGGCCGTGCTTGCGAAGGCCGCTGCGCTGGGCGACCGGGGCTGGCAGATCGGGGAGATCGCGGCCTCGTCCGGCGATCAGCCGGAGGTGGAGTATGTCGAGTAAGCGCGGGGCTCCGCTCCGCGTCGCCGTCCTGGCGTCGGGTCGCGGTTCCAATCTCCAGGCCGTCATCGATGCGATCGAGGCCGGGCAGGTTCAGGCGACGATCGTCGCGGTCATCAGCAACAAGAAGGACGCCGTGGCCCTGGAACGGGCCCGCAAGCACGGGCTCCCCGACATCTTCGTCGATCCCAAGCCCTTCACCGGGCGGCCCGACAGCCGCGAAGCCTATGACCGGGCGCTGCTGGACGTGCTCACACAGCGCGACGCGGAGCTGGTCCTCCTGGCTGGGTACATGAAAATCGTCACGGCGGTGCTGGTCGACGCCTACGCCAACCGCATGATGAACATTCATCCCTCGCTCCTGCCCTCGTTTCCCGGATTGGACGTGCAGAAGAAGGCGATCGACTGGGGCTGCAAGCTGGCCGGCTGCACCGTGCATTTCGTGACGGAGGGGGTCGATGAAGGGCCGATCATCCTCCAGGCCGCCGTGCCGATCCTCGACGACGACAATCCTGAAACGCTGGCCGCGAGAATCCTCCGGCAGGAGCACATCATCTATCCCCGCGCGGTGCAGCTCTTTGCCGAGGGCCGGCTGCGCGTCGAAGGCCGACTGGTGCGGATCGAGCAGGGGAAACCGGCCGGCGAGGCCTTGATCAGCCCCTCTTGAGTTCCGCGCCGCAAGTTGGAGTGGAGACTCGGAATCGGGTTGTGTATAATGCAGTTTCCCGGGGACGCGAGCCACTTCCTCCCCGTTCTTCTACCGCAGCACAGAGCGTGCGCAATCATGCGCAACGAACCCTGCGGGATCCATGCTCGCGTCGCCGGTTCCGCCGGGTGGGGGGCTAGCTCAGTTGGGAGAGCACTACGTTCGCAACGTAGGGGTCGGGGGTTCAACTCCCCTGCCCTCCACCAAAAATAATTGTTTACCTAAGGTAGATAACCTATCACTTCCTAGTCGCCGCGCACTTTGGTCCAGTTGATCGCTCCTTCCCCTAACTTCTTCCTGTCATTCACGGACTAGTTCGGCGAATGCCGCAACGGGACTTTGTTCGGTCTCCATGACATTGACATTGAGGCCTACTCACTGCTGTCCATGAAGCGAAGAGTGAATGGCTTTCATGTCATGAAGCACTGAGTCGCTTTTCTCGCAGACCTCCGGCCTTCTGGCGGGTTCCTTTCCGAATGGACAACTACATTTGTCCACCCACATTGATTTCCGTGCCTCATCTTTGTAGGGGTTATGAGCCTCGTAATGAGAGGCCGGAACCTCTCGTTACGCTTCGTTCGACAACGTACGAGATGACAGAGAGCTTCTTGGGTTTCAGCATTCGACAGGAGGTCATATGTTCAACGATCCGCACCGAATCCGCGTCTCGCGCCAGGATCTCTATGACAAAGTCTGGTCCGAACCAATGACCAAGCTCGCTCAGGAGTATGGGATATCGGATGTGGCACTTGCCAAGATCTGTCGGAAGCTCGACATTCCGTATCCCGGGCGAGGCTACTGGAGAAAAAACCAAACCGGCAAAGTTGTGAAACAAATTCCTCTTCCGCTGAACTCCGATTCGGCCAAGCAGTTCGCTACAATTCATTGGCGAGTCGAGCCACAACCCGTGGAGGAGCTATCGGCAACAATGAAGGAAAGAATTCAATCAGAAGTCGCCGCTGAGCAGAAGATCGAGGTTCTTGACCGACTGGTCTCACCCCATCGATTGCTGAAAGGCCGAATGACGGAGCTACGATCACCGAAAGTCGATAACTATGGTGCAATTTAGTCTGGTGGTCTGAGACAACTAAACCTTCGTGTGAGTCCCACGAGCCTCCAGCGGGCGCTGTGTATCATGAATACGCTGTTTAATGCTCTCGAGGTACGAGGCTACCAGCTCATCCTTCAGGAGGGTGTAAAATCGTCCCTTCGCGTGTGCATCGACGGGGAATTCATTCATTTTGGCTTGGAAGAAAAGTTTCAGCGAGCAGACCATCCGGATCGGAACAACGACCGTCTGCAGCCGTGGCAACGTCAACGCTACATGTATTTGCCGACCGGCAAGCTATTTCTGAAAATCGATGAATGGTGTACGCAGGGATTCCAGAAAATATGGTGTGACGGGAAAGCAACCAAACTCGAAGCCTGCTTGAATGGTTTCATCGTGGGTCTCATCAGCATTGCACAGGTTGTGAAGGCCGAACGCTTGAAACGAGAGAAAGAACATCTAGCCAGATTGGAGGCTGAAAAGCAGCGTTTGCTTGAAGAGCAGAGAAGGCAACAAGAGGAGAAGAGAAGGAACTATTTAATTCAGGATGCGGCGGCTTGGGCTCAGGCCCAGCAAATGCGGGCCTATATTGCGGCATTCAAAATCAAGCTGATGGCTCGGCATGGTGAGATTCGGCCCGGCTCTCAGGCGGATCAATGGATCAGCTGGGCGTCCCGGCAAGCGGACTGCTTAGATCCCTTGGAGACTACTGCCTCCTAAAGAGCTACATTGTGATCCTGAGGTCTACCGCCGGGCGCCAGCGACCTTCGGTCGTGTGAGAGTGAGCCGGCATGCGCTCGCCGTCAGCTCCAGTTTTCCCCCAAGTACGCCGAGGAGCTTCTGTAAGGTGGCCAGCGCGGGGAGGTGAGCCCCACTTTCCAGCCGCGCAATCTGCGGCTGTTTCATGCCCGTGCGCCTCGCTAGCTCCGTCTGGCTCAACCCGCGTCGCTCCCGTAGCTTCGCGAGCTCCACAGCGATTGCAACCTCCTGCTCGGCCTTGGCAAGCTCCTCGCCGAACCGCGAGTCCTTCTTAATCTGCTCATCGATATACTGTCTATGCGTTTTCATCGGCTAACCTCTTTCTGATGTCCTCATACCGTTGTTCTGCAGTGGCGATGTCCCTGTCTCGCAGTTTCTGCCTTTTCTTTTGAATGGCGTGCAGGATGACAAATTGCTGACCGATCACTGCTCCGTAAAAGAACCGGTATTCATTGCCAGACCATTCCGGGCGCAGCTCCCAAATCTTCCCCCTGACATGCGCCGCGATCGAGGCCGGAAGTCGTGTTCCGTCAGTTTCTAATCGACTGATGTATGCAAGGCATTTGGCCCGAGCCTCCTTCGACAATGCGTTGAGAAATACCTCGATTGGCTTGTCGCCCTGCACTGTCTCATAGTACAACACTGACCAAGCCATACGGTCAGAATATAACATTTGTGTTATAGATGGTCAAGGGTGGGGGGGCTGCCTCTGAGAATGAATTTCACCTGCTTCGCAAATGTCGGCGTCAGGCTGCGATTGCAACCCCGTGAATTTCAAAGCGGAGCAGCGGAGCCAACGACGGTTGGAGCGCCTGCCCTCCACGACCGTGCAGCTCGTAACCCCCTGTTTTTCCTTCACATGCGCCTCGAAATCCGCTATTAGGATCTCCGCCAAGCGATCGACGATGAACTTGCGATCCTCAGCACTGAGCCGGTCCAACTGCGGCACGCCGAAGCCTTGCTCATAAGCAGGGCTCGCCTCGACGATGACGCGATCCAGCGGGGGACCCCCGAAATTTTGAAGCGCATTTTTTGCGCCCTCCCCCTCTTTGCTCATTCGTCCCTCGCCTCGAAATCCCCCGAGCAATCGGCCTTGCTGGCCCGTGCTGCGGCGATCGGCTCGCGATCTTCCCCCGGAAGCGGACGGGAATCTCCATTTCGTCGCGTAGCGCACTCCCGCGCCATGTGTTCATCTTCCCCGATCGGTTTTTGCTCGCGGAGTTTCCGCAGCGCTTCGCTCAGATGGAGCTGAACCGGGAGGCATGACGCACAGAAGGGCAGCGGTTTCTCGACTCCGGGTTGCGCGACGACTGCCGCGTTACAGTTTTTCCCGAAGCGGGCCTCAGGCGTGATAATCCGCGCTTGGCAGCGCTTGGGCTGGCCGCCGACGTTTCCTTGCTCCACGTCCCTTGCCGGTTCGAGCCATTCTTTCCAAGGCTGCTCGTCGTTACCGTCGCGAAGCCATCGATGCAGGCCCTTCGGCTTGCAGCCGGATCGCGACACGTACTGGGCGTAGTGGCCGACGGCAACGAGCACCTGCGAGCGGTCGGCCTCCGACATGCTGTCCCATTTGCGAAGGGCTTGAGTTTTCCGGCTCAATGCAGATTCGTGTGGGTGAATGGTCCTCATTTCCGAGAGAAGAAGGCGGTCAGAATCTTGAGCCGGAGATACTCCTCATCCCGATAGCCATAGGCGCGCCGTTGAATCACGCGAATCTTGTTATTTAGACCTTCGACGAATCCCAGCTTGACCTTGTTGCGGGGGTCGCAGTACGCCACGATGCCGTTCCAGTGCTTCTCGATCAAGGTGGCGAATTTCTCAAAGGGCCGCAGCCGTTGCCACTTGAGCTGCTCTCGCCAGCGGGTGAAGAACTGGCGCGCCCAGCCTTCCCGACGATACGACCACAGTTGCCCGAACTCCTCCTTGAGCAGGTAGGCCGTGGCCAGGCGCGTGTTGGCCCGCAGGTGTCAAGGGTCACCCAAATTT
>DIHJ01000106.1:0-596 GCA_002420105.1 Nitrospira sp. UBA5699
GGGTAGGCGGTTCCACCGCACATTTCTCCGGGACCTAGGGATGCGGCAGGGGAATCCCAATGAGCACTCCCCGGGATCCGGGGAGTGCTCTTCGTGTCTAGGGGACCGTTACCGGACGGTGACGTTTTGCGGCGGAGCGGGTGGCGGGTTGGTTGCTCCCGTAGATGTCACAAGAGGGTGAGGATAAGCATATGGTGCATAACCAGGTCTGACTTGATTCATTAAGTCTCGGCCAATCACAACAACAGTGGGAGCATGAGAAGCGGCAGGAGAAGCCGAACCATTTATCGTATTATTCCATACGTAAGTCGGATCGGTTACTTGATTGGGCCATACTGCGGGTGATGGACTGTCCCCTGAAATCAAGTTCCCCTGTCCTTTGCCAGTTTGATCCAGACAGCTTGTGCTGCTTTGGTCCCATGCGCTCGGACATTGGCCCCACGGGGAAAACGGTTGGGAAGCTCGATAGTAGCTTATGTCGAAAAAATTATTGACAGATCCATTCGTAATGGTTGCCGTGTTGTTAAATACTACTCCCACTCCTCCCCGAGCTCCGATCATGCTTGCAAAGTTATTGCCCTTCATGTCCCATGTCC
>DIHJ01000106.1:786-1043 GCA_002420105.1 Nitrospira sp. UBA5699
AAACTGCCTTTGACTGCGATGCCGTCCGCTGCTTTCCGTGCCATGATTGGCCCATGTGCAATTGTTGAAAATGTTATTTCGGTAAACAACGCGTCCACCGGACCACCCATCGACAGCATATCGATGATAGCCCGATGATTGATTATTCGTGAACAGATTATCTTCGATAAAAATAGCCTGCTGAGTGCCAAGTGTGCTAGGTGAGGCCCAAGAGTTGTCACCGTATCCGCCCACCCCCCCCCATGAATCATGAAAGG
>DIHJ01000106.1:1183-6735 GCA_002420105.1 Nitrospira sp. UBA5699
AATCATGAAAGGTATATAGTCCCCAGCCTTGTGAGACATCGAATATGTTGTGGTCAAGAACGCCAACCACATTACCCCACATCATCATGCCAGAAGTTCTTGTGGGGATGACTTTATTGTGATCAAAGCGAAAGAGCTGCGATTTGCCTCTGATGTAGACCATGCCTTGATTATAGGAGTCTACGCTGGTTCCCCCCTGAAAAGTGAATCCAGTTATTCTTGTGAGGCCTCCGCTAACGGTTGTCCATCGGATTAAGTGTGCGATATTGGGATACGGAGCTTTTGAAACACCATCAATAATAATAGTTTGGTCTATCCCTGCACCCTGAAGTGTAAGGTACTTGTTTGTGCCATTTGCGATGGCGAGGTCGAAATCCATGCTGCTTGTCCAGGTGCAAGTCCCTGGCGGCACCAATACCGTGTCCCCGTTCGACGCCCGATCCAAAGCCGACTTGACGTCTGCGAACGAGCAACTGGTTGCTGTGACAGTCGCCGCGGGCGAAGTTCCCGGGCTGCACGTCAGCAGAAGGGCCAGCGCTCCCAGCAGGGAGCCTGCCACTTGTCTGCCGAACCGGTACCGGCTGGTCTGAATGACCCGCTCACCGGTGGCTTGGCCCCCGGAACAGTTCCGACGCCTCTTCAGGAAGGTGGATAAGCCGTGAATCGATGTTGCCATGGTTACATCTCCTTAAAAATTACCGGATTCCTGGTTCCGCTGTCCTGTGAAATCCTTGATAAGTCGTGACATTGTCGTACCCTGATGAAAGCAAGAGAGGTGCCACATTAACTGCTTGAAGAGGGAAAATGGCAAATGCGTGCAATAATGACATGTTATACGATTCTGCTAGAATCCGATTGCCGTGGCTCCCCATAGGCGGGTGCAGCCACTTGTGGACACCTTGAACAGGGCTAAACCGCCAGGATTCAAGATATAGTTTCGCCGGACGATTTGGCCATCATATAATCTCAAAATATTCGAATCCAGCGGCGGTCCACTGACGTTCGAAAAATGTATGAGATTGAGGACACAGCGACAGGGATAGGCGAAGATACATTCTTAACAGGTTCGTTACCACGGGACTGATCGTAACATGAAAAGTATTTATTACTTATTGAAGCCGGCTATTCCATGGGACGTTCGCATGGCCGTACGGCGGATCCTGGCCAACCGGCAGAGAAGGAGAAGTCGGGGTTCCTGGCCTATTCAAGAGTCGGCCGCGAGGAGACCGGAAGGATGGCCCGGATGGCCGGACGGAAAGAAGTTTGCGTTCGTGCTGACGCACGACGTCGAGGGCGTCAGAGGCCTCGACCGGTGCCGCAAGCTGGCTGAAATGGATAAGGCGCTGGGATTCCGTTCCTGTTTCAACTTCGTGCCGGAAGGGGAATATCGTCTGCCCGACACGCTTCATACGTATCTCCAGCAGGAAGGGTTCGAAGTCGGCGTCCACGATCTGCATCACGACGGGTCGTTATACCGGTCCTTCAGATCGTTCAAGGAACAGGCTCCGAAGATCAATCAGCACCTGCAGTCCTGGGGAGCCGTGGGATTCCGGGCCGGGTTCATGTTTCACAACCTGGAATGGATCAAGAATCTGAACATTCTCTACGACGCCTCCACCTTCGACACCGATCCGTTCGAGCCCCAACCGGACGGCGTTGAAACCATTTTCCCCTTTTGGGTTCAAGGGAACGGGTCCAAGGGATATGTCGAATTGCCCTATACGCTACCGCAGGATTCCACGCTCTTCCTTGTATTCAAGGAGCGAACGATCGACGTGTGGACGAAAAAGCTCGACTGGGTGGCGGCGCACGGCGGAATGGCCCTGGTGAACGTGCATCCCGACTACATTAACTTCGGGGGGAAAGGGGCTTCTTCGGAGTTTTCCGCCGAACTCTACGAGAGTTTTCTCAAGCATGTGTCCAGCCGCTATCGTGATGTCTGCTGGTTTGCCCTGCCTCGGGAGGTTGCCCAATACACCGCTCAGATCAAGCCCGTCCTTCGTCCATGAACCGCGTCCCGTAGTGAGAAGCGCATCCGCTTTCCTCTGTCCGGCCGGTTGCGCGGCGCCGCGTTTCTGAATCCCTCGGGACGTCGGAGACCGTACGACCGGCCTCGCCGCCCCGTTTTCTGTGGAGAGTCACGCGAGGGTATGAGACGCTATGCCGGAGCGCGGATCGTCAATTCCCGGGACCTCTAATATGCGATTTCGATCGATGAATACGGCGGTCTCCAAACGGGACCGGAGAAGCCCGCAACGGAAGGCTCTGCCGCAATGGCCGGGTCTGCACATGATCCTGCAAGCCTGCGATGAGTTCATGGAACTGCGCCGGGAAAGAGGATCCTCCGGCACGCACCGTCTCGTCGCCGGATGTGCGACAATCGGAGGGCACCGGATTCTTGTGTTGATTCATTGTCAGAGCGCGGGTGGAGAAAAACTCCGTACGGTCAAGTCGGCTCAACGGAGGGCGAGCGAATTCCGCAAGTGCCGGCATGTGATCGATCTGGCCAGAAAATTCAAGCAGCCGCTCCTCGTGTGCATCGTCGATCCGCCGGCGCCTTCCGGCCGGGCCGCCGCAGGCTGGCACGATGTACTCGAGTTGCCCGAACATCTGCTCTCGCAATGGTTGCTCGACGTGCCGATCGTCCTGGCGGTCCTGACGAAAAGGAGTTCCTGCAATCTTTTCGGATCCTGGCTCGCCGATCAGAGCCTGGCGCTGGAGGGTTCGCAGTTTGTCTTCCTCGCGAGGAATCGGGAGAGCAATCATCGGTATCGACTCGATGCGGAGCGGTTGGTCCGCGACAGGATCATCGACAAGACCGTTCCCGGGCGCTTGAATCCTGCCAGTCCGGTCGGGACGGCGATGTCGCACCGGTTGAAGCGTATGCTGGGGCAGATACTGGGCGAGGTCCAACGGATTGCTCCGGACGAACTGAGAGTCCGCCGGGAGCAGAAACTGGCCCGGATCGAAGCCATGGTCGCATCCATGTGCGGGGCAGAGAACTAGGGCCCACTTTCCCTTCGCGGTTTCAAGTCGGGGGAGTCATGCGGAAGGCAGAATTGCCTGGGCTCACCGGTGTCCGGTTTTATGCGGCGCTCCCGGTCTACGTGTCGCACGTCGTCGGGACCATTCCGGGAATGCAGGCGCTGGGCGGGTCGCTCCTTGTGTTTAACGCGGGCGAATTGTCCGTCGCGTTCTTCTTCGTGTTGAGCGGATTCGTGCTGGCCTACAATTACCTGGACCGGTTCCAGGACGGCCTGTCGCTCTCATCATACAAGCTGTTTCTCTGGAATCGACTCGCCAGAGTCTACCCGGTTCACCTGCTCGCGACACTCATGGTGTTGCCTGTCTCGATCATGAGTCCGAACCTGCCCCTCGACTGGCGGGCGGTTCCGGTGCATCTGCTGCTCCTGCAAAACTGGTGGCCGGCTGTGTCCCCGGCGTTCTTGACGTATTTGAACGTGCCCTCGTGGAGTCTGAGCTGCGAGTGGTTTTTTTATGTCATCGCCCCCCTGGCCATACTGTATTCATCCGAAAACCGCCGCCTGTTGGTAACCGCCGGAATCGCCCTCTGTTATGCAGGGGTACTCGGATGGGTGCTGACACATTATGGTTCGGCTTATGCCAGACATTATTTCGTGGCCTGGTTTGCCCCGTCACGATGCATTGAGTTTCTCGCGGGCGTTCTTCTGGCGAGGGTCTATCTCGGTACGATGAACCGGCGGATCGTGGAGTGGTCCGTTGCGGCGCAGGCGGCTGGTGTCGGGCTCATCATTATCGGAGCCATTCTCTGGCAGTCGGCGCCCTGGCCATTGTCGGGCGGGCTGCTCACTCTCCCCGGGTCGGCCTTGCTCATCTGGGGGCTGGCAACCGGCCGTGGGCACTTCGTGGCTCACCTCAGCCATCGCTGGCTGAATCGGCTGGGAGTCGCAAGTTTTTCTTTCTATATGATCCATGCCCCGCTTCTCCGCGCGATGAAAGGGGCCTGGCTTTACCTGGGTTGGGAGGTGCATTCCTGGCCCCTCTTTTGGGGGGTAACCGCCACCCTATTTGTCCTTATCCAGGTGGCGGCGTTGGGAGTATGCTACTTTTATGAACTTCCTTTGCAACATCGGTTGAGGACATTCTATCGAGGAGCATGAACATCGTATGAATCAGTCCGAGATGAAGTTGAAAGCGGGCGACTGGGTCGCAGTGAAGAGCAGGGAGGAAATCGCAAAATCCCTGGATGTCGATGGGGCGGTCGACGGGCTTCCTTTTATGCCGGAAATGCTGGCGTTTTGCGGTAAGCGTTTCCAGGTGCTACGGCGAGCCGAAAAGACCTGCTTCGAATTCGCTCCGAATCGCTACGCCGTCCAGGAGTTCCGCAACAACGATGTGGTGGTGCTGGACAGCCTCCGCTGCTCGGGGGTCGATCACGATGGCTGCGCGCGCGCCTGTCTGCTGTTCTGGAAACATGCGTGGCTCAAGAAGGTCGAGCCGGCACAGCCTGAAGCCTCCGTTGATGCGAATCCCAACCGAAATCAGGTGGCGCTGGATTTGAAGACGATGAGCGAGCCGGGCCGCTATCGCTGCCAGGCCACGGAGCTGATCAGGGCCACGCAACCGATCCCGCGGACGCGGAAGCTCACGAAGTGCGTGGCCGATGTTCTGTCCGGCAGCCGCGGCCTGTTCGAAATGGCCTGGCTGATCCTGTGGCCGTTGTGGAGAAAGGCGACGGCCTGGTTTCCCCGCCGCACCCTGATCGGACATTTGAAGAAGACTCCCGTGGGGGATCTGAAACTCCAGCCGGGTGAACTGGTCGTCATCAAATCCGCGGCCGAGATCGAGGATACGCTCGACGGGAAGGGCCGCAACCGCGGGATGATCTGCGATTTCGGCATGTGCCGCTACAGCGGGGGGACATACAAGGTGCGAAGCCGGTTGGAGCGGATGATTTCCGAGCCGACGGGCGAGATGCGCCGGGTGGAGAGTACCGTCATCCTCGATGGGCTGTATTGCCTGTGCTGGAATACGCTCGGGGGATGTCCCAGACAGGACTTTCTGTATTGGCGGGAAGTGTGGCTTGACCGCGTCGGGGGCGGGGGGCCGCGCTGACCGCCTTCGACAGGCGCGAGCGCGATGAATCCACGGGTTGCAGGAACGATCGCCAAAGCGGCGGGGCCGCTGTTTCACCCGATCGTGCTGTCGTATCTCCTGATTCATGACGTCGGCTCCTGGAGGTTCGTTCCGGCATGGTTTCGATCGTTCAGGCGGACGTTTTCTCCGTTGAGCGCGGCAGTCCCCTGGTTGCCGTTCAAAGCCACCAGTTGGCTTGAGTCCTATCTGCGAAGCGACATGAAGGTGTTTGAATACGGGTCGGGCGGCTCGACCATTTTTCTGACGCAGCATTCGGGAGAGGTGTTTACGGTCGAGCACGATCGAATCTGGCACGGTCTTGTCGCGGCGGCTTTGTCCCGGCGCGGCGTCACCAATTGCCGCTGCGTACTCTGCGAGCCTCGGCCTATCGAGAGGTCGTCCGCGGAAGTCAGCGGCTCCGGCTGCGAGGGCGT
>DIHJ01000106.1:6782-30361 GCA_002420105.1 Nitrospira sp. UBA5699
AATTGCCGCTGCGTGCTCTGCGAGCCTCGGTCTATCGAGAAGTTGTCTGCGGAAGTCAGCAGCTCCGGCTGCGAGGGCGTGGTGCCGGACGAGCGGCAATGGGAATATCCGGGCATGGACTTTTCGGACTACGTGAACACGATCAATGCGTATCCCGACCGGAGTTTTGACCTCATTCTGGTCGATGGACGGGCGCGCGGCGCCTGCCTGCGGCAGGCCGTCCGGAAAATCCGCGCCGGGTGCTATGTCATGCTCGATAATTCCAATAATCCCGAATTTGCGGAGGCGCTGGCGGTCATGGGGGCCTACGAGCGGAGGGACTTTCACGGCATTGCGCCGGGCTGGCCCCCGGCCCGGTGGACGACCTCGGTCTGGCATGTCGTCTGATCGCCATGAGCGCATGCGCCGAAGCGGGACACGTCGAAAGGCTTGAGCGCTATCCGGTCGAGGGAGGGCCTTATGAGCAGTCGGATATTTGAGATCGAGCGGCGGAAGAACCTGTCGTACGAAGAATTCGCCAGGGAGTATCTGTATCCGCTGAAGCCCGTGATCGTCACGGATGTCTTGCAGAAGTGGCCGGCGATGCAGCGGTGGACCCCGGAATTCTTCAAGCGTGAATTCGGGGACATGAAATTCCGTCTGAACGAAAATCCCGGACAGCGGGCGGACTACAAGGGAAACGAGGAAGGCACGGAATACACGATGGCCCAGTTCATCGACCGTGTGCTGGCGTCGACGGAAGAGAATCCCGCGCCCTACTTCCGGAATCGGGTCCTGTACGAGATGTTTCCGTCATTGAAAAACGATATCGAGCCGCTGCCGCCGTACTTTCAGCCGAATTGGCTTCCGGAACGATACCTGGTCGGCTATGTTCAGCAGGTATTGAATCGGGGCGCCGCGATCGAATTGTATATCGGCGGGAAGGGGAGCGCATTTCCGGTGCTGCATTACGACGGGGCCGGAACCCATGCGTTCCTGATGCATATCTACGGCAGGAAGGAGTTCATCGTGTATCCGCCGGAGCAGGAGCCGTTTCTATATCCGTCGCCGGAGAAGGTCAACCTCTCCTCGATTCGCGACCTGGATCATCCCGATCTCATGAAGTTTCCGCTCTTTGCGCGGGCGACCGCGACGAAATTCATCCTCGAACCGGGGGAGATGCTGTTTGTTCCCAGCCACTGGTGGCACACCACGCGGATGCTGTCGCCCAGCATTACCGTGTCCATCAACGTCCTGAATCAGTCGAATTGGCACGAACTGGTAGAGTTCGTCGCGATGAATCGGCGCAATCCCCTCGTGTCGTTCGCCAGCCGGGTGTATCTGACCGGCGCCGGAGCCTGGCGTTCGTGGCGGGATCGTGAATGGCGCCGTCGGGTGTACCAACAGCCGGCGTAAGTACAACCAGCAACATATCCGTCAGCAAGAACCGGCGCGAGGGAATCCGTTTCCCTCCGCGTCCGGTTTCGCGATCCGGGGACGCATGACACAGAACGTGCTCATCGATTCATTTCCGCTTTCCCCCATGCAGCAGGGGATGTTGTTCCATCACCTGAAGGAACCGCATTCCGGCGTCGATATTCAGCAACTGGTCGTGCATCTGCCGGAATCCGTAGACGCTCCGCGCCTGGAGGCCGCCTGGCGGTGGCTCGTTCAGCGACACGACGTTCTGCGCGCACGTTTCGTCTGGGAGGAGACGGGGCAGCCCAGGCAGGAGATTCTGTCCGACGCTTTGGTGCCGTTTATCGTCGAGGATGCCCGACATCTGGCGGTTTCCGATCAGCAGGCACATCTCCGGGCGTTTCTGGATTCCGACCGCGTGCAGGGCGTCGACCTCGCCACGGCCCCGATGATGCGGCTCAAGCTGATTCAATGGGCCCCGGCCTCCTATTCCCTCGTCTGGACGTTTCACCACGCGATATTGGACGGTCGCTGCTACCCCGTACTGCTCCAGGAGGTCTTCGCGGCCTATGAGGAACTGGGCAGCGGGGGGATCGGGGAGCGGCCGGCGCCGTTTCCGTACCGCCGCTATATCGACTGGCTCCTGCAGCGGGACACGGCCCCGAGTGAATCCTACTGGAGGAAGACATTGGCCGGCTACTCGGCGCCGACCCCTCTGGTCGTCGACCGGCTGGCCCCGGCCGGTTCCGTCATCCATCAGCAGGGTGAAGCCTGGGATGGTCTGGATGTCGGGACAACGGCTGCATTACGGAATCTTGCCGCGCGCCACGCCGTGACCGTGAATTCCTTCGTGATGGGTGCGTGGGCCATCCTGCTCCATCGTTATTCCGGCGAAGAAGACATTGTCTTCGGCGCCACGCGCGCCTGCCGGAAGTCTTCCGTGGAGCACGCGGACGAGACCGTGGGGCTGTTCATCAATACGGTCCCGGTTCGTATTCGGCTTGCCGGTGAAGACCGTGCGCTTTCCGTGATCCATGCGCTGCGCCGGCAGTGGCTTGAGATCCGCCCCCATGAACATACCCCGTTGACGACGGCGAAGGCGGCCAGCCGGGTTCCGCCTGCGCAACCGCTGTTCGAATCGCTGCTGGTGTTCGAAAACCAGCGGTTGGATCAGGCGATGCGCGCGTTGGGCGGGGCCTGGAGCCATCGCGACGTTGAGTTGCACGAGCTGACGAATTTCCCCGTCACTCTGGCGGCCTACGACGGCGAACGGTTGAGCTTTAAGATCGAGTTCAACCGCTGCCGGCTCGATGAACCCACGGTCCGGAGGGTGCTGGGGCATCTCCGCCGCCTCCTGGAGGGACTTGCAGCCGATCCGGAGACGTTCGTGTGCGATCTGCCTCTGATCACCGAAGCCGAACGGGAGGAACTGCTGCATTCCTTTAATGCCACCGTCGATGACTCGATTCAGTACGAAACGTCGCTGCACGGCCTGTTCGAAGAGCAGGTCGCGCGTCGTCCGGATGCCGTGGCCGTGACGTTCGAAGGCCGGTCGCTGACCTATCGGGAGTTGAACGGGCGCGCCAATCAGTTGGCGCACCATTTGAAGAAGGTCGGCGTCGGCCCCGGGGTCTTTGTCGGACTGTTTCTCGATCGCTCTTTTGAAATGGTCGTCGGCTTACTGGGTGTGCTCAAGGCCGGCGCCGCGTATGTGCCGATCGATCCCGAGTATCCCGCGGAGCGGGTGGCATTCATGCTTCGGGATGCCGCGGCTCCGGTGCTGCTCGTCCGGAGCCGGATGGCGGCGGAACTGCCCCCCTATCACGGGACCATCGTGAGTCTCGACGACGGCTGGGACACCATCGCCCGGGAAAGCACGGTGAACCCTCCCAACAGCACTGCTCCCGGCGATCTGGCCTATATGATTTATACGTCGGGGTCGACAGGAGTTCCCAAAGGGGCGATGAATGCCCATCGGGGGATCTGCAACCGGCTCTTATGGATGCAGAAGCAGTACCGCATGAGCGAAAGCGATACGGTGTTGCAAAAAACGCCGTTCAGTTTCGATGTCTCCGTGTGGGAATTCTTCTGGCCGCTCATCGTCGGGGCGCGTCTGGTGATGGCGAAGCCGGGCGGCCATCGGGACCCGGCCTACCTCGTGGACGTGATTGCGCGGGAGCAGATCAGTGTCATGCACTTCGTGCCTTCGATGCTCGGCGCATTTCTCGCCGCGCCGGGGCTGGAACGCTGCCGCTCGCTGCGCCACGTCATGTGCAGCGGCGAGGCGCTGCCGTTCAATTTGCAGGAGGAGTTTCTGTCGCTGTTGCCGGCGCAACTCCACAACCTCTACGGACCGACCGAAGCGGCGGTGGACGTTACCCATTGGACCTGCCGACCCAATGACGAACGCAAGATCGTCCCGATCGGGCGGCCGGTCGCCAATACCCGGATTTATCTCCTCGATCGCCATCTGCGCCCGGTGCCGATCGGCGTTCCCGGAGATCTGTACATCGGCGGGGTTCAGGTCGGGCGGGGATACCACAACAGGCCGGAACTCACCGCGGAGCGATTCATTCCCGACCATTTCGGGGCCGGAGACGGGGCGCGTCTCTATAAGACGGGCGACCTCGCCCGGTACCTGCCGGGCGGCGAGATCGAGTATCTCGGCCGTGTCGATCATCAGGTGAAGATCCGAGGGTTCCGCATCGAACTGGGCGAAATCGAGGCGGCGCTCTGTCGGCATCCCGCAATCCGCGAAGCCGTCGTCATGGCACGGGAGGATGCGCCCGGTATAAAGCGGCTGGCGGCCTATCTTGTCGCCGCCTCGTCCGAGGTCGAGGTCGATGTCGATACGGTTCGTGAGCATCTGAAGACGAGTCTGCCGGAGTTCATGGTGCCGGCGGTGTTTATGGTCATGGACGAGTTGCCGCTGAGTCCGAACGGCAAGATCGACCGGAAAGCGCTTCCCGTCCCCGCGCAGAGCCGCGACTCAGCCGGGAGCTCTGTGGCTCCCGGAACGGCAACCGAGCGGAAACTGGCGGCCATCTGGTCGAAAGTTCTCCGAAACGAGCGTGTGGGTATCCACGATAATTTCTTTGAGCTGGGCGGCGATTCGATTTTGAGCATTCAAGCCATCTCACTCGCCCGTCGGGAGGGGTTGAAAATCACGCCCACGATGCTGTTCGCCAATCAGACCATCGCGGAATTGGCGGCCGTGGCCACCGTGGACGAAGACTTGCCGCCGAAGGAGGACAGTGCTTCGGGGGAGGCGCCTCTCACACCGATCCAGCGTTGGTTCTTTGAGCAGCAACTCGAAGAATCCCATCATTTCAACCAGGCGTTCCTTTTTGAGGTCGTCGAACCTCTGGATCGTGGGCTGCTCGAATCCGCGCTCAAAGAGGTGAGCCGGCATCATGATGCCCTTCGCTTTCGATATCGCCGTGACGGGCAGGGGTGGCATCAATCGTATTCGCCCCTGGACGACGGGGCGGTTCTTCAATGGGTCGACTTGTCCCGATTCGAGGATGGCGAGCGACGCCGGCAGATCGAATCGATCGCGGCGACGGCGCAGGGTAGCCTGGATCTCGGACAGGGGCCGATCTGGCGGGTGCTGTATGTTCAGTCGGGGAGCGACCGGAGCGACCGGATGCTCATCGTCGTCCACCATTTGGTCGTCGACGGCGTGTCATGGCGGCTATTGCTGGAGGATCTGGAGTCCGTGTACCGGCAGCTGAGAGACGGCCGGAACGTTCAACTGCCGGCCAAGACCGTCTCCTATAAGGCGTGGGCGGAGCGGCTCCTGGAGTTTTCCGGCACCGATTCGTTGCGAAATGAACTGCCCTATTGGAAAGCCGTTACGGATCCCGGACAAGAGACAGAGGCGGGGGCTGCGATGAGCCCGATGTCCGGGCGGGAGAATCGTGAAGGTGCGACGAAGACTCTGACCTATTCTCTTGCGATCGAGGAAACGCAGGCGCTGCTGAAGCAGGTGCCGGCGGTCTACAACACCCAGATCAACGACGTCCTGTTGACGGCCTTGACCCGTGCCTGGGGCCGCTGGAGCGGCGGGAAGGCGCTCTTTACGGATCTGGAAGGGCATGGCCGGGAAGAGATTCCCGGAGGTCTCGACCCATCAAGAACTGTCGGCTGGTTCACCTCCATTTATCCCGTCCGGCTGGAGTTGCCGGAGGCCGGAAGTGATTGGCGGCCGGGCGAGGCGTTGAAGTCCGTCAAGGAGCAGCTCCGTCGCATCCCCCGGAGGGGCGTGGGGTACGGGATATTGCGGTACATCGCGGCCGATCGCGATCTGGCCGCCGGTCTCAATGCGCCGATGGTGTTCAACTATTTCGGCCAGTTCGATCAGGTGCTGGCCGGTTCGACGCTGTTCCGGTTCGGAAAGGAGTCCACCGGTCCGTGGCACAGTCCCAGGCAACAACGCCGCTATGTGTTTGAAATCAACAGTCTCGTGATCGACGGCCGGTTCGAACTCCGGTGGACGTATAACGAGACGTTGCATCGGGAACAAGAGATTCAAAAGCTGGTCGAGGAATATCTGGCCGCGCTCAGAGAGCTGATCGCGCATTGCCGGTCCCCGCATGCCGGCGGGCGAACACCCTCGGATTTCCCGCTGGCTCGACTGGACCAGGTCTCGCTGGATCGACTGCTGTCCGAGCAACCGGATCTCGAAGACGTCTATCCGCTTTCTCCCATCCAGACGCTGTTTTATTCGGCGAACCCCGGCGGGGCCGGAACGGCGTTCGATCAATGGCATTGCACCTTGACCGGACCGCTGGATCAGTCCGCGTTTCAACGGGCGTGGCAGGCCACCATTCAGCATCACAGCGTCTTGCGGTCGACCATTCACGGCGACGGGCTGCGGGAGCCGATGCAGGTCGTCCACCGTGACGTGCGATTGCCATGGACGATCCAGGACTGGCGGGGGGAGACATCCGATCCGGTCGAGGTCCGCTGGCTGAACTTTCTGAAGCAGGACCTGTCGCAGCCGCTCAAACTCGGCGACGCGCCGGTCATGCGGTTCACCCTGATCCGCATCGGGGAGCAGCGCTGGAAGTTCGCCTGGAGCGTGCCCGCCCTGCTGTTGGACGGGTGGTCCTGGCCGCTGGTTTTTCGTGACGCCGGCCGCCTGTACGAGTCCATGGAGCAGGGCCGCCGGCCGCAGCTCGATCCGGTCCGTCCCTATCGGGATTATGTCGAGTGGTTGAATCGGCAGCCGCAGGATGCGTCTCGGGCCTTCTGGCGCGAGACCCTTGCCGGGTTCGTCGAACCGACACCGCTGCCGGCAGAGGAGGAACGGAGCGGAGAAGCGGGGAAGGACCGTTTCGCCGAATATGCCGCGCAGCTTTCCGCCGAGGCGACGAGCGCGCTGCAATCGACGGCACGGCGGCTTCAGGTGACGTTGAATACGTTGGTGCAGGGTATGTGGGCTCTGTTCCTGAGCCGGCAGAGCGGCCGGTCCGATGTGCTGTTCGGCGCGTCTTTTTCCGGTCGCCCCACGGACCTGGCCGGCGCGGAGTCCATCGTCGGGCCCTTCGTCAACAATCTGCCCGTCCGGGTGGCGGTCGATACCGCTGTCACGGTAGGAGAATTCCTGCGACAGGTTCATGGTAATTTGCTACAGTTGAGCCCGTACCAGTTTACCCCTCTCGTGGAGATTCAACGGGCGAGCGAGGTGCCCTGGCGGTATCGGTTGTTCGACAGCCTGGTTGTGTTTCAGAACTATCTGGTCGATGAGTCGGCGCGGCGGTTCGGCAACCGCGTCGCCCTGTCGGATTTTTCCGGACCGATCCATACGAATTATCCGGTCCTGCTGCTGGCCGAACCGGGGGGTGAGCTTCGGCTGACCCTGGTCTGCGACCGGAAGGTCGTCGGACCTGCGACAAGGGAGAGGTGGTCGCGCGATCTCGTCCGGTTGTTTGAGCGGTTGCCGGACTCGCTGGATCGCCGGGCCGGCGATCTGCAGGGGCTGCTGTCCCTTCCTCCGGCGGCCGCGGCCGGACCGGCGCGGAGATTCCGCACGGGGTCTCAACAGGTTGTTCCGCCCCAGAGCGAGATGGAACGGACGATCGCGGGTGTCTGGCGGCAGATGTTCGGGGCGGAGGAGATCAGCGTCGACGACAACTTTTTCGATTTAGGCGGCCACTCGATGCTGCTCGTCCAGATGCACGGCCGGTTGCGGGAAGTCCTGGGCAGCGATTTCCCCATTGTGACGTTGCTGGAACATCCGAGCATCCGCTCGCTGGCGGCCTGTTTCGAGCGGCCGGCCGCGTCGGGCGCCGCCGAGAGCGAGCGGTTGCGCGAGCGGGCGAGGAAGCAGAAAGAAGCCATGGATCGCTCCCGATCGATGGCCCGGAAAAGGTAAGGACTGATGGGCGAGGGATCGTACAACGGTATTGCGATTATCGGCATGGCCGGCCGGTTTCCCGGGGCGGAGACGGTCGAGGAGTTCTGGGCCAACCTGCTTGCGGGGAAGGAGAGCATCTCGTTCTTCAGCGACGCGGAACTGGCGGAGGCCGGATTCGATCCCGCCGAACTGAAACGCCGCGGCCGTTACGTACCGGCGCGGGGCGTCCTCAAGGATGCGGATTGCTTCGACGCCTCGTTCTTCGGTGTGCATCCCAAGGAAGCGGAGGTCATCGATCCCCAGCATCGGGTGTTTTTGGAGGCCTGCTGGGCGGCCCTGGAGCGCGCCGGGTACCCTCCGAATCGCATGACAGGGGCGGTCGGGGTGTTTGCCGGGGCCACCTTCAACACCTATTTCCAGCAGGCGTTACAGCCGCGTCCCGATCTGATCGAACTCATCGGCTCCGAACTCGTCATGTTCGGAAACGAGAAAGATTACATGACGACGCGCGTGGCCTACAAACTCGGTCTCAAGGGACCCGCGCTCAGCATCAGTACCGCCTGTTCCACGTCCCTCGTCGCGGTCTGCCAGGGCTGCCATTCTCTGCTCACCTATCAATCCGACGTGGTGCTCGCCGGCGGGGTATCGGTGACCGTGCCCCAGCAGCGGGGCTACTACTTCGAAGAGGGGTATATCGGGTCGCCGGACGGTCATACCCGCACGTTTGACGAGAAGGGGGCCGGCACGGTCTTCAGCAACGGCGTCGCGGTCGTCGTCCTCAAGCGTCTTGAGGATGCCGTGAAGGACGGCGACCGGATCTACGCGGTGATCAAGGGGGCCGCCCTGAACAACGACGGGTCGCAGCGCGTCAGTTTCGGCGCGCCCGGCGTCGAGGGGCAATCCGAAGTGATTGCCATGGCCCATGCGATGGCCGAGGTGGAGCCGGATACCATTACCTATGTCGAAGCCCACGGCACGGCGACTCCGCTCGGCGATCCGATCGAAGTGGCGGCCCTGACGAAAGCGTTCCGGCTGGGCACGGACGCCAAACAGTTCTGCGGGCTCGGATCGGTGAAGTCGAATGTCGGGCACCTGGATGCGGCCGCCGGCGTTGCCGGTCTCATCAAGGTCGCGCTCTCGCTCCAACACAAGGTGCTTCCGGCAAGCCTCCATTTCAACAAGCCGAATCCCAAGATCGATCTGGCGAACAGCCCGTTTTACGTCAATGCCGCGTTGCAGGAATGGAAGTCGCCGGCCGGGGTGCCCAGGCGCGCCGGTGTGAGCTCGTTCGGGTCCGGCGGGACTAATGCGCATGTGGTCGTGGAGGAGGCGCCGGAGCTGCCGCCGTCCGGTCCCTCGCGTCCCTGGCAGTTGCTGCCGCTGTCCGCGAAAACCTCCGAAGCGCTGGACCGCGCCACGGCGAACCTGTCCGATTATCTGAAACAGCTGGCCCGAGATGCCGGGGGCGAAGCGGGCGCGCGGGAACTGGCGGACGCGGCCTTCACGTTACAAACCGGCCGCAGCGAATTCGTGCACCGCCGGATCGTGGCTTGTCGCGATGCGGCGGAAGGCGCCGCGGCGCTGGATGCCGGGGATCCGAAACGGGTCTTTACGCACCGTCAGGAGCTCCGGGAGCCTCCGGTCGTATTCATGTTTCCCGGCCAGGGGGCGCAGTATCCCGGGATGGGGGCTGAACTCTACGGCACCGAGCCTTTGTTCCGGAGCGAGATCGATCGTTGTGCGGACCTGCTGCGGCCCATCCTGCAGGCGGATCTGCGCGGGATCATGTTTCCCGCGTCCGGCGCCGAGAAGGAAGCGGATGCGCTCTTGGTGCAGACCCGTTTCACCCAGCCGGCCCTGTTCGTCATCGAATACGCTCTCGCCAGACTCTGGATGTCGTGGGGGATCAGACCGGCGGCGATGATCGGTCACAGTGTCGGCGAGTACGTGGCGGGCTGTCTGGCGGGAGTGTTCTCCCTGGATGACGCGCTGACCCTGGTGGCCCGGCGGGGCGCCCTGGTGCAGGCTCAACCCGGGGGAGCCATGCTGGCGATCCGTCTCCCGGAGAAAGACGTGCTGCCTCTGCTCTCCAAAGATATCGCGATCGCCGCCATCAATTCGCCGAATCTCTGCGTCGCTTCCGGCCCGTACGAGGCCATCGCGTCGCTGGAGAAAGATCTGGAGTCCAAGGGGGTAAAGGCCCGGCACCTTCATACGTCGCATGCGTTTCATTCGGCGATGATGGACCCCGTTCTCGAACCCTTCACCGCGCTCCTTCGCGGGATGAAGCTGGAAGCGCCGACGATTCCTTACGTGTCGAACGTGTCCGCCCGCTGGATTACGGCCGACGAAGCCCGGGCGCCCGAATACTGGGCCGGCCACGTCAGGCAGACGGTGCGGTTCGCCGACGGCATTGCCGAGTTGATGAAGGATTCTCAGCGGGTCCTGTTGGAAGTCGGGCCCGGGCAAACACTCTGTACCCTGTCCCGTCAGCATCCGGCCAAACAGCCCGAACAGGCCGTGCTCGCGTCGCTGCCTCTGGCGGGCGATCAGGAGCTGCGGGGGTTGACCGAAACGTTGGGGCGGCTGTGGATGACGGGCGTCGCCGTCGACTGGCAAGGGTACTATGCACACGAGCGCCGCCGCCGCGCCGTTCTCCCGACCTATCCGTTCGAACGAAAGCGCTATTGGCCTGAAGCCGCTCAAGGGGCGGTCAAAGCCGCGCAGATCGGTACGGCTTCCGCCGCGCAGCAGTGCGGGGAATTTGTTCCCGCGGCGGCCTCTCCGGCCGCCGTTCCGCCCGTGCCTGCGGCCGTTTCACCCTCTGCCGCCCAGGCTGCGCCGGCGGTTCCGCGCAAGATGCGACTGCTAGGCGAGATCCGCGGGTTGATGCAGGAGCTGTCCGGCTACGACCTCTCCGACGTCGATGCATCCGCCGATCTGTTGGAGTTGGGGCTCGATTCGCTGTTGCTGACGCAAGCGGCACAGTTGATTCAGCGGAAATTCAGCGTTCAGGTGACGTTCCGCCAATTGATGGAGGAGTTGAGCTCGCTCGACGCGATCGCCTCTCATTTGGACGCCATCCTTCCCGCGGAAGCGTTTGCGGGGGCTCCGCCCGCCGTGGCGCCGAATCCGTCGCCGGTGGCGGCAACATCCGCTCCGGGGGGGGCGGTACCCGCCCCGACGCTCGAACAGCTGTGGCAGCAACAGCAGCAGTTGACCAGCCAACTGCTCCAGCTCATGGGCCGTCAACCGACGGCGGCTCCGGCCCTGCCGGCCCTGCCGGCACAGCCTGTACCGGGTGCGCCCGCCCCTCCGAAGCCGGAGTTCAAGTCGCACGGCCCGTTCAAGCCGATCGATCGCGGCGCCGGCATGGCGCTGTCCGCGGAACAGAGCCGGTTCCTCAACGAGGTGATCGCGCGCTATACGAAACGGACCTCCGGATCGAAAGCGCTTGCCGCGGAGAACCGCCCGATTCTGGCCGATCCCCGGTCCGTGGCCGGCTTCAAACAGCTGTGGAAGGAGATGATCTATCCGATCGTGACGACCAGATCGAACGGGTCGCGGGTCTGGGACGTCGACGGCAACGAGTATGTGGATTTCGTGATGGGATTCGGCGCCAGCCTGTTCGGGCATCGGCCGCCGTTCGTGGTCAAAGCGATCCATGAGCAGCTGGACATCGGGTTTGAAATCGGGCCGATTCAACCGCTGGCCTATGAAGTGGCGGCCCTGATGACGGAGTTCACAGGGTTGCCCCGCATCGGATTCACCAACACCGGATCGGAAGCGGTATTGGCCGCCACCCGGGTCGCGCGAACCGTCAGCGGTCGGGACAAAATCGCGGTGTTTGCCGGCGCGTATCACGGTATCTTCGACGAAGTCCTGTTCCGGCCCGTTACCGTGAACGGCGAAATGCGCACGGCGGCCATTGCGCCGGGTATTCCCAACAGCGCGCTGGCCCAGGTCATCGTCCTGGACTATGGGAATCCGCAGTCGCTCGACATCCTCCGCGCCAGGGGCGGCGAAATCGCCGCGGTGCTGGTGGAGCCGGTGCAGAGCAGGAGGCTGGACCTCCAGCCGAAGGAGTTTCTGCACGAGCTCCGCCGGATCACTCGAGAGACCGGGACGGCGCTGATTTTCGACGAAGTCGTGACGGGGTTCCGCGTCCATCCTGGCGGAGCGCAGGCGCATTTCGGCGTGCGCGCCGACCTGGCCACGTACGGAAAAGTCATCGGCGGGGGAGTCTCGATCGGCGTGGTCGCGGGCGACCCCAAGTACATCGATGCCCTCGACGGGGGCCAGTGGCAATACGGCGACGGCTCATTCCCCGAAGTGGGCGTGACGTTCTTCGCCGGCACGTTCGTGCGCCATCCGCTGGCTCTGGCAGCCGCCAAAGCGGTCTTGACACATCTGAAGCAGAGCGGACCCGGTTTGCAACAGCGGCTGGCCGAGCGTACCGCCCGGCTGGCGGATCAGCTGAGGAGCCTCGTCGACGAGTTCAAGGCGCCCTATCAGGTGACCCAATTCAGTTCACTCATCCAGGTCGGCTATCCGTCGGAACAGAAATTCGCCGGATTGCTGTTCTATCTGCTTCGCGAGCGCGGCATTCACATCTGGGAGAACCGGGCGTTCGTCATGACGACGGCCCACACGGAAGAGGATCTGGCCAAGCTGACCGATGCGTTTCGAGCCGGTCTGGCCGACATGCGGTCGGGAGGGTTTCTGGCCGCTTCTTCCGAGACGACGGGAAAATCGACCAAGACCGTCGAGCATGATCGCCCGGGACGCATCGAGCGCCCTGCCGCGGCGTCGGCGGATTCGGCCGCAACAGCCGCCGAATTCCCGTTGACGGAGGCGCAGAAGGAGATCTGGCTCGCGGCTCAGATGGGCGGGGATTCCGTCGTCGCCTATAACGAGTCGATGAAGCTGGAGTTTCGCGGGGCGTTCGATCCCGACCGCTTCCGGCTGGCCGTTCAGCAACTGGCTCAACGCCATCCGATTCTCCTTGCCCGGATCAGTCCCGACGGGCAGTGGCAATCCATCGCATCGTCGTCGACGATCGAGGCTCCGCTGATCGATCTGAGCGATCGGGACGAAGCCGGCCGTAAGCGGGGGTTGTCGGATATTCTCGATCGGGAAGTGTCGGAGGCGTTCGATCTTGCGACCGGTCCCTTATGGCGTGTCAGGATCGTCCGGTTGGATCCGTCGCATCACGTGGCGGTCTGGACCGCGCACCACATCGTCTGCGACGGTTGGTCCGGCGGACTGCTGGTGAGCGAGGCGGGCAAGATCTACTCCGCGTTGACCCGGGGGATCGTTCCGGCGCTCGACGAACCGGTCCCGTTCGAACGCTACGCGTCGGCCGCCCAGCCGGAGAGTTCGAGCATTCGCGACGCCATCGTCTACTGGCAGCGGCAGTTTGCCGAGGCGCCGGCGCCCCTGGATCTGCCGACCGATCGCCCTCGTCCCTTGCAGCGTTCCGCGAAAGCGGCGACGCTCGTCAAAGGGTTGGACGGCTCCCTCTACCAATCGTTGAAGCGAACCGCCGCGCAACAGCGGACGACGATGGTGGTGCTATTGATGGCGGCGATGAAAACCCTGCTGCATCGTTTGACGGGGCAAACCGATCTGGTCGTCGGATTGCCGGTCGCCGGCCAGGCCGTCACCGGTCATTCGTGCCTGGTCGGGCATTGCGTCAATTTGCTTCCGGTCCGGACCCATCTCCAGCCGGCGGCGAGCTTTCAAGAGGCTCTCGCCGTCGTGAAGAAGAACGTGCTGGACGCGTACGACCATCATCAATGCACGATCGGGACCATTCTTCAGCACGTCGCCGTACCGCGGAGCGCCGGACGGCAGCCGCTCGTCGAAGTGATCTTCAACGTCGACCGCGACCCCAGCGCGGCGGAGTTTCACGGCCTGGAATTCGCGTGCGAACGCAATCCGAAACGCGCGCTGCACTACGACATTTTCTTCAATTTCGTCGAAGGGCCGCGCGGTTTGTATGTGGAATGCGACTACAACACCGACCTGTTCGATGCGGCCACCATGGAGCGGTGGCTCGGGCATTACCAGACCTTGCTCGGGAGCATCGTTGCGATGCCCGGAGAAAGCATTGCCACGCTACCCATCCTGACGAGGGCGGAGCAGGACGAATTGCTCAACGAATGGAACGATCCCCCCGTAGAAATGCCCCGCCGGCTCCGGCTCCATGAACTGTTCGAGCAGCAGGCGGAGCGGTCTCCCGAAGCCAGGGCGGTGACGTTCGAAGGCCGCCATCTGACCTATGGAGAACTGAACCGCCGGTCGAATCAGGTCGCGCACCGGTTGAAAATGCTCGGAGCCGGACCGGACGTCCTGGTGGGGCTTTTCCTGGAACGCTCGCCGGAAATGCTCGTGGGGATTCTGGGCATTCTGAAGGCGGGCGCCGCCTATGTGCCGATGGATCCCGAATATCCCAAGGAACGGCTGGGATACATCCTGCAGGATTCGCGGGCTCCGATCGTCGTGACGCAAAAGTCCCTGACGGACGATCTGCCGGACTTCTCGGGGCGGTTGGTCTGTCTGGATGCCGATTGGGCCGACATCGCCAGGGAGCGGGAGCACAATCTTCCTTCCGAGGCCGCTCCGCAGCATTTGGCCTATGTGTTGTTCACCTCGGGATCCACCGGCAGGCCGAAGGGGGTCGCGCTCGAGCACCATTCGGCGGTCACCTTCGTCCAGTGGGCCAGCCGCGTGTTTTCGCCTGAGGACCTCGCGGGAGTGCTGTTTTCCACGTCGGTCTGCTTCGACCTCTCCGTGTTTGAAATGTTCGTGACGCTGAATGCCGGCGGGACGATCATCATCGCTCCGAACGCCTTGCATCTGCCCGGCCTGTCCGCGAGAAACGAGGTCACACTGATCAATACGGTGCCTTCGGCCATGACGGAACTGCTGCACATGGGCGCGGTGCCTCCCTCCGTCCGGGTCGTGAACCTGGCCGGGGAGGCTTTATCGGAAGCCCTGGTGGAACAGATTTACGCCCAGACGAAGGTCGAGAGGGTCTATAACCTGTATGGGCCCACGGAAGCGACGACCTACTCCACCTATACGCTTGTCCCGCGGGGTTGTCCGGTGACGATCGGCAGACCGATTGCCAATACGCAGGCGTATATTCTCGACGCGCACCGTAATCTTGCGCCGCGAGGGGTGTTGGGCGAACTGTATCTGGCCGGCGAAGGTCTCGCGCGCGGCTATTACGGCCGTCCGGATCTGACCGACGAACGGTTCGTTCCGAATCCTTTCGATCCCCGGCCGGGTGCGCGCATGTATCGCACGGGGGATCTTTGCCGTTGGCTGCCTGACAAGACCATTCAGTATCTGGGGCGGCTGGATCATCAGATTAAACTGCGGGGGTTCAGGATCGAACTGGGCGAAATCGAAGCGACGCTGGACCGCTATCCCGGGATCCGGCAAAGCCTGTTGATGGCCCGCGAGGATCAACCGGGCCAGAAACGACTGGTCGCCTACGTCGTTCCCGAACCGGGAACCACCGTGCAGACGGATGATCTTCGTCTGTACGTGAAGCAACGCCTCCCCGAGTTCATGTTGCCGTCGTCGATCGTGGTGCTCGAGGCCTTTCCGCTTTCGCCGAACGGAAAGATCGATCGCAAACGGCTTCCCGGCCCCGATGAACAGGCGGTCGAGCCGTCACGTGAATATGTGGCTCCCAGGGACCCTCTTGAACAGGTGTTGGCTCAGCTGTGGGCGAAGGTTCTGAGGGTGGGACGAGTCGGACTCCACGACAATTTCTTCGAACTCGGGGGACATTCGCTGCTTGCGGTGCGGATGATCGTGGAGATCGAGAAGCTGTACAAGAAACGGCTGCCGCTGGCCACGCTGCTTCAGGCGCCGACCATCGATGCGCTGGCCGCGGTCCTTCGCCGGGAACACTGGACCCCGTCCTGGTCGTCGCTCGTGCCGATCAGGCCGGGAGGCGCCAAACCCCCGTTGTTTCTCTTCCACAGCCACGGAGGAAATGTCCTGGAGTATTACCCGCTGGCGGAACGATTGGACGCTGACCAGCCCGTGTACGCGATTCAGGCCAAGGGGCTGGATGGACACATTGTGAGGAATCGCTCCTTGGAGGAGATGGTCAGGGGGTATATCGCCGAAATCAGAAGCCTTCAACCGGAAGGGCCGTATTATGTCGGTGGATTCTGCTTCGGCGGTCTCGCGGCGCTGGAAGCCGCGCGCCAGCTCTCGGCGTCCGGCGAGGACGTTGCGCTGGTCGCCATGATACAGACCACGCATCCGTCCCTGACCGGCTTCCCCTCCGGCATGTCCGGACTCCAGCGATGGTGGCAGCGGGTGAAGAAGAGGGTGGATCTGGAGCGGGAGAATCTGTCCTATCGGGGACTGAGCCATATTCAGGAGCGAATCCAGCGCAGCCTCGACATCATCCTGGCCAGAACCGCGATCGCGATCGATGGTTTCATCGGGCGTGATTATCAGGACTGTAGCTCGCGGCCGATGGGGTATATCCTTGAAGCGCTGGGCATCGAGCACGACAGGGCCTACGATCGGTATCAACCCCGGTCCTATGAGGGAGAGGTGGTGCTCTTCCGAACGGAAAAGCAGCTGCCGGGACTGATGGTCGATCAATCGATGGGCTGGCACGATCTCATCGGGGCCGGACTCGAGATCTGTCGCGTGCCGGGGCACCAGCAGAACGTCCTCATCGAGCCCCATGTCTCTTATCTGGCCGGAGAACTTGCGGCACGCCTGAAAACCGCGCAGGACCGGTGGGCGGTGGACGCCTCCACACGCAAGGCGGGCTGAGGTCTCGTTCAGAGCGTTTTCAGAGCGGTCTTCATGACTTTCCCGGCGCTGCTCTTGGGAAGCGCCGGCAGGACGACGATCTGTTTCGGCAGGTGGTGCGGGGCCAGCCGATTCTTGCAGAATGACGCGACACGCTCCTCCAGGCCGGTCGTGTTCTTGACGCGCGGGACGACGAACGCCTTGACGGCTTCGCCGAGCACGTCGTCGGGAATGCCGATGATCGCCGCCTCCACCAGCTCGTCACACTCCAGCAATACCTCTTCGATCTGCCTGCAGCTGACTTTCTCCCCGCGGCATTTCAGGAAGTCCTTCGCCCGGTCGACGATATAGATGAATCCGTCTTCATCGACTCTGGCCAGGTCGCCGCTGTAAAGCGCGCCATTGCGAAAGATCGCCTGGGACTCCTGGGGCGCCTTCCAGTACCCCAGGGCGATATTCGCGCCTTCCGCGACGATTTCTCCCACCTCTCCGGGCCTCACCGGACGCCCTCCTTCGTTCAAAACCCTCAACGTCACGCCCGGCATCCCTTTCCCGATCGAGCCGAGCTTTGTCTCGAGATCCTCCGAGGGCAAGTACGACAGTCTGGCCGTGGCCTCGGTCTGCCCGTACATGATGAAAATCTTCGTGTCGGGAAGCGCGTCTTTCAGCTCCCGAATGAAGGCGGGCGCGAGGTATCCGCCCGCCTGTTGCACGTACCGCAAATCGGGGAATTGCTTTTTCCGGAGGCTCGAATTCCGCAGGAGGATCTGGAAGTGGCTCGGGACTCCGGCAAACCCCGTGCATTTCGTATCGATCATGCGCTGGAGCACGGTTTCCGGATACATGAACCGATTGTCCGCGACGACTTCGCCGCCGACGCGCAGATGGGTATGGAGGAGCGACGCCCCGTAGCAATAGTGAAAGGGCAGGACGGCCATGATGCGGTCCCGCTCGGTCAATTCCAGGTAGGCGATGATCGAGTCCGTGTTCGCGATGATGTTTGCGTGGGAGACCATCACCCCGCGAGGCTGGCCGGTCGAACCGGACGTAAACACCAGCGCCGCCAGGTCATGAGGCTCTACGGAGGCATAGACGAGCGATGTCGTCGCGGCTGTCGCCGGGTCGGAAAAGGCCTGCTGGGAAGCCGCGTGCGGCAGGGGAGGTGTGTCCCCGTCCGTCAGCAGATGTTTCCCGCCGAATCGCGGCCCGTGAGCCCTCATGACCGAACTCTGGGCGCAGATAATCCGGGCGTCGGTCGTCTCCAGGACGTAATCCAGGTCCCGAGGCCGGCTGTTTGCCGCGATCGGGACAGCGACGAGCCCCGCCTGCATGATTCCCAGGTAGCAGGCCGCCCAAAAGAGGGAATTGTCGCCGATCAGGAGAACACGATCGCCCTTCAGGGCCCCCAACCCGAGGACGTGGCGGGCGACCCGGTCGGCCTGGGCGGCCAGCGCTCCATAGGAAGCGTGTGATTGCGGAAAATTGAGGGCGATCCGTTCCGGATTTCTTCCGGCGAGCAGATACTCCGCGACGTTGATCCCTCTGATGGTCACGATAGGCTCAGGCTGAATGGACGTGAACGAAGGGTCCGCCCTTATTCGACGACCAATGAATGTGCGTGCAGATACTTGGCGACCTTCCGTTTGGAATCGATCATCGCATACACGCGCTCCACGAGGTCTTCTTCCATTCCGGCTGCGGCGACCAGATCGGCGGGGGGGATTCCGCGGTCCTTCCCGTAGAGGCAGAGGTCCATCTTCTCAAGCGGGAGGGTGAAATAGAACTCTTCCTGCGACTGCTCGAGCGAATAGGTATCGGTGGTGGGGGGGCGGCGGCGGATCTCCTCCGGCACGCCGAGGTAGGCGGCGAGTTGGTAGACCTGTGATTTGTACAGATGGGCGATGGGCTTGAAGTCTGCCGCGCCGTCACCGTTCTTGACGAAGAAGCCCTGGTCGTACTCGAGGCGGTTGGGAGTCCCGGCGACGGCGTACTGCAGCAGGTCCGCGTAGTAGTATTCCATCATCTTCCGCGCCCGCTGCTTGAAATTCGTGGCGGCGACGATTCCGAGGTAAGCCTCCGGCGTCAACCGGATTTTCCTGGTCTGTCCGTCCGGGGACTGGACCACGACGGAAAAAATCGAGTAGCGGCTGGCATCGAGGAGGCCCGGCAGGACGATCTTGCATTTATAGCCGTCGCCGTATTCAGGAACCACGAGCCTCACCGAATCATCACGCCGCTCATAGCAGCGGGCTCCCTTGAGAATCGCGCTGATGTCTTCCAATGCCGATTTGGCCTTGAGGGCGTCGGCAACCATCCGTCCGAGCCGCAGGCTGTCGGGAGATGAATCGGCCTCCGGCGTAAAGAGAATCTGAATGCGTTCACTGCCCAGGGCCCGTGCGCAGAGAAAGGCCACGACGCTGCTGTCGATGCCTCCGGACACCCCGATCACGGCGCCTCTCCGGCGCAGATTGTGAGACACGGTTTCCCGGATCCAGGCGGTGATCCGTTCCGTTTCGGCTGCGGGGTCGAGGCGTAAGATGTCGGCGGAAATGGTCGAGCGGGTTCTCATCTAGGTTACCTTTGCGCGGGCTGAAGTGAGGGTGCGCCTCCCACGGCGGCGGAGGCCGGAAGTTTGCGTTGCAGAAAGGCGGCGATCTTCTCGATGGAATCCAGGTTGTCCGGGATGAGTTCCTCGTCGGAGATTTTCACCCCGAACGTCGCTTCGAGGAACCGCACCAATTCGAGGATGCCGGTCGAATCGATGATGCCGGACTCCATGAACGAATCATCGTTTCGAAGTTTGCCCTCTTCTCCGAACAGATAGTTGTCGATGACGAATGTCCGAATCTTCTGCACCATAACGCTTCACCCTCCGCCGAATGGTTGCCTGACAGAAGCCGGGTTGGGCCCGACCTCCTCAAAGCTTCGTGGCAAGTATAGCCGATCTCACGATCCCAGTAGAGCCGGACTTTCGTAGGGGAGGGGGGCGTCCGGTCCGCCACGCCGCCTCACCAGTCGATCGATCAGCACGGTCGTCGACAGGATGCCGATGAGGGCCATGTTGTCTTTGACTCCCGTGTCGCGTCCGGAGCGGAACTTCTGCAGCAGCGCCGCCGTGGCTCTCGGGTCGAAGACCCCGTCTTGCTTGATTCGTGCCGGGGTGAGGAGGTCCTCTGCGTAGCTTTCTTTTTGACCGAAAAAGCTTCTCCCGTCCGGCGCCCGGTACGGTTGCTTGTGCCGGGTTCGGATCGACTCGGGGATCAATCCCTTCACAGCCTGCTTGAGCAAGTGCTTTTGGTCAAGAACTTTCATTTTCAGGCTCGTCGGCAACCTGGCGGAGAATTCCACGACGCGGTGGTCCAGGAACGGGTACCGCCCTTCGACGGCGTGGGCCATCGCCATACGATCGCCTTGGGACGAAAGAATATAGCCGGGCAGGAGGTACTGAGCCTCAAGGAATTCCGCTCGGCTGAACGGCTCCCAAGCGGAGTATCGCTTCGGCAGTTGAAGCCGCAGGTCCGCGGTGCCGTCATAGGAGTTCAGTGCGGCCTTTGTCGTCTCGGAAAAGAACAGTTTGGACTTTGCCGTCAGGTCCCAGCGAGGCAGATGCGAGAAGAAAAGATTTTCCGCATCCCGTTCCGTGACACGGAAGAAGTGCTTCAAGTAGTCCAGCGATTGACGCTGGATGTTATCCATGTAGGGGTAGAGCCGTTTCAGCAGCAGGGGGCGGCGGGACGATTCGGGCTGCCGGCTCCAAAAGTGCCGGATTTTGGTCTCTTTGAAAATGTCATAGCCCCCCAGCACTTCATCGGCGCCTTCCCCGGTCAGAACGACCTTGAAGCCGCTGTCCTGCACCAGTTTGGAGAGCAGGTATAACGGAGCCGGCGCGGTCCGTACGACCGGTTGCTCCGTGTGCCAGATGACATCGGGAAAGACCCGGGCGATGTCCTGGTGGCGACAGCGGATGTCGCTGTGCGAGGTTCCGAAAAAAGAGCTGGCCTCCCGCTGGTAGGAGCTTTCGTCGAACTCGCCGTCCTCAAAGCCGACGGAGAACGTCCGAAGCCGTTCGCCGGCGTTTTTCCGCACCAGCGCCGTGATGACGGTGGAGTCGAGGCCGCCGCTGAGATAAGCGCCGACTGGGACGTCCGATCGCAACCGGATCCTGGTGGCGTCCTGGAGCAGCGCCAGCAGTTCTTCCGCCAGTCGCGCCTCGGCGCCGCTGTCGACCGCCGGCTGGGGGGCCAGGTCGAGTGTCCAGTAGGGAAGCAAGGTGACAAGGCCGTCCTGCACCACCATGGAATGGCCGGGAGGCAACTGCCTGATGTCCCGGAACGCCGTTCTCGGCGGCAAGGTCACCCAAAACGTGAAAATTTGATCGAGTGCGGTCAGGTCGAGCGCACTGTCGACCTCCGGACAGGCCAGCAGGGCCTTGATCTCCGAAGCGAACAGAAAACTGTCCGCGGTTTGCGTGTAGTACAAGGGCCTGACGCCGAACCGGTCACGGGACAGAAACAGCTTGCGCTTCGGGGCGTCCCAGATGGCAAACGCCCACTGTCCGTTCAGACGCTCCACGCAGCGTTCGCCTTCCTCCCGGTACAGATGAAGCAGGACTTCCGTGTCGGAATGAGAAGTGAACCGGTGGCCCTTCTTGATCAGTTCTTCCCGAAGTTCGACGTAATTGAAGATCTCGCCGTTGAACGTGATCCAAAGGGAGTCGTTCGCGGCCGCCATCGGTTGGTGCCCGCCCGCAAGGTCGATGATGCTCAATCTGGCATGCGCGAGACCGACCGGACCGTGGCGGTAGATTCCGACGTCGTCCGGCCCCCGATAGCGAATGGCTCCGATCATCCGGCTCAGCAGTTCCCCGTCGGCCGACCCTCCGCGCAGATGGATGCTGCCGGCTATTCCGCACATCTCAGCAGTCCCCCGTGTATGCCGCTTCGATCACGCATCAAATGACAAGTGCCTCAACGCAGCCGACGGCGCAATCCGCGCGGCAGGACGTTCATCGTCCCGACCGCCAATGTCTGAAGAGGGCCCGGCAGCCATTGCCTGACCAGTTGGTCGAAGCGGCTGCGACGACGAAATTGAATCCTTGCATCGAGAAGGTCAAGTTGTTCCCGGCTCAGACGCCAGTCCGACGCTCCGCAATTGTCGAGAATGTGCTCTATTGAATTTCCCTTGGGGATCGCGACGACTCCATCCCTGCACAGGCACCAGTTGATGACGATCTGCGCGGGGGATCTTCCCGTTGTCTGTGCGAGCTCGTCGATGACGCCGGTGGGGTCGCAATCACGAATCCGGTTGAGGCCTCTCGCGAGCGGGCAATAGGCGATCACGGTTATCCGGTTGGCCCGGCAGTACGGCAACAGGTCTTGTTCGATCGTGCGGTCGATGAGGTTGTACCGGACCTGATTGGAAACGATGGGGTGCCTGCCCAAGGCGTTCTGGGCTTCTTGCAGTTGCGTGACGGAGAAATTGCTGACCCCCGCGAATCTTACCTTGCCGGCGTCCAACAGGCCTGCGACGGCCTGCATCGTGTCGGCAATCGGGATGGAAGGATTGGGTTCGTGCAGCTGGAGCAGATCGATGACGTCGGTGCCCAATCGTTTCAGGCTGGCGTCGACCGACCGGCGCAGGTCGGCGGAACGAAAGTGCTGCGGAGAGACTTTCGTCGCAATGAACACGCGCTCGCGCATGCCCCTCACGGCTTCGCCGACCGCCGCTTCGGTTCCGTAAGATTCCGCCGTATCGATGAACAAGGCTCCGGCTTCCAAGCCTTTTCGCAGCGGGCCGGGCCCTGCGTGATAATCCCATGTGCCGATGCCGACTTCAGGGATGAACACGCCTGTGTTTGCGAGTTCGGTGAGGATCACGGCTGCGTCCGCCTTATGGAGCAGAGGAGGGAAGCGGCGGAACCCGGTACGTCCGGACTCCGTACCGTTTGAGGAAGTTCGACACCTCGTCGCCCAGGTCGTTCGACATGCGGGATTGTTCCTTCTTCGCGATCTCGATCCACATGGTGCCTTCAGACCGTAATCGCTCACGGATGTCATCCGGAATATCCCACAGGCTCAACAACACCTGAACCGACCCCGGCGACAGGTGCTGGACCGTCTCCCGAACGTCTCCGTCGACTACTTCCAAGGTCCATGAGCCGCCACCGCGATTCCACCAGCCGGATGCCGGTTTTGAGATGCGGTAACGGTGCCCGGTCTGCTCGCAATGCAGGCCGGAATCCCGGAAGAACCGGATCATCTCGCTCACGATATTTCGGAAAATGTCCGTCTTGTCCTTGTCGGACACGTCTTTGGGGAAGTCCGGCGCCTTGCTCACGACCCGGGCGGGAAATCCGAGGGCCAGGCAGCGGGGAGGTATTGTGCCGTGCACGACGGAACGGGCTCCCACGACCGCGCCGTCCCCGATCTTGGTATTGGGCAGGACGAAGACTCCCCAGGCCAGCGAGACGCTGTTGCCGATTTCGATCGGTTCGAAGTCGACGGCGTATCCCTCGAATTTGCTCAGGAACGAATTGTGGCCGAATATCAGGCAATGTCCGCCGATGCCGGAATCGTCTCCCACGACGATCGACTTGGCCGGATTGATGAAGGACATCTGCATGATCTGGCAGTTGCGCCCGAGCACGAAGCGGGAGTCCGGGAACTGCAGACCGCCGATGAAGACCTGCTCGTTGATCTTGCTGCCCTCGCCGATCTGCAGGTGAGGCGTATCCAGAAACGTCGTCGATCCGATCTGAACGTGGGCGCCGATTCGGATGTCCTTGCCGCGCACGATCGTCAGAAATCCGATCGAAGTGTGATCGCCTACCTCGACCCGATCTCCGCAGATCACCGAGCCAAACCCGATCGAGACCCCTTTGCCGATGCGATAACCTCTCAGCCGGTAGATCCAGTTCTTGATACGGCCGGGCCACAACCCGAACAACAGGATCTCTCTGACCGGGATACGGGATTTTTCTATCAGCACGGGATCTCCGTCGGCAAATACGACACGTGCGGGTTCA
>DIHJ01000106.1:30508-35176 GCA_002420105.1 Nitrospira sp. UBA5699
TCGGAGCATAGAAACTGGGCGGCCTGCGCCACCTCCTCCGGCGTGACCAGCCGGCCGACCGGCGTCCGCCTGGTCAACTCGGCCAACCGCTCTTGCGCATCCGGCATCGACGCCCAGGCGTCGGTCGCAACGGCTCCGGGACACACGACATTGACCCGGATTCCCCGCGGCGCCAATTCCACGGCCAGATGCCGAGCCAACGCTTCCAAGGCGCCTTTCGAGGCTCCCACGAGCGAGTAGGCCGGGACCACGCGCAAGGCGCCCTGCGAACTGACGGCCACAATGCTCGCCTCCGATGCAAAGCGCGGGAGCAGCCGTTTGACCAGGTCAAAAAATGCGCGAACATTCAGCGCGAATGTCCAATCGTAGTGCCGGAGGGTCAACTCGTCAAATGACTTATGGACTCCGGTTGCCGCGCAATGCACCAGACCGTGAAGTCTCTGGTTCAGCCCGGATACGGCCTCTTCTACGCTCTCGAGGCCTTTCGGGGCGGTCAGATCCGCACGACAGAGAGTGAGTTGAAGATGTTCCTGTTCCGCCAGGGCAAGGAGGCTGTCTGCGGACTGCTGTCCCCGTACGTAGTTCGCGATCACCGTGGCGCCGGCGCGGGCGAATTGGAGTGAAACGGCGCGACCGATTCCCCGCGTTCCTCCTGTCACCAACAGGCTCTTGCCTTTGAGTGAAAAAGCCTGGCTCATCGCGTCTGCTTGGGTTGCATGGTCGGGTTGGCCCTCCAGTAGGCGTTGAGGATTTCATCCTGATGATCCGGAGCAAACTGGTCGTGGGGGGCAAATACGAAGAACAGCTCGGCCGAACAGACTTTTTTGCCCGCGACCTCGGCATAGCAGTCTGCGGTTGCGTACGTCGGGCGATTCTGGGTGATCTTGGCGTGAAGAATGATTTCTTGATCCGGCTTCACCCACTCGCGAAAGCTGGCGCTGTTGATCTTTCCCAACATGGCCCTTCCCGGATGGGTGCCTTCCGCGTCAAGACATCGTCCCGCCGCCTGCGCCAGCATCTCCGTCAAGAGCACGCCGGGGACGACCGGGAAGCCGGGGAAATGATCGCGGAAGAGTTCCTCCTGCGCCGGCAGCGTCTTGGAGGCTGTGATCAGCCTGCCCGGCTCCAGTTCATGAATTTTGTCGACCAGAATGAATCTCATGCCGGACGCGAACGCGATGGTCTATCAGGACAGAAACTGCCCATATTTCTGAGGCTAGGTCAGCTTCCCGTTTCGCCGCATGACGTCGAGAATGTCGCCGACCCTCTTGATCGCCTGCACGTCGTCATCCGTCAACACGATGCCGTGATCGCTATCCAGACTGGCCATCAGAGTCAGGACTCCGAGCGAGTCCCACGCGGGAATATCGTCCCGAAGCGTATCAGGAGTCAACCGGTCCGGGGGTACTTCGAACAATTTTGCAATCCACTCCACCGCCTCTTGTTGCGTCATGCTGCTGGTTCCTCTCTCATCGACCTATTGTGCCGAACATCCGCCATCCACAATCAGATCCGCGCCGGTAATCCATTTGCTGTCGGGGGAAAGCAGGAATGCGGCTGCGCCGGCCACATCCTCCGGGCTGCCGAAACCCAGCGGATGAGTGTCCCTCAGAGCCTGGACTTGCTGGGCCGAGAGCCCCGAGAAGGCCTTCTCCGTCATTTCCGTACGGACGATGCCGGGGGACAGAACATTGACGCGGATATTCCGACGGGCCAGTTCGATGGCCATGGCTCGTGCAGCCGCGGTCACGGCGCCTTTGCTCCCGCTATAGGCGATCTGGCCGGGTTTCCCGATGAGGCCGTAGATGGCTGAAATAAACAGCACGGACCCGCCGTCCTCATTCAGAATGTCCCGCCGAGTGACGGCCCGCGCCAGCTCCATACCGCCGAAGTAATTGACTTGCATCATGCCGTGGAGTTTTTCCGTGCTGGTCGCGCTGAGCGGCAGCGTTTCCACGGCTCCCGCCGCATGGCAGAGGCCGTACAATCGTCCGACCGCGGCGGCTGTTTCTTTGACGGCCGGCATGATCTCGGCCTGCCGGCTGAGATCCAACTCGAGAAGGCGACAGGCGGCGCCGCCGGTTTGCTGCGCGGTTTCCTCCAGCCGTGCCCGGTTGCGGCCGATGAGAACAAGTCCGGCGCCCAGTCGGCCGAGGAGCACGGCGATGGCCCGCCCGATGCCGGAGGAGGCGCCGGATACCACGATGGTTTTCCCGTGAAAGGGTTTCGGGTTCTCACTGCTCATGCGGGTAACTCTGTGCAATTGTCCAATTCGACGGAATCCAGAATCGCCTTGGGATCCAGATCGACGAGCGCCGATCCCCATGACAGTCCGACGCCGTACCCGACGAGCATCAGACGAAGCGCGCGGTCCTGCGGCCTCGTGAGCGCCGCCTGGGTGAGGGTCAGAGGAATGGACGCTCCTCCGGTGTTGCCGAATTCTTTGAGGATGATGGGCACTTTCTCAAGGGGCAGGGACTGCTTCACGCAGAGATGCTTCATGATGAATTGATTGGACTGATGGAAAATAAAATAATCGATGTCGGCGGCGCGGAAGCCTGAGCCCGTAAGCGTTTCGTCGATCAACGCCGGTACGCGCTTGATCGTGAAGTTGAAAATGAGCGCGCCGTTCATGTAGACGCAATGTTTGCGCGGGTCCGAGCCGAACCGGTCTCGAAAACCGCCGGATTCGATGATCATGGAGTTGTAGCCGCTGCCGTCAGAGTGCAGGGCGTAGTACCAGGGATCCCCGCCGTCGGAGCCCGTCGCTTCCAGCGCGGTCGCCGAACCGGCGTCTCCGAAGAGCAATGAGACGGACCGGTCCGCCTTGTCGGAAAATCTGGTGGGGGTTTCTCCGTGCAGCACGAGGGCACGGCGCACCCCTCCTCCCTGCAACATCATCGCCGCCAGCCACATGCCATAGGGGTACCCGGAGCATCCGAGACCCACGTCGAATGCGGCGCAGTGGTCCGCCAGTCCCAGGCGCTGGTGCACGACGCAGGCCGTGGAGGGAAGGAAGTAGTCAGGGGTCTGGGTGACCATAATCAAGGCGTCAATCGAGTCTGGACTCCAGTCCAGTTTATCCAGAGCGCGTTTGGCTGCCGCGACGCAGAGATCGCTGCTACAGACAGCGTCCCCCGCCAGGCGTCTGGCGGCCACCCCGGCCATGCCGGTTACTTTGCGGATTTCTTCGTCGCTGAATTCCGCGGAGTCCTTGAGGTTGTCGAATCGCCGGGTCGGGACGCAAGTGCATACCGCGGCTATTCTTGCTCCGGAAGTTCTTACAAGTGCCATGTGTTCAGCCGGTTCCTGTTTTTCCCGAGCGGAGGTAGCGCGCTGGTTCAGCGTGTGCGGCTGCAGCGCCGGGAAATTTCCGTGCTCATCGGGGTCTGACCGGATACGTCCTATTCCACTGGACCCCGCTCACGCTCTTCATGTAAATAAAAGGACGTACCGGATGGAACTCATCGAGTCAGTCCTTTAGCGGGACAACAGACGGGATTATATAGACCGGAACGGCTTAATCAAAGTTTTATCGGATGTTCTGCTGGTATGGTCTCACTGCGTCGGTAGGTTTGACCGGTTTGTTCCTACACTGCGGCCTCCTCAATCATCCTGCTAACAGCGTGTTGACAAACCCTACGCTGCCCCCAAAAGGATCGGCGCGTGAGATGGCTTAGGGGGTGATCTGGGTGCCCCGCAGGCTGTTTAGAAAGGCTGTCCGGCAAGGCCGCAGCGAGCGAAGAGGCGAATCGTACTCTGTCTTGTACGTTGAGCCTCCAAGCGACGCGACCTGCCTGCGCGAAGCGCTTCGGCGAAGGCAGGGAACGACGCTGGACGGCCTTTATCAAACAGCCTGCTCAGTAAACCGTCACAGTTTTTTTGTCCCCCGGAGGCAGGCGCTCAACGAAGGTTCTCCGGGGGTTTTGTCCTCCAGTCGGAGGAACAAAACCCGACAGAACGATGTCAGGATGAATCTCCTGTCGAATGGCCTGAGAGGACGCGCGATCCCTCCGGAATGGCTCATGGTTTTCCCTATAGTACTTACGTAGGGGGGCGTCCCTACGTCATCGGTATTGTTGAAAGACCGAACTCGGGCGATAGTTGACCATGCGTGCAGGGCGTTGGTGGCGGGAAAAACCCTTTCTTCTCAACTTGTTTCGGGGGGGAGCCAAGATGGCTGACGGTTTTCTCCAGTTGCTTTCAGCAAAGAGACTCGGCGAGCCGATGCAAGGCCACGCAAGCTTTTCACAGGGCAGCATCTACAGCGAAGAGGCTTTTCGCTTCCTTTTGAACAGTGAATCCAAACGCTCAAAGCGCTCGGGCCATTCCTACCAGGTTCTCCTCATCTCTCAAGTCAACGAGCAGGGAGTGGTTGTGCGGATTGAATCCGGCATTGCCAATACGGTGATTCTGGCCTTGTCCCGCAGCCTGCGGGAAACCGATTATATCGGGTGGTATCGCCAGGGATATGCCGTGGGAGGGGTGTTGACGGTCGTAGGACGGGAGTCTGCGGCAGAGGTATCCGACCGTCTTCAAGCGCGTTTGCGGGATACGCTTCGCTCCGAACTCGGCGTGCAGCGCAGCAGCAGCTTACGGATCCGGATGTGTGAAGCCCGCGAGTTTGAGGGCGTCGAGTCGGGCGGGGCATCCGTTGCGGTCAACTAA
>DIHJ01000106.1:35348-36222 GCA_002420105.1 Nitrospira sp. UBA5699
GGAGTGATGTCATGACCAAGCTCGGTGTGATCGGTTACGGTTACTGGGGCCCGAACATCGTGCGCAATTTTTCGGGACACCAAGACTGCAAAGTCGTGGCCGTATGCGATAAGAATCCCTCAGCTCTGGCCCGGGTGTTAGGCCGGCACCCCGGCGTTCGCGTCACAACCGAGGTGGATGACATCGTCGCTTCACCGGAGATCGACGCGGTCGCAATCGTCACGCCGGTTTCATATCATTACGAACTCGCGAAGAAAGCGCTTGAGAACGGAAAACACGTCTTTGTGGAGAAGCCTTTTACTGCGACGTCCGCCCAAGCGGAAGAACTTGTCGAGTTGGCTGAGCGCAAGAATTTACAGATCATGGTGGATCATACCTTTCTCTTTACGGGCGCGGTCAGAAAGATCAAGCAGCTTGTCGACGACGGCGCGCTGGGGCCGCTGTATTATTACGATTCGACGCGGGTCAATTTAGGGCTTTTTCAGCATGATGTGAACGTTCTGTGGGATCTTGCTCCGCATGATTTGTCCATCATGGATTACTTGATCGGACAGGAACCGGAGTTGGTTGTCGCGACCGGCGGTGCGCACGTCAATCGTCTGGAGAATATCGCGTATCTGACGGTGTATTTCCCCAACAATGTCCTGGCGCATATCAACGTGAATTGGCTTTCGCCGGTGAAGGTCCGGACGACGCTGGTCGGCGGGCAGAAGAAGATGTTGGTGTGGAATGATCTCGACCCGGCGGAAAAATTGCGTGTCTACGATAAGGGAGCCGATGTGAGAACGGAGCAAGGTGTTCACCAGGCGCTGGTCAGCTACCGGACCGGCGACATGTGGGCTCCGAAAGTCGAAGAGCTGGAGGCTCTTCAACT
>DIHJ01000106.1:36389-43806 GCA_002420105.1 Nitrospira sp. UBA5699
CGGATTCTCGAGGCGGCGGAACAGTCGCTCAAACAGCACAAAGACGTCGCATACGCGTCGATTCGGTGACGATTCTCACCGGTGTTCCGGCGTCTCCGAGCGGTCGCGTTGGAGGATCATGCGGTCAGGCTTGGTCCGAGGGGAGGAGGCATGATGTCGTCGTGCGCGGAAAGAGAAGCGGTCAGCGTGCTGCATCCGGTGTTTGACGAAGACTTGTTCCGGGATACCGTCACGAGAGAGCGAAAACGCACCGAACGATCAGGGGCGGCCATGGTGATGCTCCTGATCGGTGTTCAAGACGGAGGAGGCGGGGATGCGTCGGCATCGTTTGCCGGAGTTGCGAAGGCCTTATCGGCAATCAAGTCCGACATCGATATTGTCGGCTGGTTCCACCGGCAGTCCCTCATGGGATTGATCGTTCCGGAGATCGATCCGGCCAATCTGGCCGGGACCTGTGAACGACTTGAGGCTGATTTTCGGAAAGAAATTACGAATCGGGCCGATGGAGATCTCATCGGGCGATTGTCGATCCGGCTGCGCGTTTATCCGGAGCCGATGAGGCAGGGAGAGGAAGATCTTCAGAACGTCGATCCCTTTCTGTATCCGGAACTGTACGCCGATCAACAGACGATCAGTCATTTTCAAGTTCTCAAGCGGGGCATGGATATCGTCGGCAGCCTTCTGCTGCTGGCCATGCTCTCACCGCTGCTGTTGGCCATTGCGGGGCTCGTGAAGATGTCGTCCCGCGGACCGGTCATTTTTCGCCAGGTGCGGATCGGTCAAATGATGAAGCCGTTCATGATCTGCAAGTTCCGCACGATGTATGCGGACGCGGACCATGGTATTCATCACGACTACGTCAGCTGGTTCATCAGTTCCAGCGGGAAGGCTCAAGAGAAAGAAAAGACCACCTTCTTCAAGATGACCAACGATCCGAGGATCACGCCGATCGGACATCTGCTGCGAAAAACAAGTTTGGACGAGCTGCCGCAACTGTGGAACGTTCTGCGGGGAGAAATGTCGCTGGTCGGTCCCCGGCCCCCGCTATGGTATGAGCTGCAGCAATATAAGCCGTGGCACCGCCATCGAGTGCTGGAAGCGAAGCCCGGGATTACGGGACTGTGGCAGGTGACCGGCCGCAGTCGGACGACGTTCGACAATATGGTCAGGCTGGATCTTCGCTACGCCAGGGGCCGCTCCCTGTGGACCGACATCAAGATTCTCCTTGCCACTCCTGCGGCCGTTATCAGAGGCAAGGGCGCATGTTGAGCGGCGAGAGGTTCGCAAGGAGAGAGGATACATGCCGCTGAGTGATCATTTGAGCATGCCGGTGCCTCTCCAGGGGAAGGATCACCCCGGGCTTGAGGGGGCGACGGCCAATGGTTTTGGAGCAGGGGGCATCCGGGTCTTCAGCCGACCCCTTCCGATCGGACCGCGGATCCGGGATGGTCTGTCCCTTCTCTTGTTGTTCGCCGCCATCGCGTGGTTTTGGCAGCCGCTCACCGCGCTCTATTCCTTAAGCCAGGCACAGGAACATTACTCTCATATCGTCTTGATCCCATGGCTCAGCCTGTATGCGCTCTATCTGGACCGGCGGGTTTTCCTCGCGTCGAGAGAGTGGAGCCCGATGGTTGGTTTCATGACGATCGGAGCGGGAGCCATGGGCTATTGGTATGCGGAATCAGCCGGCTCGCTCACCGATCAATTGGCCACGACGATTCTGGCGCTGGTGGTGGGTTGTTGGGGGATCTTTCTGCTCTGTTACGGGGTCAGGGCATCCCGAGGCGTCTTGTTCGGTCTGCTCTTTCTCCTTTTTATGGTCCCGCTTCCGTCTGCCGTGCTGAACGGCATCATTGTTTTCCTTCAGCGGAGTTCCGCCGAAGTCACGGACGTCGTGTTCTCGCTGCTCGGAGTCCCGGTCTTTCGGCAAGGTTTTGTATTCGGGTTGCCGAATATGACGATTCATATTGCCGAGGAGTGCAGCGGTATCCGATCGACTCTCTCGCTATGCATCACCAGTGTCGTTGCCGGACATTTTTTCCTCCGATCCGCATGGGCAAAGGCGGGGCTTGTGCTCATGGTCGTTCCCCTCGCGATTATCAAGAACGCGTTTCGTATCGTTGGGCTGTCCTTGCTGGCCAACTATGTCGATCCGAGCTTTATTACGGACAGTGCGCTTCATCGTTACGGAGGTATCCCGCTCTTCCTCGTATCGCTCGTTGTTCTCTTCTCTCTCGTCTGGGTATTGCGGAGATTCGAGAAACGGCTCGGTTGCTGCCCGCCTGAGAAGTTGCGTGCTAAAGTGTGCCCGTAGCGTTCCACCGATCACGATGTGAGAGAGTGAGATGCGGGTAGGGGAGGCGATGTCCTCGCGACAGAATGGTGTCTGGGCGATCGATCCGCTGAATGATGTTCGGTGGCCTGAACTGATAGCCACGCACCCCAACGCTTCGGTCTTCCATACACGCGGGTGGCTGGAGGCGTTGCGCGCCAGCTACGGCTATACCCCTATAGCATTTACCACGTCCGCTCCAACCGACGACCTGACCAACGCCTTGCTGTTCTGTGCCGTGCGAAGCTGGCTGACGGGCAGCCGGCTCGTTTCACTCCCGTTCTCCGATCATTGTGAGCCGCTTGTGGACGACGCCGCTCAGTTTCAGAACCTGTGCGCCCATGTCGAATCGCTCCGGCAGAAAGAGCGGTGGAAGTACGTTGAAATGCGGTCTGCGAATTCGGTTCTGAACTTCGATGCCGGATTCAGTCCCGCTGCGACGTATCGCCTCCATCGGCTGGATCTGCGTCCCAGCTTGGATGCGCTGTACAAGGGGTTTCATAAGGACTGCATCCAGCGGAAGATCGTCCGTGCCGAACGGGAGTCTCTCACCTACGAGTCGGGTTCCGGCGCATCCCTGCTGAAGCCCTTGTATGGATTGCTCCAACTGACGCGGTCTCGCCACCACGTTCCCCCGCAACCGTTTGAATGGTTTCACAATCTCATGACGTCCATGGGGAAGGACGCCCGTGTGAGAATCGCGTTCAAGGCCGGTCTGCCCGTCGCGGGCATCCTGACCTTGGACCATGGGAGAAAAATGGTGTACAAGTACGGGGGATCCGACGCCAGATTCAACAATCTGGGCGCCACACCCATGCTGTTCTGGCAGACGATTCGAGAAGCCAAAGAGGCCGGAGTGGAAGAGCTCGACCTGGGACGTTCCGATCTCGACAATCCCGGCCTCATCACCTTCAAGGAGCGCTGGGCGGCCGCGAGTTCGACGCTTACGACCTGGCGCTATCCTTCGGTAGTCGTATCTCCGTCCTTCGAACACCTCAAAGTCCGTCTGGCAAAGGAAGTGTGTGCCCGTCTTCCGGATAGCGTGTTGACTCTGGCAGGACGACTTTTGTACCGGCATATCGGTTAGGCGACGTCAGCGTGCGGACGGGCTGGGGAGAACGGAAATTATCCGGCCTCTGCTCCGTCTCATGTACTCGCGTGATTCCGCATGTCTAGCATGATTCTCCCGACATGGTTTTCCGTAGCGGCCTTTCAGGTTGCAGCGATTGCCGCCGGAATGGCTTGTATCCTCTTTGCCAGGCGCCAGGCCAGCACCTCGCACCGCAGTCTTGCGGCGCTGTTGGGTGCGACGGCGGTGGCAAATCTTGTGAACGGAATCGGCCTGCTCGACGAGTCCCACGCACTGGTCTGGCGAGCAACGGCGGTGGTTGCGGAGCTTATCCAACCGGCGGCACTGCTCTACGTCGGACTGGCATTCTTGAATCCGGCCGAGAAGGGAAAAGACCCTTCAGCGCTCTGGCGGGCCCGCGTCATCGGCGTGATCGGGGTGCTGCTGGCCGGTTTTGCGGGCGCCGGGCGGATCTTTCTGTGGACAGTTCTCGAGGACGGGCAGGCGGCGATTGCCTTGGCCTCATGGGGTCGCGTGCTCTACATCTATATCGTCATCGGGATGGCCCTGGGATTGGCGCAACTGGAGGTGGTCTTACGGGCGAGTCGAGAGCCGGTTCGCCACAAACTGAAATTTGTCGTGATCGGGTTGGGGGGGCTGGCAGGCCATCAAATTTATCAAGCCAGCCAGATGCTTCTGTTTCCGGTATGGCAGGCTCAGCATGTGTTGGTTTCGAGCGTGGTCACGGCTATGGCCTTGGGTCTGATCGCCTATGGTCTCGGACGAAGCCGGTTACGCGAAGTCTTCGTCAATACGTATGTGTCCCAACAGGCCCTGTTCGGATCGGTGACGTTCATCGTCATCGGAGTCTATTTGCTGGCGGTCGGAGTCGTCGGAGAATGGCTTCGTCGTACGAATCAACCGCTGGGAGTCGGTCTCAGCGTCGTCGTGGTGTTCGGAGCCCTGGTCGGGTTGGCCATCGCGGCGTTCTCAAAAACGGTCCGCGCCGAGATTCGACGGTTTCTGACGAGGAATTTCTATCGATCGAAGTACGACTACCGCGCACAGTGGCTTCAAGTCACCGAGGCGTTTCAGCAGGCGGCGGGCAAGGAAGCGATCATGGATCGCCTGCTCGACCTTCTGATCAAGACGTTCGCGACCACCACGCTCTCAATCTGGTCGTTTCGTGAAGCCGATCGCCGGTTTTACCAGGTGCGTTCGATGACCATGGAGAAAGAGCTTCCGCCTATGGAGCTTTCCCATCCGGTTATCGTACAACTCGTGAAACGGGATGAGCCGGTATTTATCAACGACGATTTCGGAGGAGGCGACGTCCATGAGAGCCGTTCCCGAGCATCTCTCCTGGCCACGTCGGACGCGGCTCTGTGTTTTCCTATCCGTGCTCAGGGGCGACTGGCCGCGTTCGTGGCCTTGGGCAGGCAACTGCATGGCGAGCCCTATGGCACGGATGACTGCGATCTGCTGCGCGGGATTGCCCATCACGTTGGAGCGTTGCTCTCTCATGCGGCGTTGGCGGAAGAACGTCAGGCGTCGGCAGAATTGGAGGCGTTGCACCGATTCTCCGTGTTCTGTCTCCATGACCTGAAGAATCTGGCGGCGAGATTATCGCTCGTCGCGCAGAATGCGGAAAGTCACGGCAAGGATCCCGCTTTTCAGGAATCGGCAATGCGGACGGTGACCGATACGGCAAGGAAAATGATGGCGCTCATGAGCAAGCTCTCCCTCACCTCCTTCAAACCCGCGCTCGCCGGGACGCCGGAACCGGTGGAGATGTCCGCGCTCATCGAAGACATCGTGGGTCCGATCAGAGGTGACGGATTGGTGCAGGTGCGTGTAACGGGCGGGCCGGTCCCGGCGGTGATGGCCGTAAAGGATCAGATCCATCAAGTACTGCTCAATGTCCTGTTGAATGCCAAACAGGCCGTGGGACAGACCGGTGAGATCACGATCGCGATCGAATCATCGGAGAGTTCGGTCGTCGTCACCGTTCACGACACGGGGAACGGGATTCCATCGGACATGCTCGAGTCGCTCTTTCGGCCGTCGCAATCCAGCAGGCCGGGTGGGCTTGGCGTGGGACTGTACCAGTGTAAACAGATCGTGGAGGCGCACCGCGGAACCATTCAGATTCGGAGCGAGTTGGGAAAAGGGACGCAGGTGCGGATCGAGCTGCCGGTCGGTCATTCGGCCGAGAGTGGAGAAAATCGTTTCATGGGACGGTCAATCGTGCCATCCTAGTGTCTCAGCCTTAGGCAGGTGCAAAAATTATGACCAACAGCCCCGTTCTGCTTCTTGTCGACGATGACGCCGAAATCCGGGACCAGATGAAATGGGCCCTCGCGTCGGACTACCAACTGCTGGAGGCTTCGGACCGGTCCAGCGCCCTCACGCACGTTCGGCATGCGATGCCGCGTCTTATTCTGCTGGATTTGGGGTTGCCTCCCGATACTGAAGGGGCTTCCGAGGGGCTGGCCATTTTGCGGGAGGCTCTGCAACTCAACCCGATGGCCAAGGTGATTGTGGTGACGGGAAACAGCGATCGGGCAAAAGCTGTCGCCGCCATCGAGAGCGGTGCGTACGATTTCATCGAAAAGCCCGTCCAACTCGATGTGCTGAAGGTCGTGTTACAGCGGGCCGCCTACCTTTCCAATCTCGAACAGGAGCACCGCACGCTGCAGGAACAGGGCGGCCACAATGAGTTCGAAGGCCTGGTGGGCAGCAGCTCCAGGATTCAGGACGTGTTTCGGATGATCCGACGCGTGGGGCCGTCCGATGTGCCCGTCTTGATCACCGGCGAGAGCGGCACGGGAAAGGAGTTGGTGGCGCGGGCCATCCATCGCCAGAGCGCACGAAAGGACCAGGCCTTCGTCGCCATCAACTGCGGCGCCATTCCTGAAACCTTGCTGGAAAGCGAATTGTTCGGATACGAGAAGGGCGCGTTTACGGGAGCCACGCAGCAGAGGAAAGGGCGCATCGAAAGCGCGCAGGGCGGCACGCTGTTTCTTGATGAAATCGGTGATATTCCCCTGGGATTACAAGTCAAACTGTTGCGGTTCCTGCAGGATCATGAGATACAGCGGCTGGGTGCAAAAGAGTCGATCGCCGTCGATGCGAGAATTCTTGCGGCCACAAACATCGACCTGCAAAAGGCCATCGGCGAAGGCAGGTTCAGGGAGGATTTGTATTATCGACTCTGTGTCGTGACGATCGCGGTACCGTCGCTCAGCGAGCGCTGTTCCGACATCTCTTTGCTGGCGCGAACGTTCTTGATGAAATTCGCCGAAGAGCAAAAGAAGCCCCTCAAGGGTTTTACGCCTCAGGCAATCGAAGCGATGACGGCGTACCACTGGCCCGGGAATGTCCGGGAGTTGGAGAACCGAATCAAACGGGCCGTCGTCATGGCAGAAGGGCGGTATGTGACCCCTGTCAATTTGGAACTGCAGGAGCCTCCTTCTCCGGAAGGGGATTCCGCGACGCTCAGGGCATCGCGCGAAAGTCGTGAAAAGGACCTCGTGCGTCTTGCCATGGAGAAAGCCGAGTGGAACGTCTCGCGAGCGGCCGTGGATCTCGGGATCAGTCGTCCGACGCTCTATCAGCTATTGGCCCGCTACGGATTGAAGAAGCCGAAACCGGAAGATCAGCGAGAGAAAGCCTAATTGATTGTCGCTCACAGACTCTAAGAACCTTCCCGCGTTCCGTCCCTGATTCTCGATACGGTAACGGCTTGCCTCATGGTGGCTGGCTGGTTCAGGTCCGTCTATATTCCTCTGTCACCCTTGCCCCTCTAGTCTAGGCAACGCGTCTCGACACAATTCATGAAATTGGCTCGTACTATGCGGCTGGATTAGCCCTTTAGTAGCGTTGCTAATACTTGCGCGTTTGTATCATAAGATATTGATATAGATGAAAAAACTTTTATTGCCGGAAGACTTGCCTGTAAAGTTCCCTTACATCGATGAATTTTATAAATGATTGAATTATTTAGCGAAATATAC
>DIHJ01000108.1:0-8609 GCA_002420105.1 Nitrospira sp. UBA5699
TGCGCAGCCAACCGGAAACTGCCGCCTAAATAAGTCGTTCGTCAGGCCAGACCCTCAGCGCATCAAGTTAGGCTTAAGAAAATATGGTGTCGGGTCTCGCCATCACACATTGCAGCCCGAACATACCGGTGACCTTCCCATCTCGTCGACTCGGCTGCTGCGCGTTGAGTCAATGGTCATGCCGGACCCACAAATCCCTTCTCACGTGGGAGGTCGCTTCGCAATTGCAACGAAAAATGGGAGTGACTCATTGCGGAGGATTGGCCACTTCGTCAGGCGGAAACACGTGCCCATTCCCTGGGGCGGGCGGCGAACGCCTCTTTGTGCTCGGGCCAATCGTGGAGCGTCGCGGGATCAAAGTCAGCGCCGTTCGGCCAGACCAGAGTTTTGACCTCCGAGTCGACGGTCACTTGGTTGAACAGCTGAAGGTCGAGCAGCGGGCCGTAGAGTTCGCCTGCAAGAACCGGTTTGAAATTGATGATTTGCTCCGTGTTGTCGGTAAATCGCACTCGCAGCGTGTATGGTTCGACAACCTCGACGGCGCGAACCTGATAAATAGGATGGTTCATGACTTTTCTACGTCAAGGGAGCAATGGGCAAAAAAGACCCGAAGGGGCCAGGTCTTGACTTAGGCATCTCCGCACGCGCTGAGCGTGGAGGCTGTGCGGTGATGAGAGACGGGGAGCTATCGGCCGACGGAGCCGGACGACCAAGGGGGCCGGGGTGTCAACCAAGCGCGTGTGTCTCGGTCGTCTCGGATAATCGCGCGGGGAACCACAGAGGGGCTTGCAATACCACATACTCCTCTTCCCTGGAGAGCAACATTCCCCCCCGACTCCCGTCTCGGCCGGACCGGATGCGTGTTGAACCGAGAATGCCCTGCACTTGCTCAATGTCCAAGATGGATCGTATGCGAGCCCACTCGCTCCCGCCGGTTGCGCCTGATGATGAGATGATCAGTCGAGTCGTAGTCCCAACGCGAACCGCAACGCTCGCTCAACCTCAGCCATCTTTTCGACGGCGAGCGTGCTGATCCGATCCGTCAGCGTGGCTTTGGGAATGGTTGTGATCGTGTCCAGGTTCACCACGCAACGCTTGGGCAGTCCCTCTTCACTGCCCAACGGCACCTCAGTCGGAATCTGGCGAATGCGCGTCGTGACCGGTGCCACGGTAATCAGTTCGCGGACCGCGTACGCTTCATTCCGAGAGAGTAACACGACGGGGCGTTTGCCGGCAGGAGAGGGAAGCTCAGCCCACCAGACTTCCCCACGCCGCATTACCACTCCAGGGCTGCCAGCATTCGAACGGCCGCGGCCTCTGCGGCCTTGACCTCGCGGCGTGTTTCCGGATTCTTTCGATACCCGGCTTCATACTCCCGGATCAAGACCGACTGCTCTTGCTGGCTGAGCCAATATCGCAACGCATCCTGAAGAACGGCGCTTCGACTTTGCCGGGTCTTCTTTCGAACCAGTTCGACGACGCGATAGAGATCGTCGGGGAGAGTCATTGCCACTTTGACCGCGGTTCTACGCACATCCCGCTCCCTTGAATGAGTAGGATGAAACTATACCAAGATGTCATACCGCGAGCAACCGTAGAAATAGACAAATAGCGTTTCGCGAGTGGGGTCTTGCAATCCGATATCTGCCACCTCGCCGTTGGAGAGCGTTCCCATCTGATCGTTTCGGCTGCTGCGCTTGCTGCCAATGGTCATACAGACCCCGATTTCCACGGCTATAGCTGCATGATATGAAAGTATAGAGACTTGGAGGGAGGTCCGGCTGATCCCTCTCCCTGTGAAAACGGCCAGCGGCATTCGCTATCATGGCGGCGGTTGGCTCTCTTGAGATCTCGACAGATGGCGGGTGTTCTCACATTTCCACCGGTGACAGACCAACTCCTCGTCGAAGTGGTTCGCCGCATTCTCACCATTGGTTCTCCAATCAAGATCCTGTTATTCGGTTCCCATGCCAAGGGTACCGCTCGTCCGGACAGCGATTGGGACCTGCTGATTATTGAAGAGTCCGACTTGCCTCGCTATCGGCGTTCGGGACGGTACCGGAGGGTGCTCTACAGGATGTTTCCCGCCAAGGATATTGTCGTCTGGCCCCCCCAAGAGGTCGAAGAATGGAAGGCCGTACCCAATGCCTTCATCTCCACCGTGCTGGCCGAAGGCAAGCTGCTCTATGAAAGATAGGTCGGCCCTGGCTCGAGGGTGGTTCAGAAAGGCCGACAGCGACCTTGCAGATGCCCGGCGCACGACTGCCAGTGAAGGCCCCTATGACACCGCCTGCTTCCACGCTCAGCAGGCTGTCGAGAAGTAGTTGAAGGGTGTTCTCGCCTGGAGGAGCTTGGAGATTCCCCGCACGCACGACTTGGAGGAACTTCAGCGTTTGTGCATTCAGCTCGAACGGTGGCCGGAGCTTGCAGCCTGCGATCTTACGGACCTGACGGCATACGCAGTTGAACTTCGTTACGACGCGGAATTCTGGCCGCCGCAACCTACGGCCGCCGACGCCGTCAAGTTAGCTGAGCAAGTGCGCGCCTGTGTGCTTGCTCATATGCCGCCGGATACCCAACCGTAAGGCAATGCCGAGAGCCGACCGCTGACCTTACCTCTCGCAATCAACTCTTGTATACGGACGGAATCCGGCGCCGTGGATGATCATTCGCCGCCCGTTGATCCTCACCTGAGCGCCCAGGAATAGCTCGGCCAGCCAGACGCTCGTCCGCACGTGATCCGTGACCGCCGGGATGACGAACCGGCTTTCGCCCTCCGCCAAGGCTGCAAAGGGTATGATCTGATCCGCGGCGAACCGGTCCAAGGTCGCGCCGGACTTGAGATCCTCGAGCAATTGGTAGGCGACGTGCTTGCCGATGGACTCCGCGCTCCTTCTCAAGGCTCCCGCCTGGTCCGCCCCGAGCCGCACGGCTTCACCTTGATCGGCAAAGAGCGCCAACGCCGCGCCCCGCTGCAGGGATTCCGTATCGTGGCGAAGCTCGATTTCGGCGCGATGGCCTGCCCCGGAGAGGACCTCTTGGGCCGCGTCCGCCATGCGGCTGCTCACGTGCCGCTCTTCGAGGTGCGAGGAGAGGGCGATCCCCCAGACCCGCGTGACCGGGCCCGTGACGTCTCTCACCAGGGCCTGGAGCGGTCTCGTGAAGGGCCGGACGACAAGGCGGAGAATGCCTTCGCCGCGGGGGACATAGCCGGGACGCACGATCTCCACTTCAGCCCGGAGATGCATATCCCTGAGCATCGGGAGCAGGACCTGCTGGAGATGAAACGCAGAGGGCGCGAAGTCCTGAAAAAGCCCGCCCCGCAATTCGACCGTGACCGGCGATCCCGCGAAAGCGAGAACGGGAAGCACCCCGAGGGCGAGCATGGTGGTCGAGCCGGCGGACCCGATGTCCCAGTTGTACCGGCGCCCCGTCCGGAGCGCCCCGGGACGGAACGTGAAGTCCTGCGAGCCTGTCGCGAGCCCTTCTGCGGCCCCGTTGACCAGCTCGGCCACGGCCTCGACGACGCGAATGTGCTGCGGGCGCAAGCCGGGCTTATCCCGCCCGGCCCGGGCGTTGACCACGTGGATGGCCTTCCCGGTCAGGGCGGAAAAGGCGACTGCCTGCCGCACGATCGTGCCGCTGCCTGAATGGCGGGAACCGTCGATCGTCAGCATAGGGACCGTCATCCGGTGAGCCGGCTCATGCGCAGCGCCTCGACTGGTATAATGCACCGGGCCTGCCACCTCAAGGAAATATCGTATGACTCTCTCGAAGAAGGCGATGCCTGTCCCCGCAAGTACCGGCATCAACTGAACGACGGGCGTCTCCGGTGCGACCTCTGCCCGCGCTCCTGAAAAATATCGAAGAGGAGGTCCCTTCGCCGTCGACAAGGTCGTCAATCGTGCGGAGATCCCATCCGTAACGGAAGAGGATCGAACGGCCATCCGGGCCGGGGATTCGACGGGACCGGCCGGGCACCAGGCCGTCCGCTTGCAGCAGCGCCGACCGTTCAGTAGAGTATGGAGGTCTCAAGAAGGAGAAACGATGCTCGCACGTAACAAACTGTTCTTGACGGGCTTGCTGGTCTGGTATGTGGCGATCTCGATCTGGACGGCCGCGTCCCCGGCCGACCCGCAGTTCTGGATCCTGTCGAGTATCCTGCCCACGCTGTTCGTGGCGTTGCTGGTGGCCACGCATCGCCTGTTTCCCCTGTCTCATGCCTCCTATGCCTTCATCACGGCGTTCCTGACGCTCCATATGATCGGCGTGCACTACACCTACGCCGGAGTGCCGGCGGGCGCGTGGCTGCAGCAGACGCTGGATTTGAACCGGAACCATTTCGACCGCATCGTCCATTTCAGCTTCGGCTTTCTCCTAACCTATCCGATGGAAGAGCTGTTCCGCCGGGGCGGAGGGGTGCGGGGCTGGCTCGTCTATTACCTTCCCGTGATGACGGTCCTGGGATTGAGCGGGCTCTGGGAAATTGTCGAAGCCCTGGTCGCGAGCGCCGTCCATCCGGAACTGGGCATCACCTACCTGGGTTCCCAAGGGGACATCTGGGACGCCCAGAAGGACATGGCCGCCGCGCTCTACGGCGCGGTACTCTGCGTGGCGGTCCTCGCCGTCATCCGCGCGAGTCTGGGAGTGCGGTCGGCCTCCGAGGCCCGACCGGTCGTCATCGACTCATCCAGGTGACATGAGGGCCGGACTCTCAGAGCCGGGGAGGCCGGAACCGGAACGCGAGAGATTGCAGGGGGGACTGCTCCTCTGGTATGGGTTGTTCTGGACTTGGCTGGCCATAGAACCGCTCAATCGCAGAGATTGGCTGCTTGAAAATCTGTTGGCCCTCGCCGGCGTCGCGCTGCTGGTCCTGACCTACCGCCGGTTCCGGTTTTCCTCCCTGTCCTATTGCCTGATCGCTTCCTTCCTTACGCTCCACGCCGTCGGGGCGCATTACACCTACGCCGAAGTGCCGGCCGGATTCTGGATCCAGGATGCCTTGGCGCTGGACCGCAATCCCTTCGATCGGATCGTGCATTTTGCCTACGGCGCGTTGCTGGTCTATCCGATGCGTGAATGGCTCGTGCGCCTGGCCGGCCTGCGGGGCCTCTGGTCCTACTATCTGCCCGTCAGCGCGGTTCTTGCCCAGAGCGGCCTCTTTGAAGTGATCGAAGCGGTCGTCGCCGTGCTCGTCAGCCCCGAACTCGGGAGCACCTATCTGGGAACGCAAGGAGATGAGTGGGATGCGCAAAAGGATATCACCTCGGCGTTCGCCGGGGCCCTGCTGACCATGGCCGTCACACTGGTTCTGCAGAGGGGACGAACCGGAGACTTCGATCCCGCTGCCGGGTAGCCGGTCCGCTCATCCGGCATTCTCACCCGTTCCCCGCGCGACACAATCCAGGTCGTCGCAGTGCTGCTCCGCGACCCGACGGGACTGCCGGCGCACGTCGTTGCCCGAATTCGCGAGTGCCCCTCCATGCCGCAACCTGTTTTAGACGTTGTAGCATTCTCCCCCAGTCTCCTCGACCTGAGGATCTTTTCTCCAGCTCTCCCGCTCTACTTTCTCTGAAGTCTCGGGAGGTTCCGTGCGCAGGCCCGCCGGCGTCCCGGGCACCTCTCTTGCTGATCATCGAAAGCGGGACGTCCAAGCGGGCGGATGGTCGATGAAGCATCTTGCGGCCGTGATGACCCTGTTGTGGCTGGCCGGTTGCGCCGGCGTCCCGGTCGTGCCTTCGGATCTCAAGGAAAAGGTCGATCGGAAGCTCTCGTTTCAGCAGGTGAAGGACGCGCCGCAGTCCTACAAAGGCAGGCTCCTCGTGCTCGGAGGTGTGGTGCTCTCGGCCAAAACGACCAAACAGAACGGCACGAGGATCGAGATCCTTCAACTCCCCCTGGATGACAACGATGGACCGATCGGCCGGTTGACGGAATCGAAAGGGCGGTTTCTTGCGCAGCACAAGGAATTTCTCGACCCGGCGGCGGTTCCGGCGGGGACGCTGCTGACGGTGGTCGGCGAGGTGACCGGGTCGGCCATACAACAGCTGGACGAGATCGAGTACCAGTATCCGACCGTCGAGATCCTGTCGATGACGGTCTGGCCTCCCGGGGTTCCGGCCTGGTGGGGCGGTTCCTATCCCTATACCGGCGCCTACTGGGGATCCTACGGGAGACCTCCCCATTGGATCCCCTGGCCGGTGGAGAAACGATGATGCAGCCGTTCCCTCATTATTTCACTCACAAAGGAGGATGCCATGTCTGTTGCGAAAGTGACCGAGATCATCGCCGAATCCCCGAAGAGCTTTGAAGATGCCATTCAGTCCGGGATCGCCCGTGCCAACAAGACGCTGCAGAATTTGAAGAGCGCCTGGGTCAAGGATCAAAAGGTCGTCATCGAAAACGGCAAGATCGTGGAATACCGCGTCGGGTTGAAGGTCGCCTTCGTGCTGAAGGAATAGCGTGCGCCTTTGGCGATAGGGCCGGTCGCGTGGGGCGGGGGCTGCATCCCGCCGTGGGGCCCGTGGTAATGGCCTTCCGATTGCAGGGAGAATGTCGCCGATCGAAAGGCGGAGCGTGGGTTTTGCGGCGAACCCGGCCTGCCTGGTGGGGAGTCAGGCTCCATCCGGCAGTATGGAGAGCAGGACAAGGGAAGGGGAACGAACATGCGACCGCCGATTCTCTCCGAGAATTCGGATCTCCCGCGGCCATGGCATCGTCATTGCGTCTTTTCATGGCCATGAAGAATCAGAAGAAGCTTGTTGCCGCCGTCGTCCTCGCGGCCGCGGTGGTGGCCGGGCAGTGGCACCATCCGGACCGGTCGGCGGCGGCCGTCGAGGTTGCTCCGGGAGCGGTCGCGGAGACCGACCGGAGCGTCATGAACGAACTGGTGGCCGCGTTCGATCGGGCGGAGGTGGCGGTGCAACATGCCGATCCCGATGCGCTGATGCTCTTCTATGCGAAGGGGTACAACTATCACGGCCTGAAGCGTCCGGACGTGCGACGCGTCTGGAGCGAGGTCTTTACCCACTACGCGCAGGTGATGTCGAAGCATGTGTTCACCGATCTCAGGGTGGTGAAGTCGGGAGCGGGCTGGAAGGCGTTCGTTTCCTGCACCGGCGGGCTGTACGGAACGGAGAAGGAGACGGGCAAATCCATCACGATCGATAACTGGGTGCGCGAGGTGCATTTGCTCGTCAAAGAGAAGGCCGGGTGGAAATTTCTCGGGAACGTGGGCGGCGCCTCTCCCGCTGCGCCGCCGGCCGGCGCGCCGCACCATCCGCTGTTCTAAACGTGACACGTGACTCGTCTTTGCGAAGCGTATCTCGCTCGATCTGGTCAAGGGCAAGCGGCGCGTGGCGAGCGGCGCTGCTCTTTCCGATACCTCTCGCCTCTAGCCCCGAGCCTCGAACATAACCTGCGAGATACCGGTGACGGGCCCAAGGACGCATTCTTGATCACGTGATCTGATTTATCCAGGTCGTCGATGAGTAAACGCATCGTCATCATTCAGGGCCATCCGGATGCGCAGACCCGTCATTTCGGCCATGCGTTGGCAGATGAATATGCCAAGGGTTGCGAAGACGGCGGCCACGAGGTGAAGCGGATCGAGGTCGCGACGCTCGGGTTCCCGCTGTTGCGCACGAAGGAAGATTTCGAGAAGGGCACGCCGCCCGATTCCATCAAACAGGCGCAGGACGCCATCAAGTGGGCGGACCACCTCATGATCATCTATCCGCTGTGGCTCGGGTCGATGCCGGCTTTGCTGAAGGCGTTTCTCGAACAGGTCCTGCGCCCCGGTGTTGCGTTCGAGTATCAGACATCCGGCGGGATGGCGAAGAAACTGCTCACCGGCAAGTCTGCGCGCGTCGTCATCACGATGGGGATGCCGGCCTTCGTCTATCGCTGGATCTTCTTCGCCCACAGTCTCAAGAGTTTCAAACGCAACATGCTCCGGTTCTGCGGCATCAAGCCGACCAGGGTCACGCTCATCGGCAGCATCGACACGATGACCGAAGCGCGGCGGCTGGGATGGCTGGATGAGATGCGGGGTTTGGGAGAATCGGGGAGGTGAGGAGCGGGTGGCCGTGGCTGCTCCCGTGCTCCGGCTCGATCGCACTAACCCTCGCAGCTCCTCGGCTCCGCAACTTGCGGCGTTCATGCTCCTCGGGAACGCCGCTTCGGACAGTGCTCGCCGTCCGCAAGCGGACCGTATCTGCTCGGGAAGTGCGGATCCCTCGCCTCCGCACAGGTCGCGGGCAACGGTCACCCGCTCCTCACCGGCCCGGTTGCGAGAGGAGGCCGGGATTCAACGGGTAGGCAACGTTCGCAAATTGACAAGCCGCCGACTTCCCCCTAGACTCGCCCGCGAACCAATCCACGGAGCGTCGTACATGGGGCAGGTTCCCGCCGTTGTCGCCGCACTCATCGAACGATTCGAGCAGAACCGCGATTCCTACAAAAGTCAGGGTTACAACGAAACGCAATTGCGCCGGGAGTTCCTCGATCCCTTCTTTGAGGCGCTTGGCTGGGATGTGGCGAACAAGGCCGGCCACGCCGAGGCCTACAAAGACGTCATCCACGAAGATGCCATCAAGATCGGCGGTAAC
>DIHJ01000108.1:8747-9053 GCA_002420105.1 Nitrospira sp. UBA5699
GTCAATCTGAAAGAGGACATCAGTCCCGCCTACCAGCTGCGCCGCTATGCCTGGTCCGCCAGGCTGCCGCTCTCCATCCTGACGGATTTCGAGGAATTCGCCGTCTATGACTGCCGGACCCGTCCGAATCCGTCCGACAAGCCGAGTGCGGGACGCATTCTCTATCTCACCTATAAAGACTATCCGGCCAAGTGGGACGAGATCGCCTCGATCTTCACCAAGGAGGCCGTCCTCAAAGGCTCGTTCGACAAGTATGCCGTCACCGAGCGCAAGCGGGGAACGGCCACGGTCGATCACGAGTTTCTG
>DIHJ01000108.1:9163-58796 GCA_002420105.1 Nitrospira sp. UBA5699
CCTGGCGCGAAGCCCTTGCCAGGAACCTCGCGCTCCGCAATCCCGGGCTCTCCGTCCACGATCTGAACTTTTGCGTCCAGCGCACCATCGACCGGCTCATCTTTCTGCGCATCGCCGAAGACCGCGGCATCGAGCCCTACGCGCAACTCCAGGCCCTGCTCAACGGACAGAATATCTACGGGCGGCTGCGCTATCTCTACGAACAGGCCGATGACCGGTACAACTCCGGTCTCTTCCACTTCCATGCCGAAAAGGAACGGGCCGAAGCCCCCGACGACCTCACGCCGCGCCTGAAGATCGACGACAAGGTGCTCAAGGACATCATCGGGCGGCTGTACTATCCGAACAGCCCCTATGAGTTTTCCGTGTTGCCCACGGAGATTCTCGGCCAGGTCTATGAGCAGTTTCTCGGGAAAGTCATCCGGCTCACCTCCGGGCACCAGGCGAAGGTGGAGGAGAAGCCGGAAGTCAAGAAGGCCGGCGGCGTGTACTATACGCCTGCCTATATCGTGGAATATATCGTCAAGCACACGGTCGGGGCACTCTGCGACGGCAAGACTCCAAAGCAGATTTCGAAGTTCGCGATCCTCGATCCGGCCTGCGGATCGGGATCGTTCCTCATCGGCGCGTACCGGTATCTGCTCAGCTATCACCGCGACTGGTATGTCAAGGACGGCCCGGAGAAGCACCGCAAGGAACTCTATCAGGCCGCCAGCGGGGAGTGGCGATTGACGACGCAGGAGAAGAAACGGATTCTCCTGAACAACATCTACGGCGTGGACATCGACAGCCAGGCCGTCGAAGTGACCAAGTTGAGCCTGCTGTTGAAGGTGCTGGAAGGCGAAAGCGACGAAACGCTCAAGCGGCAGCTTTCGTTCGTGCATGAGCGCGCGCTGCCGGACCTCGGCCGGAACATCAAGTGCGGCAACAGCCTCATCGGGCCTGATTATTTCGCCGGCCAACTGATGCCGGATGAAGAAGAGATGCGACGGGTGAATCCGTTCGACTGGAAGGCTGAGTTCCCGGAGATCATGAAAGCGGGTGGCTTCGACGCGGTCGTCGGCAATCCGCCATACGGTGCATATTTCTACGAACAAGATAAGGCTTATCTCAACTTCCAGTTCCCAAACCAAACGTATCAGCTTGATAGCTACCTGCTTTTCTTAGAGCAGTCCATACGATATCTCCTCTCCCAGGGCGGTCTGTACGGAATGATTATCCCAAATCCCTGGCTTACGAATTTGCTACAGAAGAAAATCAGAAATTTGGTCTTAGGTGGAACGCAGATAAGAGAGATCGTTCATTTTCGATTCCCCGTATTCCCAAAGGTCACAGTCGATACGGGAATAGTTATCCTTTACAAGGTATGCGCGCCGGACGGTGAGGCCGTTACTCGGGTAGTTGAATCTTTGGAGGAGTTTCTCTTGGGCATGGATGGTCAGGGTATCAAGACTATCCGTCATGAACAGGATAAGTGGAAGCAGCTCAATGGTGAACCGATAAATATCTTTTCAAGCCCTAACGAAGAAATATTAGCTCGGAAGTGCCGTTCAAAGAGCACTCAACTCAGCTCACTTTGTGCGATTAATGTAGGAATCAAGCCATATCAGGTTGGGAAGGGCACACCTCCCCAGACCAAGGCGATCGTTGAGGAAAGGCCATTTGACAGCACTCGACAGAAAAACAAAGCGTATCGCCCATATCTCCGCGGTGCTGACATAAATCGCTTTACTATTGCTCCCTTGGAGCCGCGTTATCTTAAGTACGGCCCATGGCTCGCCGAGCCTAGGCCTGCGGCGAACTTCGATGCGCCCGTAAAAATTCTAATGCGGCAGACCGGCGATAGCCTTATAGCCGCATTGGATACAGAGCAATACCTATGTCTTAACAATATGCACGTACTGGTTCCACGACTAGACCTGGCTCACCCGAAATTTCTCTTGGGCATTATCAATTCAAGGCTTCTCAATTGGTTCTACCAGTTCTTGAATCCCGAGACAGGCGAGGCTCTTGCCGAGGTTAAAAAGGCAAACGTTGAGCGCCTTCCGGTAGTAGTTCTCCATCCGAATGACAGGAGAGATGGAGCCAGGAAAGATCGCATGGTTGCACTTGTCGAGCGGATGCTTGATCTGCACAAGCGTCTCTCGGCGGCCAACACCCCTTCCGACAAGGAACAACTGCAACGGCAGATTGATTCGACCGATCGGGAAATCGACCGGCTGGTCTATGACCTTTACGGGTTGACCGAAGACGAGATCAAGATCGTCGAGGCTGCCTCGGTTGCATCTTCATCCAAAGTGAAGGAGAATGACGGCCATGGATCAGAAACGGAACCAACCGATCGATCCGGCACAGGCCGACGCGCGTCTGAAGCAGTGGCGCAACCGGCACAATACGCCGGCCAAGGTGGCGGCGGCGCATCGGAAAGTCCTGCTGGAGCGGGTGAGCCGGTCCATGGCGTTCGAGAACCAGCCGGTCAGTACGGACCGGCTCAAGACCCTGTCGGCGAAGCCGAAGGCCAAAGCGAGCTAGGTTCCACCCGCGAGTTCGACACGGCCGAAGGTCGTCTCTCCTATCAGGAACTGTCGGAACGGTTGGCCGTCCCGCTTGTCGCCATCTACGACGAAATTCTTCAGCTCTCTCCCGATCAGATCGTCATCTCGTCGGAATGGCTCTGCGTCCGCCACAAGCGGCTCGCCGGTCATCTGTTTCCCGATTGGGCCGGACGCTTCCGCGATGTGAACGTGCAGGTCGGTGCCCACACAGCCCCGCCCTTCTACGAAGTGCCGATCCACATGCGGAAGTTCTGCGACGACCTGAGCGCCAGGTTGTCGCACGTGAATCGAGAGTCGGTTGCAAGTTGCGCAGAGTTGCTCGCCTGGGCCGACTGGCGGTTCCAGTGGGTTCATCCCTTCAAGGACTTCAACGGACGCATCGGCCGTGTGCTCCTCGCGACGCTGCTCTACAAGCTCGGCCTGCCTCATGCGGAGACCGCGCCGGCAGACGGATCTGAACGCCGAACCTATCTGGACGCACTCCGGGCGGCCGATCAGGGTGAACTCAAGTTATTGACTGAACTCTGGCTGCGCCGTCTGACTGAAGCACTGGGCAGGGAATAGCTGAGGGGCAGGAAATTGCGGTGGTGCGGAGGATTGTATGTCCCGGATCAAGGAACTGAGAGCCTCGATCGATAAGAAGCTGGATGCGCTGGCGCTCGAGGCGCAACTCACCCAGACGAAGGATCAGGCGCAGCGCCGTACAGGCCGGGGCCGAGGCGTTGGAACGAGACCTCCGCGAGAGATTTGAACGGATCCGCCGGCGCGTTCCGTTCCTCTCCGACCGGCTGAGGCGTATGCGGAGGATGGCGCGGAATGCAGCCGGCGAACAGGGCGACGACGACCGCGAACGCGGCGACCAGAGTCATCGAGCGACGCATACGGCACCCTCCTTTTTGCACTGCTTCATCATACAGGTTTCGGCAAGGCCACTTCCTGAAGCGCAGTCATGGGGCCGCGCCTTCGAAGAAGCTCGCATTGCACGGCATCCTTCACGAGCAATGCGCCGGCGAATCCCAACGCATTGATCGAGATCCCTTCGAAGCATTCTTCCGAGCGCGGCACGAGCAACAGCCATTGTCTCGTCACGAGCAGATTGTAGGGACCGGTCCGCTCCCGGCCCTCCGGCGTCGCCTCGACCGTCAGTCCCACGGCCTGCAGCATGGTGCGGTAGCGGGCAAGAAACTCCCCGGCGCTCTCCGCCGGCCGTTCGAGCCACGAGCGATCCATCGAGGCATACATATGCAGGAACGGCAGCCCCGGGACCACGCCGGTGACGCCGTTCAAGCGCGCCGAACGCAGGAGCGGTTCGATGGGGACGCGGGGACCGGTCGAATCGCTCAGGGGAATGAGCTGCAAGTGCTTATGCCGCTGGCTGGCTCCGGCGGCCGGTCCGGCGTTGTAAAAACCCAGCCCGTCGATCCCGGCCAGGCATGACAGCAGCGCCTCGCAGTCCCGCCCGGTCAGCGGGCTCTCCTGTTCTTCGAAGGCGCGCGTCACGATCAGCAGGTGATGGTCCACCACATTGAATTTGTTGAGCAGGGCCACATGGGTCGGAGAGAGGTCGGCGACGAACAGGTCCGGATCATAGGGAAGGAACGGGTCGGCGCTCTGTTGCGCGACCGTCGCTTCGACTTTTCTCGCGAGTGTGGCCAGGATGCGCACCTGAAACGTGACCCCGCCCTGTTCGATGCGCTCCGACGTCGTCGGGACGGACAGGATCGCCCCCCGGTCGCGGGCGTGAGCCGTTCGCGCGGTCAGGCTGGACCACAGCGTGCCTGGATTCGGAGCATGACCGAACCGGTCCATCGGAACGAAAGGGTACGTGAATCGGGGTGAGACGAAAAGAGGAAAATTGAGCCGCACGATCGCCGTTCATCCGGCCTGCCGGTCGGCTCAGCCGAGTCGAGCCGGCTCAGGGGTGAGAGCGAGGGATTCGATCAGCGCGCCGGCTTCGTCGGCCCCCCCCTCGATGCCGTAGCGCTCCCGCCGGATCTCGCCGCCGGCTTTCGTGCGGTACACCAGCTCGTCCGTTTCCAGATCGTATTCGGGAATCTCGGCGCTCGCCCATCGCTGCTCGAAGTAGTGGGCATAGAGGGTATAGAAGCCGTGGTCCTTGCGGTTGTGTTGCAGGACGTACTCCGGCATCGTCTGCACGTCCAGATCCGTATGGTAGTGCTGGAGCCAGAGGTAATCGCCGAGGATCACCATTTTGACCAGCGGGGGGTCCGAGTAGAGCTTCAGCTTGATCGCCTTTCCCATGGCTTTCAGGCGCTTGAGGAGTTCGATGCTCTGCCGGACTTCCTCCCGGAAAGTCGCCAGCCGGTACTCCGGATGGCCGACGGCCTCGATGCGCGCCGCCGCCTCGGAGCTGAACGGGTTGACCAGGAAGATCTTCGCGCCCAGGCACTTGTCGAGCACCGACGACAGATCTCCGACCTGGTCGACCAGCGTGCCGTAGCCGCTCGATCCCATCACCATGATGGTGCGGCCGGTGCCCTGCTCCTCCTTGAGCTCCTTGATGCGCCGCTGCGCCCGCCGCGTGCGCCGGGGAAAGAATGAGACGAGGCCGGCCCCGCTCGCGACGGCGGCGAGGGCGCGATCCCGGATGCTGCGGTGGAGATAGCTGAGGCCGAGAATCAGCAGCACGGCCACCGTCATTTCCACGGCGATGAGCGCGAGCTTGTTCTGCTCCACCCGGAACCAGAACGCGAGGAACTGCTTGGCGCCCGCCGGGAGCAGCAGTGCAATGCCCGCGCTCAGGGCGACGACGACGATGTGATAGAGACTCCCCGCGGCATCGTGGAAGAGCGCTCGAACGGTTGACGACAATTCATGAAACAAGGATGCACCTCTTTGACCTGTTGGAAATGATCCTCACGCCTCTGTCGGGCGGCCATGCGAGCGATGGGCGGTGAAGCCTTCGGGGTGTGCTCGGCAGATGCGGGACGGCTGCGTGCGGATAAAAAAGATCGCGTCAGACTCCGTGTCCGTCGGGGACTGCCGCCCCCGAACACTGGAGGTCTTACGCGATCGAAAGTCACCCTATCACGAACGGACGGGCGACGCAAGAACCTGCGACGATGACGCCCGTGACGCGACGAGCGGACGCGTCCGTGAATAATGCGGGCTAGGATCCGAGCTTCGACGGTTCGCGATGGAATTCCGCCACCTGCGGATGGACCAGGTCGGCGAAGTCGCGATAGCGCATCTTGATGGCCCCGACGTGGCTGCCGGCATCGAAGACGATCTCCTCGTCCTGCGTCAGCATCGCGTCGACGTACACGGGCGTGCCGTAGAGATTCCCGAAGGGCGGCATCGAGCCGATCTCGCAATCGGGGAACAGCACCGCCAGTTCGTCCTCCGTCGCGAGCCTTACGTGGGACGACTCGAGCACCTCCTCCAATCGTTTGAAATCGACGTTCCAACTGGAGGGCAGGACGGCCATGACATAGCGCGCGTCGGCTTTGACCACGACGACCTTCGCAAAGGCATCGGCCGGTACATGCAGACTTTCCGCCGCTTCCCGCGCGGTGTAGGCCACCGAATGGTTCACCGCCTGATAGGGAATTTTGTGCGCATCGAGGTAGCTTTGGAGTCTTCGTAGAATGATCATGGCGACCTCCCTGCGGCAAGGGCAAGGGATGGAAACGGGACTGCTCGTGACACATGATCTCGCAAGGAAAGTGCCATGGCGGGACGTCCCGCGCGGAAGAGAAACATCAAGGAGGAAGCAGGTTTAGCGACGGTCGGCGAAGAGTGTTCGGAGTCGGGCCGGCGGGTCCGTGGCAGAATGGGGCATTCACATCGACCGGGACTGTTCTGAATCGCTACGCTGGCGGGGAAGGGGAATGGCCGTTCCGTCCCGTTCCCGTCCGGGCAGGCTATTCAATCGTAAAGTTCATGACCATCCCCTTCGCCGCGTGCGATTCGCGCGAGGCGGGATTGGGGAACAGACAGATCATCGCATAGCGGCCCGGAGACAGCTCGGCGGTAAACACCCCTTCTCCGCCCGGCTCGAGTCCGCTCATGCCGCCGATCAAGCGGCCCGGCAGGGAGGAGGCGGGGACCCGTCCGAAGGCGGCGAGCACATCCTCGGCCGACGCGTCGCGGTCGAGCCGGACGAGACTGACCTGATGAGGTTCGCTGCCTCGATTGACGACGTAGAATGTGTGCCGGCCCTTGCGAAGTTCCTGAACGACGACGAACTCGTAATCCAGCATCGCCATGTGAAAATTGCCGTGAAAGTCCGGCGGGGCCGGCGCCTGTTCCGTGACGTGCAGGGCCCGTTGCATGCCGAGGGCCGCATGCGGTTGCCGATTGCCTGAAGGAATCATGCAGATGAGGACGTAGGAGCCGGGTTCCAGATAGATCGTGGCTTCCGCGTCGCCGCCCGATCCGACGCCGTTCGGGCCTCCCCTGTGCCTGACCCAGGCGGGAAACGCCCAGTCGTGTTCCAGGAGGTAGGCCGCGAGATCGGCGGCGGATTTCCCTCCGTCCAATTTGAGGAGCTGGAGCTGGTGCGGTTCGCGTCCGCCGTTGTGAAGCCGGATGCTGGTTTGGCCGGCCGGGATGGCATCGGGACCGTCAAAGCCGTGGTCCCAGGCGGAGAAGGCGGCGACGGCAGGCGGAGGAAAGGCGGCGGCGGGAGCGACGGTTCCGAGATACGCGATCAGCAGCACGCTCGCGAACAACGGATAGGAACGGCGGATCTTGTGCATGGCGTCCTCCGGAAAGACATTCTTCGACCTTCATTCGCAAGGCCGAACCAGGGACCGGCCGCACGGCCTTCCTTATACGCTTACGCAGAATTCTTGGCAATATAAAGCGAATACCTAAGTAATATGAATGATGGAAGGAGTCGTCAGGCCAGCCGTTCGCGGTCGTGCGGCGCGAGGAGGTCCTGGTCGGGACCGACCGGGACGATGCGGGTCGGATTGATGTCGTCGTGGGTGATGTAGTAGTGCCGCTTGATGTGGTCGAAGTTGACGGTGTCGGCGATGCCGTCCGTCTGGTAGAGATCCTTGAGGTAGCCGAACAGGTTGGGATAGTCGATGATCCGGCGGATGTTGCACTTGAAGTGGCCGTGGTACACGGCGTCGAAACGGATCAGCGTGACGAACAGGCGCCAATCGGTTTCAACGAACTGCGGGCCGAACAGGTAGCGGTGGTGCGCGAGCCGCGCCTCGATCAGATCCAGGGCGTCGAACAGCCGCCGCACGGCCCGTTCATAGACCGGCTGCGAGGTCGCGAAGCCGGCGCGGTAGACCCCGTCGTTGACGTTCTCGTAGATGAAGGCGTTGAGGTCGTCGATCTCCTGCCGGAGCCCGTCCGGGTAGAGGTCGATCGTGCTCCCGGTGAAGCGGTTGAATTCCCCGTTGAACATCCGCATCAGGTCGTCGTCGGAATTCGTGACGATGCGTTTGGTGACGGTGTCCCACAGGACGGGGACCGTGATGCGGCCGATGTAGGAGGGGTCGGTGGCCTTGTACGCCTCGCTGAGAAACCGGAATCCGTTGACGGGATCGAGCTGATGGCCCGGCCCTTCGCGGAACGCCCAGCCCCGTTCGTCCCTGATCGGATCGACGGCCGTCATCCCGACGACCGCGTCGAGCCGCTTGAGCTTGCGGACGATGATCGTGCGGTGCGCCCAGGGGCAGGCCCATGACACGTACAGATGATAGCGGCCCGGCTCCGCCTCGTAGCCGGAACTGCCTCCCGCCGTCACCCACCCGCGAAAGGCATCGGCCTGCCGCTTGAACTCGCCCTCCGCCGATTGCTCGTCCGGAAACTGCGCCGATACGGTCATGCGGGAGATCTCCCTTTTACGCTAGTATCTCATATCGGCGGCAGGATCGCCCGACCGGCTTGATGGTCGTCGTGCACTGTCGCTTTTCACCACGTTCGGGATTTTCGTAAGGGGGCAAAAGGCCACGAATATGAGCGGTTTTCCGCCGAATCGACGGGGTTTTGCGGGCATGCCCCGTGCTGAGAGATAGGCAACGGGAGACGGGTGTGTCATTGGCCGGAGAACAGAGAACGGGAGCGCCGATTGCGGAGGGCGCCGGCATGCGCCGAACCGGCAGGGAGCCGGCGGTTCGACGGCCGGCCGCCGCGTTCGCGGTCTGTGTGATGGCCGCCGGGCTGCTCGCCTGCGGGGACAAACCGGAGGCGCCTTCCGCCGTCAAACAGAGCCCGGCTTCCGTGCCGTCCGGGGTGCTGCGCCTCACGGCCGAGGAGTCGTCGCGGATGGCGCTCGAAGTCGCGCCGGTGGCGCGCGGAGAGTTCCGGGCCTCCCGGGAGTTTCCCGCGACGGTTCAGGCCAATGAAAACGAGTTGGCCGAGGTCACGACGTTGATCCGCGGCCGCGTCGTGAAGGTGTTCGTGGACGTCGGCCGGGACGTGAAGAAGGGGACGCTTCTGGCGTTGCTCCACAGCACGGATCTCGGCGTCGCGGAGAGCGCCTATCTGAAGGCCAGGGCCAAGCTGTACGAAGCCGAGCTCGCGTACGAACGCGCGAGGGATCTGCACGAGAACAAGGCGGTGAGTCTGGCCGAGTTGCAGCGCCGCGAAGCGGAGTTGAAGACGGCCCGGGCGGAGAGTCGGGAAACGCAGAGCCGTCTGGAGCTGCTCGGCGTCTCGCGGCAGGAGACCGAACGGCTGGAGCGCGAGCACACGATCAAGGCCGACGTGCCGTTGCAGGCGCCGTTCGACGGGCGGGTCATCATGCGCAACATCACGCGGGGCGAGGTCGTCGAGACGCATCAGAAACTGTTCACGGTGGCGGATCTCTCCGACGTATGGGTGGTGGGCAACGTGCCGGAGAAGGACGTGCAGTTCATCCGCAGGGACCAGATGGTCGACGTGATCGTCTCCGCCTATCCCCACGCGATCTTCACCGGCACGATCACCTACATCGGGGATGTGCTCGATCCGGCCACCCGCACCATGCGTCTGCGCGTCACCGTGCCCAATCCCGATCGGGCGTTGAAACCGGAAATGTTCGCCACGGTCCGCGTCTACGCGACGCCGAGTCCGGACGCGCTGACCGTGCCGCTGGCGGCCGTGCAGAACGGGCCGGCCGGCAAGATCGTGTTCGTCCGGCGGGGGCCGGACGAGTTCGAGGCGAGACTCGTCAAACTGGGCTCCGAGTACGGCGAGGTCGTCGCGGTACTCGACGGGGTGCGCGCCGGCGAGCAGGTCGTCACGAAAGGGTCCTTCGTGCTCAAGTCGGAAATGGAACGGCACAAGATCGAGCCGGCCCCATGATCGCCACGCTGCTCGAATTCTCGCTGCGCCAGCGTATTCTCGTCATCGGCCTCGCCTGTCTGCTGTCCGCCGCCGGTCTCTGGGCCTTCCAATCCATCCCGATCGACGCCTATCCCGACGTCACGAACATCCAGGTGCAGGTGCTGACGGAAGCGCCGGGCCTGTCGCCGGTGGAAGTCGAACGGTTCATCACCTATCCCCTCGAGCTGCAGATGACCGGCTTGCCGGGCCTGGCGGAGATCCGCTCGCTGTCCAAGTTCGCCCTGTCCCAGATCACGGTCGTGTTCCGGGACGACGTCGACGTCTATTTCGCCCGCCAGCTGGTGCTGGAACGGATGATGGCGGTGAAAGAGCGTCTGCCGGAGGGGCTCGATCCCGTCATGGCGCCCGTCAGCACCGGCCTCGGGGAGATCTACCAGTATTATCTGGAGGGCCCGCATGCGACGGACAGGGATCCCGCGGTCGTCGAAGCGGAGCTGACGGAGCAACGGACGATCCAGGACTGGGTGTTGCGGCCGCTGCTCAAAGGCGTCCCGGGCGTGATCGACGTCAATGCGCTGGGCGGATTCGTCAAGCAGTACCAGGTGCTGGTCGATCCGGTGAAACTCCGGAAATACGAATTGACGCTGCACGACGTGTACGAGGCGGTGGCGAAAAACAACGCGAACGCCGGCGGCAACGTCCTGGAGCGCCATGCCGAACGGGCCATCGTGCGCGGACTCGGATTGATCCGGACCCTGAGCGACATCGAATCCATCATTGTCAAGGAATCCCACGGCACGCCGGTCTTCCTGCGCGACGTGGCCGAGGTCCGTATCGGCCATGCGATCCGGCACGGGGCCGCGGTGCTGAACGGCGAACGGGAGATCGTGGCGGGCACGGTGCTCATGCTCCGGGGCGGCAACGCGCGACAGGTGGTCGAATCCGTCAAGGCGAAGGTCGAGGACCTGGTGCAGAATCACGTGCTGCCCGCGGGCACGAAGATGGTGCCCTTCTACGACCGCATCGAGCTCGTCACGGCGGCCATCCATACCGTGCGGGACGCCCTAATCGAGGGAATCGTCCTGGTTGTCTTCGTCTTTCTCTTCTTTCTGGGCCATCTCCGGAGCGCCGTCGTCGTCACCGTCACGCTGATCGTCACGCCGCTGGTCACGTTCATCGTGATGGAACGCCTGGGGCTCTCGGCCAACCTCATGACGCTGGGCGGACTGGCGATTGCGATCGGCGAGATCGCCGACGGATCGCTGGTCGTCGTCGAGAACGTCTACCGGCACCTTGCGCGGAACAACGGCGGGGTCGGGAAGGGCAAGCTCGAGGTCATTCTCCACGCGACGAAGGAAGTGGGCCGGCCGATTCTCTTCGGGATTCTGATCATCAGCGTGGTGTTTCTACCGCTCATGACCCTCCAGGGGATGGAAGGCAAGATGTTTGCGCCGCTGGCCTATACGCTGGTGATCGCGCTTCTGGCCTCGGTGATCGTCACACTGACGCTGTCGCCGGTGCTGGCGTCCCTGCTGCTGCGCGGGGATCATCCGGAGGAAACGCGCCTGACGCTCTGGATGAAGCGGCGCTATCTGCCGGTGCTGCGGTGGACGCTGCGGCATCGCGCGACGGTCCTGACCGGCTCGACCGCCGTCGTGCTCGTCAGCCTGGCGCTGGTCCCCTTCATCGGGCGGGAGTTCATCCCGATTCTCGAAGAGGGGGCCCTCACGCCCCAGATCGTCCGGCTGCCCAGCGTCTCGCTGCCGGAGTCCATCGAAATGGAAAAGCAGACCCACAAGGCCATGCTGGAATTTCCCGAAGTGCGGATGGCCGTCAGCAAGATCGGCCGACCCGACATCGCCTTCGGCCCTGAGGAACCGAACGAAAGCGATCCGATCGTCACTCTGCACGACCGGAGCACCTGGAAGACGGCCCGGACGCAAGCCGGATTGACCGACGCGATCCGCGCCAAGCTGGCGGAGATCCCGGGGATTTCCGTGCTCATGAGCCAGCCGATTCAGGAACGGGTGGACGAACTCATCTCGGGCATCAGGACGGAGTGCGCGATCAAACTGTTCGGGGACGATCTCGGCGTGCTCAACCGCAAGGCCGAGGAGATCGCCGGGTTGATGCAACAGATCCAGGGGGTGAAGGACATCAAGGTGGAGCAGATCGCCGGGCAGCCCTACCTCACCGTTGACATCGACCGGCAGAAGATCGCCCGCTACGGCATCAACGTGGCCGATGTGCAGGAGATCATCACGACCGCCGTCGGGGGCAGGACCGCGACGCACGTCTACGAAGGGGAGCGGCGGTTTCAGCTCATTCTGCGGTTTCCGGAGCCGGCCCGGAACAGCGTGACGACCATCAGCGACATCCGGGTGAAATCCGCGTCGGGAGCCCTGATTCCGATGAGCGAGCTGGCGAAGATCGAAATGCGGGAGGGGCCGCTCCGCATCAGCCGCGAGCAGGTGAAGCGGCGCATCTACATCGGCTTCAATGTGGTGGGGCGCGACATCGGCGGCGTCGTCGACGAAGGCCGGAAAAAGCTGGCCGCGCAGATTCAGTTTCCGGAAGGCTATACGGTCACGTGGGGCGGCGCCTTTGAGAACATGGAACGGGCCAACGCACGGCTGTTGATCGTCGTGCCGGTCACGCTGGGGCTCGTGTTCTTCCTCCTCTTCTGGGCGTTCCATTCGCTCCGCTATGCGACGCTGATCATTCTCAACCTGCCGTTCGCCCTGATCGGCGGGTTCGTCTCGCTCTGGTTCAGCGGGCAATACCTCAGCGTGCCGGCCTCGATCGGCTTCATCGAACTGTTCGGGCTCGCCGTGGGAAACGGCATCGTGCTAGTGTCCTACATCAATCAGCTTCGCCACGAAGGCAGACCGACCGACGAGGCCCTTCTGGCCGGTTGCAGCCTGCGGCTCCGGCCGGTGGTGATGACGATGATGACGACGCTGCTGGGGCTCCTCCCGCTCGCGCTCGCGCAGGGGATCGGCGCGGAGGTGCAGCGGCCGCTGGCGACCGTCGTCATCGGCGGCCTGTTCACCTCGACCGCGCTCACGCTCGTGGTGCTGCCGGCGTTGTACCGGGGGTTCGCCGAAAAAGAAGCCGCGAAGGAGTACGCTCCGGAGTGGGTGTAGCGGGGCAGGGTCGTCGGTCCTCAGTGCTCGCGGAACGCGCGCCCTCAGAAGGGCCTCGTTCGACGCGCGCAGTTGAGGACCGGCGACCCCGCCCCTTAGAAAGAGAACAAGAGGAGGCCGGGAGGGAGCAGTTCCGGCGTGAAGATGTCGCATGCGAAGACGAGGCCATGTCCCGGAAACAGGGGTAGCAGTCGATGACCTGGCTCATCTTTGCCTGTAGCGCCGCCGCGATCGTGTTCGCCGGGACGAAGCTCTCGCATTACGGGGATCAGCTCGCCGATCTGACCGGATTGGGGCGCTTGTGGATCGGCGTTCTGCTGATGTCCGCGGCGACGTCCCTGCCGGAAGTGTTGACGACCGTCAGCGCCGGGTGGCTCGACCGGCCGGATCTTGCGGCCGGCGATCTCTTCGGCGCCGGCATGAGCAACATGCTCACGCTCGGGCTGATCGATCTGCTGCATCGCCAGAAGCGGGTCTGGCAGCAGGCGGCGCTGGAGCACACGCTCACGGCCGCGTTCGCGATGGCGCTGACGGGGCTCGCCGCGTTCTTCGTGCTCGTGAAAGTCGATGTCACCCATCTCGGGGTCGGCTTCGGGAGCCTGATGCTGTTCCTCCTCTATGTGTTGGGGATGAGGGTCGTGTTCCGACAGGAGGACATGCAGCGCCGCCGGCGGGAGCAGGAAGCCGTCGCGGCGGGAGCGGCCGAGAAACGCGAGGCCGGTCTCACCCGCGGGAACGGACTGCGCCGCGCGGTCATCGGGTTCTCGGCGGGTACGCTTGTCCTGCTGGCGGCGGCGCCGTTGCTGGCCTGGTCGGCCGGACGGATCGCCGACGAAACGGGCGTGACGGCGACGTTCATCGGGACCTCGCTGGTGGCGATCACCACCTCCCTGCCGGAGCTGGTTGTTTCGATCGCGGCGGTCCGGCTGGGGGCGTTCGATTTGGCCGTGGGGAATCTCTTCGGCAGCAACGCGTTCAACATGGGCGCGTTCCTGTTCGCCGATGCGGCCTACCGGAACGGCGGTCTGCTCAGTTCGGTCAGTTCGACGCACGCGCTCACGGCTTTGTGGTCGATTCTGATGATGAACATCGGCCTGATGGGCATCATTTACCGCGCCGAAAAGCGCTTCATGCTGATCGAACCGGACAGCTTCCTGATGATCGTCGCCTACGTGCTGGGCCTGTGGCTGCTTTTCCGATAAGGACGGAGACGGATGACGCCGTCGAATGCCGACATGCCGCTCGCGCAGCCCTGGCACAGCCTGCCGGCCGGCGTTCTGGGCGCGGCGCTCCACACGGACCCCGACACCGGTCTCGGCACCGCCGAAGCGGGGGAGCGGCAGGCGCGCGGGGGATTCAACGAACTGCCCGAAGCGCCGCCGCCCTCCCTGCTCAGACTCTTTCTCTCCCAGTTCACGAGCGTCATCGTCTGGGTGCTGATCGGCGCGGCGGTCGTCTCCGGCCTGTTGGAGGACTGGCTCGACGCGGCGGCGATCGTGGCGATCGTCTTTCTCAACGGGATGCTCGGGTTCATCCAGGAATTCCGGGCCGAGCGGTCGCTGGCGGCGCTGCGCAAGATGTCCGTCGCGATGGCCCGCGTCGTCCGTGACGGGGCGGTGCAGTCCATCGCCGCGCGCGAACTGGTTCCCGGAGATCTGATCCTGCTGGAGGCGGGCGACCGGGTCCCCGCCGACGCGCGCCTCGTCTACACGGCCGGTTTCCAGACGCAGGAAGCGTCGTTGACCGGAGAATCCACGCCGGTTCAGAAGAGCGGGGAGGTCCTCGCCGGAGCCGACGTGCCGCTGGCGGACCGGATCAACATGGCGTTCATGGGCACCGTTGCGGTCTCGGGAAAGGCCCGCGGGCTGGTCGTCGCGACGGGACTCCGGACGGAACTGGGCCGGATCGCCGCCATGATTCAGAAGGCGTCGGAAGCGGAACGGGCGGAAACGCCCTTGCAACGGCGTCTCGAACAGTTCGGCTACACGCTGCTCTGGCTGGCGTTGGGCGTGGTCAGCGTCGTGTTCGGTCTGGGGTACCTGCGCGGCGAGCCGCTGGTGGCGATGTTCCTGACCTCGGTCAGCCTGGCCGTGGCGGCCGTGCCGGAAGGCCTTCCCGCCGTGGTCACGATCACGTTGGCCCTGGGGGTCACCCGCATGGTGAAGCGCCATGCCCTGATCCGGAAGCTGCCTGCGGTGGAAACGCTGGGCTCGGCGACCGTGATCTGCACCGACAAGACCGGGACCTTGACGAAGAACGAGATGACGGTCGTGCAGCTGTTCGCGGGCGAGGCGACGTTCGAGGTCACCGGCGAAGGCTATGAGCCGGTCGGCGAAATCCGAGAGGTCAATGGCGCGGGGCGAGAGGCCAGAGGCGAGAGGGGAGGAGAAGCCGAATGGAACTCGTCCCGTCTTCAGGCCGAGCGCCCCTTGCCCCTTACCCCTCACACCTCGCCTGGCCTGCGTCACCTCCTGACCGCCGCGGTGCTCTGCAACGGGGCGACCTTGAAGCAGGAGAACGGCGTCTGGCAGGTGATCGGCGATCCGACCGAAGGGGCGCTGCTCGTGGCGGCCGCCAAAGCGGGAGCGACGAAGCAGGACCTGGAACGGGCCGCGCCGTTCGAGGCCGAAATCCCGTTCGACGCGGAACGGAAAATGATGACGGTGATCCGCCGGACTCACGAGGGCCCCGTGGCGTACGTCAAGGGGGCTCCGGACGTGCTGCTCGGCCGTTGCACGCGGCGCCTGACGTGGGACGGCGTCGTAGAACCGCTGGACGAGCGGCAGCGGAAGGCGATCCTCGACACCAACGCCTCCTTCGCCCATGGCGCGCTCCGCGTGCTGGCGGTGGCCGACCGCCGCCTCGGCGACGGTCGTACGGGCCGAACATCGGACGAGGTGGAACGGGATCTGGTGTTTCTGGGCCTGTTCGCGATGAAGGATCCTCTCCGGCCGGAAGCCGTCGAGGCCGTCCGTCTTTGCCGGGAGGCCGGCATCAAAACCGTCATGATCACGGGCGACCATAAGGAAACCGCGGTCGCGATCGCGCGGGAACTGGGCCTTTCCGACGGCGACGGCGCGGCCTTCTCCGGGGCCGAGATCAACAATCTCACGGATGAACAGCTGGCGCAGTTCGTCGGGCGGGTCACGGTCTATGCCCGCGTGTCGGCGGAGCACAAGCTGCGCATCGTGCAGGCCTGGAAACGCAATGGCGCGATCGTTGCGATGACGGGGGACGGCGTGAACGACGCGCCGGCGATCAAGGAGGCCGATATCGGCGTGGCGATGGGTCTCGCCGGCACCGACGTGACGAAGGAAGCCTCCGACATGGTCGTCACCGACGATAACTTCGCGTCGATCGCGGCGGCGGTGGAGGAGGGACGGGGCGTCTTCGACAACATCCGGAAGACCGTCCACTTTCTGCTGTCGTGCAACGTGAGCGAAGTGCTGGTGATGCTGTTCGCCGCGCTGCTGGGCCTGCCGCTCCCGCTGCTGCCGATCCAGATCCTCTGGATGAATCTCGTCACGGACGGCATTCCGGCCCTGGCGCTGGCGGTCGATCCCAAGGCGCCGGATCTCATGAAGCGGCCGCCCCGCTCGCCCTCCGCGCGCCTACTGGACGGCGGACGCCTGCTGGCGATCGGCGGCGAAGGGTTGATGCTGGGGGGGATTGCGCTGGCGGCCTTCTGCTACAGCCTGTATGTTCTGCGTCAGGAGGTGGAGCAGGCAAGGACGGTGGCATTCACCGTCATGGTGGTCGCGCAGCTGATCCATGCATTCAACTGCCGGAACGAACGGCTGTCGCTCTTCCAACTGGGCATCGCAACGAACCCCGCCCTCCTGTGGGCCGTGCTCCTGTCGTTCGTCGTGCAACTGGCCGTGCTCACGGTCCCGGCCGTCGCGCCGGTCTTCAAGGTTGCCCCGCTGCCGCTCGACGATTGGCTCCTGATGGGCGCGGCGGGACTGCTGCCGTTCGTGATCATGGAGACGGTCAAGATCGCGCGCCGGGGCCGACCGCGGGCGAACTGAACTGTCCGGGGTTCGAGAGGCCGTCACAGTTGGGAGGAGCGATGTGGACAATTGTCGGGAGCCGGAGGAGGTATTTGTCCAATGAGCAGAGTGGGCGTTCCTGTTAGGTGTTGAGTCAATGAGACTGTCTGTTGATCCTGCCGAAGTTCCGAGCCTCGCTTCCGGCGGACAGCCGGAAGGCCTGCCTTCGGTTCCGTCGGAGATCGTTGGGAACTCGGATGCCTGTCGAATCCTTCTGCCGAAGGCGTTGAGGGTGTTCGACTATCGTCACGGCTGCGATCCCCCGCGGTCACTTTCCATCATATCGGCATACAAGGCATAGAGGATTAAGGGCCTGGCCGTTCGATTGCCTCGATCGGCCCGGCGTGATCGGGTGGAGCAACCGGTCTCTGTAGTGCGTCTGGAACACCGCCGCGACCGTCCGGATCGCGGCAGCGCCGGCCGGGGGCCGGCGCTCACATGAGAACTGTTGTCGCGTGCCCCATGAAACCAACGTTACGTCAGACCATGTTGATTCCCCGCTGGTTCATCCTCGGCTGCGCGCTCATCGCGCTGCTGTTCCTCTCGGCCTCTGTCCTCAATCATCAGGCGGTGCGGGGCGCCCTCCTGCAACGGCTGAAAAGCGCGACCGGCGTCGAGGTCGCGGCCGTCCGGATTCACTTGGTTCCGAGGCTCGCGGTCGAATTCTGGGACATGGTCGCGCGGGATGCGCGCCATCCCGGTACGGTCGTTCGTGTCGGTCATGGTTCGGTCACGCTGCGGGCGCTCCCCCTGTTGAAAAAGCAACTGGCCGTCGTAAAGGTCGTCGCGATCGATCCGCAGGTCGTCATCCGCCGGGACCTGGAAGGGCGGTGGCAGGTTCCCCTGGCCGGCGGAACGCAACCGGCCGGACGCGATGACGAGGGAGGCGTCCGGTTCCGGTGGTTGCTCCCGGACGTGGAGATCAGGGGAGGCGAGATCCTCATCATCGACGAGCAGGCGAGCGAGACGCCGCGCGAAGCGAGAGTCCGGAACGTGAACGCGATCCTGGACAGCGATCTCTTGCGGACCGCGGCCGATCTGACGCTGACGGGGGAGTTCGACCAGCCCGGAGGATCGTCCGGCCTGACCATCGACGGGGCACTGGCCCTGGCGGCGCTCTCGCCGGCGTCCACGGCCGCGCCGCCCCCGGTGCGGTTCGAGGGCTCCGTCACGCTGGAACAATTCGATCCGGCCCCCTGGATCGATGCGGCTGAGGCGGGTCGTCCTGACGAGGCAGGACCCTGGCGGACGGATGTGCGCGTTCAGGTGCTGGTCACGCCGGGAGTCGCGGGCTATGACGCGGTTCTTTCGCAGGTTGAGGGGCGTCTCGCATGGCTTGCGGTCCGCGGTCAGGGCCGGATTCAGGGGATCGGCACGGAACAACCGGTCTATTCGGCGACGCTTTCGAGTTCGCCCGTCGGTCTCGGCGTCGCTCTGCAGCGGGTCCCGGCTGCATGGATTCCTCCGGCCGTCCGCTCCGCGGTCGTCGAGCATCAAGTCTCGGGCACGCTCGAACTGCTGTCGGCGACGCTCGGCGGCCGGCTGGATCGGCCGGAACGGTCGGACTGGCGCGGAGTCGTCAAGCTGTCGACGGGGAGCGGGCGGTTCGGCGCGGCCGGGACGCCGGTTCAGAATCTCTCCGGGACCGTCTTTTTCGATGAGGCGCACGTGGAGGCGATGGACGTGTCCGGCCACGTCGGAGGGTTGCGGGTCTCGAACGGAAAGTTGGCGCTCTCCCATCTGCGGGTGGCCCCGGCCGTGGATCTGCAACTGACCGGTACCGGGACGACGGGAGAACTCCTGCGTCTGCTCCACGGCATCGGCGGCGCCGCGGCGGGCGAGACGGCCTTGCATGCGATCACGGATCCGAAGGGGGACGTGCAGGTGTCGATCCACCTCGCCGGTCCAATCGGGGTCGATCCGCGGGTGGAATTCGTCGATGCCGAGATCACCGGACACGATCTCGGCGCGCGCGTGCCCGAATGGAACCTCTCGGCCGAACATCTCGACGGGACCGTCGTCGTCACGCCCCGCTTCGTTGAACTCAAGCACGTTCGTGGGAACGTGGGGCCGATTCATTTCGACGCGCAGGGCGCCCTGGAGACGGGACCGAGGCCTCGATTCGAGGACGTCACCGTGGAACTCTCAGCGGACGGTGCCCGGCTGTTGACGTTCCTGAGGGCGATCGTCTCCGGCGCGACCGACGCGCGGCTGGAAGGGCCGGCCGGCGCCACCCTCCTGCTGTCCGGCCCTGTGCGCGCCCCCGCCTGGAAAGGCAGGATCGATCTGACGGAAACCGAGATTGCGGTGCCGCCGGTGATCAGCAAACATCGCGGCGTCGCGTCCTCGCTCGAATTCGAAGGGAGGATAGGCAAAGACAATCGGCTCACGGCCCGCCGCGTCGCGCTGGTGCTGCCGTCGGCCCGCGTCGAGGGGCGGGCCGACATCCGTTGGCGGGATCCGCTCGAGGTGTCGTTCCGCGTGGAGGCCGGCCCGATTCCCCTTGCCAGCCTGACCGATGGCTTCACGCTGCCGGCGGGATTGGAAGGCGTGATCGAGGCCTCGATCACCGTCGAAGGGCGGGGGTCGGATTGGTCGTCCTGGACGCCTTCGGGATGGATCGATGTCCGGAGAGGCAAGCTGGCGGTGGACGGTCTCCGGGACGGATTGCGCGCGATCTCCCTCAAGCTGCACGTGGCGGGACGGGACGCCATGATCCAACGTCTGGCCTTCAAGGTCGGAGACAGCGATGTCAGGGTGCGGGGCGTCGTCAAGGATTGGGCGGGGCATCCCGCGCCGACGTTGACGCTGGAATCGTCACGGCTCGATCTCACGAGACTGATTCCCGTCGACCAAGGCGCCGACGATGATGCGCTCGAGCGGATCCGGCAATGGGCGCGATCCGGTCGTGGCGAGGTGACCGCGCTCGTCAAACAGGCGCAGTACCACCGGCTCCGGTTCGGAACCCTGTCCGGCCACATGCGTGCCGGACAGGGTACGATCACGCTCGATCACGTGACCGGAGAGACGCCGGAGGGCAGAGTCTCCGGCCGGGTCGTCGCCTCATTCGCGCCCGAAGGGCCGGTCGGGATCGAGGGCGAGATGACGCTCGACGGAATGCCGGTGCACCAGATCATCTCGGTCATCGATCCGGAGGCGGAACCGTTGCACGGTCTGCTGTCGCTCAGCGGAAAGGTGCAGGGGGTGATCCGGGCATCGACTCCCTTTCTCGGCACGTTGAACAGCCCCGACTCCTTGAAACTGCGTTTCGAGAAGGGAGCCATCCTACACGGCAGGGTGCTGCCGAAGGTGCTGAAGATTCTCAACCTGCCCGCCCTGCTGAAAGAGAGGGTGGATCTGGATCACGACGGCATCCCGTTCGATGCGATCTCCGCCACGGTGGCGGTCGAAAACGGGGTCCTCTCCTCCCGGGACATCGTCTTCGACAGCCCCCTGATGAAGGTCAGCGGGGCGGGCCGGCTCGACATGGTGACGGACGACCTCGATGTGGCTCTGGCGGTCAGCCCGCTCGGCGCCTATTCCGATCTGATCGGCAAGATTCCGTTGTTCGGCACGTTGCTCGCGGGCAACCGCCCCGGCCTGTCGACCGCGCTGTTCGAGGTGAAGGGGAAATGGACCGATCCGGACGTCCGGTATCTTCCGATCGAGTCCTTCGCCAAGGGATTGACGGGTTATCCCCGCCTGGCCATCGACGTGCTGACGAACGTGATCACGCTTCCCGGCAAGCTGCTCGCGCCGGCAACGCCGTGAGATGCTCTTGCACAAAGAATGCGACACCGTTCTGTTGGTCGTCGATTTCCGAAGCCTGTCATCAGGCCGGGCGTGAAGGCGCGGGGATGACCCATCGTGATGGAACGTCTCGCCCTGTCGCAAGGTTTTGCGGCGTGCTAGCGTGCCGATACAGAGGGGATTGAAGCGCATCCGGCGGCGATCACGACTGTGCGCTTGTTTAAGCGGGTCCGGTGCCCGATCATCGGTTCATGAGGCACCGGATTGCAACTCGACGTGAGAACCCTCGCGCGCGGCGGCTCCTGTGGCGCAGAGGGAATCCGGTCGGCCCTGCGGCGGCGTATCAGGACACGACGGCGACGGGCTCGGCATTTTGCGAGCCAGTCGCAGCGGTTCCCGATAGTCGGGATACCGGTCTGCGAGCCCTACCAACAAATTGAAAGGAGACGATGATGCGACAGCGTACAATGGCAAGCGCAGTGTTCATCTCATTCCTCGTCACCGGCTGCGTGAGTAGCGGAACCCATGAGCAGACGCTGGAGGAACTGGCGGCCGCGAAGAAATCGGCGGCGGTGGCTCTGGAGGCTGAAAAGAAACAGGCGGCGGCCCGCATTGCGGCGCTGGAAGCCGACAAGGCCAAGCTGGCGGAGGAATTGGCGGCCGAACAGGCGGCCCGCAGCCGAACCGGCCAGGCGCTCGTCGCCTCCAACGAAAATCTCGATCGGGCCTTGGCGGGGCAACGCCAACGGGAGGAAGAAGCGAAGACGTTGCAAGAAGAGGCCCGGCAGGCGCAGATCACGTCCGGAGAACTGCGGCGGGAGCGGGATCTGCTCCGGGTGAAGTCCGACGACCTCGAACGGAAGCTCCAAACCGCGCAGCAGGAGCAGGCTGCGGCGGCGAAAGCGGTCACGGAGGCCAACCAGCAGATCGCCGCCTCGGAGAAAGAGAAGGAACAGGCGGCGGCGGCGTTGCGGGAGGCCGAGAACAACGTTCGGGATTTGACGACGAAACTGAACGCGGAACAGGGCAAAGTGGCCGCGCTTCAGCAGGACAAGCAGAAACTCCTCGGCGGCACGACGACGGCTCAGGACGAGATCGCCCGGCTTCAAAAGCGGGCCGGTGAACTGGAAACCGACGCAGCCCGCGTGAAGGATTTGGAGAAACGGCTGTCCGAGCGCGATCAGCAGATCGGGACGTTGCGCCAGGAGGCGACGGATCGCAACGTCATCGCCGCCAAAGCCGCCTTGCTGACGGAGGAACTGGAGAAGAGCAAGCAACGGGTGACGGCGCTGACGACCGAACTGGCGGCCCTCGGCGAGGAAGCGGCCGCGGTAAAGCGGGAGCGGGACCGGTTGCAGGCGGGCCTGGAGGAGGAACGGGCGCGACTGAAAGCCGGAGAGGCGGAAAAGGCCAGGCTCGAGCAGGAGCGGGCGGAGAAGGAAGCGGAGATCGCCCGTTTGACCCGCACCCATGAAGATCTCACCAGTTCGCTCAAGGCGGAAATCGAGAAGGGCGACATCAAGATCCGGCAGGTGCGCGACCGGCTGACGATCAACATGGTGGACCGGGTGCTGTTCGATTCCGGGCAGGCCCAGGTCAAGCCCGCCGGGCTCAAGGTGCTGAAGCAGGTCAGCGACATTCTCAAGAAGGTGACGGATAAGCAGATACGCATCGAGGGCCATACGGATAATGTGCCGATCGGCGTCAAGCTGAAGGACAAGTTTGCGACGAACTGGGAGCTCTCGACGGCGCGCGCGACCAGCGTCGTTCGCTACCTGATCGAGGAAGGCGGCGTGGACCGCGCGATGCTCGCCGCCGGCGGATATGCCGACACGAGAGCGGTGGAATCCAACGAAACCGAGGCGGGCCGGGCCGCCAACCGGCGGATCGAAATCGTGCTCTATCCCAAGGACCTGACGGAGCTGGCCGGGAAAATCAAATGAGGGTATGCCGGAAGGACTGAAGCGGTGCGGGTTGGCCGGGATCGTCGCAGGTTCGTTGGCGGCGGCAGCGGGGATCGCGTTGATCGAACGCTGCCGGACGGAGACGCGCGCGATGACTGTTCCAAGGCCGAAACAGTCACGCGCGGCGGCTTCCCGTTACAGGCCCGTATCAAACAGTCGGTGCGAAAGGTCCATGCGCATGAACGCGCGCCGGACGACCAGCCCGATCGATAGGGATGTTGCCCCGCGAATTATTCCTGAGATTGTATCGGAATAACGGGTTGTTGCTTGCGAGCGGCGTGGTTCCGGGCCTGCTGCTGCAGCCAAGTCCGCTCGCCCTCGTCGCGATTTCCCTTCCGGGAGACACGATGCCCGGGTCGCGGCAGACAATCGAGGAAGTGCAATCTTCGCCACGATGAGGTCCTAGTGTCGGTCATGTGCCGCAAGAAGGTTCCCGATATCCTCCGCGACGGTCTCTCAAGCCCCGCGGGCGTCATGGCCGCGGCCCTGGCCGCCTTGATCGGCGGCTGCACCCTGCCGCAGGAGGTGTCGAAGACGCCCCGCAGCGCCATCGAGCAGTTGTTGCTCACGCAGGCGGTGGAACGGTCGCTGGAGGAAATCACCATCCCGGTGGCGGAGGGTGAAACCGTCGCCATCGAAGTGAGCGGTTTGCAGACCGATCGGGCCCACATGCACGTCAGCGAGGAGGATGCCGCGTTCGGAGTGATCGATTCTCCCTCGTGGGATCTGTCCTACGTGCGCGATGCGGCGGCGGCGCGCTTGGGCGAGTTGGGCTATCGGGTCAGGAAACAGGCTGCCGAGGCGTCGTACCTCGTGCGCGTGAAGGTGGAAGCCATGGGGACGAATCAGGGGAAGACGTTCTTCGGCCTGCCGCCCATCCAGAGCCTCATCATTCCCTTCGCGCTTCCGCAGATCACCCTCTATCAGGAGCAGGATCAACTGGCGCACGTGCGGCTGCACATGGACGTCTACGAGAGCGAATCGGGACGATTCGTGCGTTCCACGTCGAAGTACGTCGGGTCGGCCTACCACAATCAGTACGTGGTCTTCTTTTTCTTTAACTTCCGCACGACGGACCTGGTCGATCCTCCCTAGCCGACAGATGGCTTGTGCTCCACGCAGCCTTTCCGGGTTCCTCGCGGAAGGGAGACGCGACCGATTTACGCTCATGACGGCACGATCAATTCCTGAGCCCGCTTTCAGAATGTCCTTGCCCCTCGTCCTTGCCGCCGCATTCGGCGCGGTGGCGGCGGCCTGCCTGCTCTCGCCTTGCTGGGCCGACGAAGTGCGGTATCGCAACGGCGATCGCCTGACCGGCACGATTGTGATGATGGAAGAGGGAATCCTCACGCTGGCCACGGAACACAGCGGAGACGTCAAGATCCGGTGGAGTGACATCGAGAGCCTCTCGGCCGACCGGCCGCTGACGATCCAGTTGCACGACAAGGCACAGGAGGCGGACTGGACCGAGTGGCTGTACACGAACTATGCGACAGCCCGGGTCGGCCGGATCGACGCAGACGGCCCGATTCCCCTCGATGCCGTGAAGGCGATCAATCCGCCTCCGCCGATCCGCTACCAGGGGACGCTGAACGTGGGAGGCAACCGCACCCAGGGGAACACCGAGACGCAGGCCGTCAACGCCTCCACCCGATGGACGGTGCGTTCGGACCGGCATCGCATGCTGGCGGAGGCCAAGTATAACTATGGGGAGGTGGGGAGCCGGGTGACGGTGCGCAATTCGCTCGCCTCCCTCAAGTACGACTTTTTCCTGAGCAGGAGGATCTTCACCAACGCCGAAGGTCTGATGGAAAAAGACGCCTTTCAGAACCTGTCGCTCCGCACCACCGTCGGGGCCGGATTCGGGTATCAGTTCCTCGACACGCAGCGGGTAAACGTTTCGGCGGTGGCCGGATTGGCGCACGTGAGCGAGCACTATATCAATGCGCCTTCGGTGAAAACCCCCTCTGCGCGCTGGTCGTTGCGCACGGAGTTCGTGCTGATCCCGGACCGGGTCAAGTTGTTTCACAAGCACGAAGGATTTCTCGACTTCGACGAACGGTCGGCGCTGCGTGTCTTTGCCGACCAGGGCTTGCGGGTGAACCTGCTCGGCAATCTGTTCTTCAACGTGGAATACGACATCCGGTACAACGGCGCCCCGGCGCCGGGACGGAAGCGGACCGACGAGGCTGTGATTTTCGGCGTGGGATTCGAGTTCGCAGGGTAGCGGGAGCCGTAACATGCAATCGGCGGGAAAGGCCGGGCTCATCGAGCGTGAGCGGATGCCCTTGAGAGGCCTGCCGGTCGGCAGGCCGACGGGCGTCCTCTCAGGGACCCGTCACGCCGCGGTCATGTGTGCAGCGATAATCTGCGCAATTTCCGTTACCGTAGACCCGGTCGAGGCGGAGATTCACGGTCCTGAAGCGTCCCGGGTGGAACGTGACCGACCGATACCGTCCCTGAATGCGGACAGCCGGCGGCTGATCCGCTTCTCTCCCGAGCCGACCATGCCGCGGCAGGAGTTCGATCGGCCGGACTTCCGCCTTTGGTCGTATCCGGTCGGCGAGGACGAGACGATCGAACGGGTTTCGGGAGAGGAAAAAGGGCCGCGTATTCCCGAACCGATGGTGTTTGACCTGGTGCGGCCGTTGGGCGTGAAACGCGGAGAAGGGGAGGTGAACGTGCTCGGTTTGGTCCCGCTGAAGCGGAAATCCAGGACGGTGGACCAATCGCCTGATCCGCTGGGCCTGGTCCGGCGCAGCGCCGATACGCAGGGGCTGGAATGGGCGCCCGAGATCGAATATGCCGTACGCGACGGATTGGCCTTCGAATTCGAATTGCCGATCGAGAACGCCACCGTCGAGGCGTACAAGGCGGCGGGGCAGCTCACGTTCGGCACGGGGTTTGAGCATCGGTTCATTCACGGGGCGCAGACGATCGTGCAATACGATCGTCATCCGAAGGTGTGGACCGCCACCTTTCTCTACCTGGCAGGATTCCGGTTGAACGAGACCTGGAGCCTGTTCGGCATGTTCGGCCCGCGTGCGGAGCTGGGAGGGAGCGTGGCGGACCGCCGGGCCGAGCTGCTGGGCAACGTGACCCTGTTCGCCGACGTCACCGAGCGACTGGTGGCGGGCGTCGAAACGAATATCAATCAAGTCACGGACGGCAACTCGTCCGTACTGATCATGCCGCAACTGCACGTTGAAGTCAGCAAACATTGGATGCTACAGGCCGGCGCCGGCGTCCGATTCACGAACGACCTGACTCTGCCGGAAGCCGGATTCCGTTTCATTCGGGAATTTTGAAATCGTCGATCGTCGACAGCAACCTGTTCAGAGGAGGGTGACGTCATGAATCTCGCGTCGATGCAGGAAGTGACTCCATGGCTGATGTCGATGGGGGTCGTCGTCGGCAAGGCCGGCGCCAAGATCGCCCTGATCATCGTGCTCGGTCTTGTCGCGATGCGGTTTCTCCGGCTGGGCGTTCAACAGCTCGAAGCGCTGCTGGCGCGCACGGGCAAGCCGGCGGACGTGGATGCGGAAACCAACAGAAAGCGCGCCTCGACCCTGACCGGCATTCTTCGCACGATCGTGGTCGCCCTGGTCTGGGGCGTGGTGATCATCGAGGTGCTGGAGCAGGTCGGGCTGGATATCCGGCCGATTCTCGCCGGCGCCGGGATCGTCGGCCTGGCCGTCGGCTTCGGGGCGCAGAACCTGGTGCGGGATTTGATCAGCGGATTCTTCATCATTCTGGAGGATCAGATCCGGCTGGGCGACGTGGCCGTCATCAACGGCACGGGCGGTCTGGTCGAAGCGATTACGTTCCGCACCATCACGCTGCGGGACTTTTCGGGCGTCGTGCACGTGTTCCCCAACGGGACGATCACGACCCTGTCGAACATGACCAAGGAGTGGTCGGCCTTCGTGCTGGACATGGGCGTGGCCTATAAGGAAGACACCGACCGTGTCGTGGACGTGATGCGGCAGGTGGGCGAGGACCTTCGGCAGGATCCGGCCTTCGGCGACAAATTCGCGGCGCCGATCGAAATCATCGGGGTGAATGATTTTGCCGATTCGGCCGTCGTCATCCGCGTCCGGATCAAGACCAGGCCATTGGAACAGTGGAACGTCGGGCGCGAATACCGCCGCCGGCTGAAGCAGGCCTTCGACGCCCGAGGCATCGAGATCCCGTTTCCGCACCGGACTCTCTACATGGGCGAGGCCAGCCGTCCCTTTCAAGTCGAGGTTCCGCAGGGGAAGGCGCCGGCCGGCGCGTAACCGGCCGGCGAACGGCGGTCACGATGGTTCGGGCGGCGCGGTCCCGGCCGTATCGGAGGGGAGGGCGCGATAGTACGATTCGCATTCGGGTTCCCGTCCCCGCACCACCCGCTTGCCCTCGAAGGGCGGGTGCCGGCCGGTCACCACGGTGCATTGCCGCTCGCCCCGGTCGTCGTCGTAGTAGAGGATGACCCAGTCGCGCGTCTTGTTCAATTGATGGGCCAGCGCGCTGTTGGAAAACAGCGCGCTGTAGTGGCGGTCGCCCCGTTGGGTGTGCAGGATCGGCAGCCAGGATTCCTTCTTCGGATTGAACCGGCGCGGCGCGATCGTCTGCAGCCGGCCGGCCCGCGCCGCCTCACGGTATTCCCGATCGACCTCCAGCAGCTCCGCGACGGGGGGATCGGCGGCTGCCTGCGATCCCGGCGTCTGTGGCGGCTTCCGCACCCGGCCCAGGCGGGCGGTGAGGGAGTCGATGATGCCCTGGAGTCTTTTCGGCCCGACTCCCTCGAGATCCGTCAGCCGCCCGTCGTGCGCCGCCAGTTCGAGCTGTTCCAGCGTCTCGATGTGCAGATCGTCGTGGAGCCGGCGGGCGAGAGCCGGGCCGATCCCGGGGATCGAAGTCAGCAGCGCGAGCGGATCCATATGGCCCCGAAGACGGTCCAGCATCGGGAGCCGGCCGGTGACGACGAGCGTATGGATCGAGCGCGCCAGGCTCACGCCGATGCCGGGCAGGGCCTGGAGGCCTTCGGTGCCCTCTCGTTCGGCGATCTGCGAGACGGGGATCTCGAGGCGCTCCAGCCGGTCGGCGGCGGTGCGGTAGGCCTGGACGCGGAAGCGATTCGCCCCCTGTTCCTCCAGGAGCAGCGCAACTTCCCGCAGCTTCTGTGCGATCTCTCGATTCTCCCGGATGTTCATGGCGTCCAGGCGAGACGTCCGAGAAGCGCGAGACGGGCGTGCGGGCGAGAGCAGACCGGTTCGTCTCGAGCTACCGCTCCCCCGATGTTCGAGTCAACGACTCGCTCGTTCGCGCTCATCGCGCCTGTCTCGTTCCTCTCGCACTCACTCATAGTGCAACGCCTCGATGGGGTTGAGTTTCGAGGCCTTGTTGGCCGGATAAAGCCCGAAAAAGACGCCCACGACGAGGGAAAAGACAAAGGCCGCGGTCACGGCCTGCATGTTGATGATGGTCGGCCAGCCGATCATGACGGTCAGCAGACGCGCGATGCCGATGCCGGCCGCCACGCCGAGGAGGCCGCCGATGGCCGTCATGATGACGGCTTCGACGAGAAACTGCAGCAGGATATGGCGGCGCGTGGCGCCGACCGCCATGCGCAATCCGATCTCCTTCGTCCGTTCCGTCACGGACACCAGGAGAATGTTCATGATGCCGATGCCGCCGACGATCAGCGAGATCGAGGCGATCCCCATCAGCATGAGCATCATCGTCCGGCTCGTGCCGGCCACGGTCTTGGCAACGTCCTCCATGGTGCGGATCGTGAAGTCGTCTTCTTCCGAAGCGTGGAGGCGGTGTCGCGCCCGCAGAAGTTCCTTGATGTCGTCCACGACCGCCGGGATGTCCTGGCGCGTCTGGGTCGCCACCATGATGATGCCGACGGTGCCGAGAAACTTGGTGCCGAGGACCTTGCGTTCGGCGGTGGTGAACGGGAGCAGGATCAGATCGTCCTGATCCTGTCCCGTCACCGATTGTCCCTTGGGCGCCAGGACGCCGATCACCCGCAGCGGAACGTTTCTGATGCGGATCTGGCTGCCCACGACTTCGTCGCCCGGCTCGTACAGGTTCTGAACGACGGTCTTGCCCAGTACGGCGACCTTGGCCGCCGAATCCATGTCGGACTGGGTGAAAAAGTTCCCCTGCGCGACCGGCCAGCTGCGGACCTCGGTAAATTGCGGGGTGGTGCCCAGGACGATCGTGCTCCAGTTTTTGCTTTCCCCGATGACCTGCAGGACGGAGCGCGAGCCGTACATCACCATCGTCACGCTGCCGACCTTCTTCTCGATGTCTTCCGCGTCGTCCACGGTCAGCGTCGAAACGGTGCCGAGCCCGCCGCGCACGCCGCCGACGGTCGTCGCGCCGGGAATGATGATCAGCACGTTGGTGCCGAGGCTGGCGATCTCCGCCTGCACCGAGGCCGTCGCGCCCTGGCCCAGGCTGACCATCGCCACGACCGCGCCGATGCCGATGATGATGCCGAGCATCGTGAGCCCGGCCCGTAACGGATTGCGGCGGAGGATCCGGAGGGCGGACTGAATGGTGAGCCAGAGAAAAGGCATGTGGATTGGTCTATCTGGTCTATTTGGTCTCTCTTGTCGTCTGGTCTATCTCGTCTTCGGAATTAACTCACGAACCAGAAAGACCAGATAGACTAGACAGACCGGCTAAACGGCCTTTGGCCGTTTATCTCATCCTCGGGCCGCCGTCGAAACCGGGCGGCAGTTTCTTCTGGGCCTGCTCTTCCGCCGTTTCCATGCCCACGATCACCAGGTCGCCTTCCTGCAGCGGCCCTTCGACCACTTCGGTAAAGAGCGAATCGGCGATGCCGGTGGTCAGCGTCGCCTGCCGCGGCGCCGCCGTGTCATCCAGCACCCAGACCTGCGCGAGCTTCCGGTCCACCGGCACGTTCGGCATCCGGAACCGCAGCGCGCCGTTCGGCACCCGTAGGGGGTTTTCCTTCCTGGCGGTCACGATCGTCACGTTCGCCGTCATGCCCGGCTTCAGCTTCAACTCCCGGTTGTCCACCGTGATGACCACGTCGTAGGTGACCACGTTCTGGATGTTGATGGGCGCGTTCCGCACCTGCGTCACAATACCCTCGAAGAACTGCTTCGGGTAGGCATCGACCCGGAAGCTGGCGGATTTGCCCTCGGCCACTCCGCCGATGTCGGACTCGCTGACGTTGGCGTTCACCTGCATGCGGGTCAGATCCTGGGCGATGACGAAGAGCGTCGGCGTCTGAAAGCTGGCGACGACGGTCTGGCCGACGTCCACGTTGCGGGAGACCACGATCCCGTTCACGGGCGAATAGATTGTCGTATAGCCCAGATCCAGTTCGGCGGAGGCGAGGGTGGCTTCCGCCTGGTCCAGCTGCGCCTGCGTCACCTCGACATGGGCGTCCGCGTCGCGGAAATTCGTGTCGGCGAGGTCGAGATCGGCCTGCGAGACGAAGGCCTGTTTGCGCAGCGCGGCCATGCGGTCGCGTTCGCGCTTGCGCTGCGCCGCCATATTCTTCGCTTTGTCCAGATTGCCGTTGGCGCTTTTCACTGCGGCGCGCGCCTGGCTCACCCGCGCTTTGAAGGGCTGCTGATCGATCTGCGCCAGGACCTGACCCTGGGTCACGACCGAATTGAAATCGGCAAAGAGTTTGGCGATTTTGCCGGAGACCTGGCTGCCGACCTGGACGGAGATCACGGGGTTCACCGTGCCGGTGGCGGTCACGATGGCCGTGATCGGTCCCCGGTCGACGAGCGTCGTCTTGTACCGGACGGGCGGCGGGCCGTTGCTCCACCAGAACCAGGCCCCGGCTCCGGCGAGCAGCAGGAGCCCCGCCGGCAGGACGAGCCGGCCCCACCGCGGCTTCCTCCGTTGAGGAGGGATCCGCTCGGCCGGAACGATCACGGTCCGGTCGGTGAGGGGGCCGCGGCGGGCCGGAGGTTGCGCGGCGTGAGTCGGCACGATCTCGGGCGCGGGAACCTGTCCCGTGACATCCTGAGGGTCGGTCGTCATGCCGCGCCTGCCTCCCGAGAGACTGCGGAAGTCCGTCTGTTCCTGAGCCGGGCCGCGACGAACTTCCGGCCCTCTTCAGCGAATAACAGTGCGAGGGCTCCCAGCGCAAGCGGCCTGAAGATCCAGGCGGGCAAGGGGCTGGTTCCGAAGATCTCGTTGCCCAGCGGCGTATAGGCGATCAGGATCAGGAGGAGCAGCTCGGTCGCGATGCCCCACAGGATCAGCGGATTGGTGAACCACCCCAGTCCGGTGAGCGACAACCGGTCGGAGCGGCAGGCGAAGACGTTGGCGATCTGGGCCAGGACGATCCCGGACAGGGTGACTGTGGTGGCCTCTTTATATAATGGGGAGGACCAACTCAGGGGGGCCCCCCACGTCCAGCCGTTGGTAAAGAGGTAGAGAAAGAATCCCCCCATCGCCAAGACTGCGGAGTTCAACCCGAGAAAGAAATAGGTGCGAAGCAGGAGCTGCGCGTTCAGCAACCGTTCGGTCCTGGGCCGCGGCGGCACGTCCATCACGCCGGGATGGGGCGGCTCCGCGCCGAGCGCGATGGCCGGCACCATGTCGGTGCCGAGATCGACCGCCAGCACCTGCGGAATCGTGAGGGCCAGCGGGATGCTCAAGAAGCCGTAGCCCAGGTAGGGCACGACCTCCGGCACGTTGCTCACCAGCACGTAGGTGGCGAACTTCCGGATGTTGGCAAACACCGTCCGGCCCTCCTCGATCGCGCTGACGATCGTGGCGAAGTTGTCGTCGAGCAGAATGATGTCCGCGGTTTCCTTCGCCACGTCCGTCCCGGCGATGCCCATGGCAACGCCGATGTCGGCCTTTTTCAACGCCGGCGCGTCGTTCACGCCGTCGCCCGTGACCGCCACCACTTCGCCGATGTCCTTGAGGACGGACACGACCCGCATCTTGTGGCGCGGCGCCATCCGTGCGAACACCGGGTCCGGTTCCTCGGCGCGGGAGGGCGTCAGGAGCTGCCGCAGATGCTCGTCGCTCATCCGGTCGAGTTGCGCGCCTTCGATCACCGGTACGAACCAGACCGGCGCCTGCCCGTCCCGGCCGGGCACGAGGCCGATCTTGCGCGCGATGGCCAGGGCGGTGAGCGGATGGTCGCCGGTGATCATGACGACGCGCACACCGGCGCGCCGGCATGTGGCGACGGCCTCGGGAACCTCGTGGCGCGGCGGGTCCATCATGGCGACCAGGCCGAGAAACGTCAGGTCGTTCTCGACCGTGTCCACGTCGATGTGCTCGGGCTGATGGGCGACGTCGCGCATGGCCACGGCGAGCACGCGATAGGCCTGTTCGGCGAACGACCGGCTCTGGCTGAGGATGCGCGCGCGCTCGTCGGCGGTCATGGCGACGATCTCGCCCTTCATGAGATGCCCGGTGCAGAGGGGCAGAACCGATTCCGGGGCGCCCTTGGTGAAGGCGATGAGTCTGCCTTCCGACCAGTGCAGGGTGCTCATGCGTTTCCGGTCCGCATCGAAGGCCAGTTCGCCCATGCGGCGCAACGGCGGCCGGTGCCCCAGGCCGTGCTCGATCGCGAATTCCAGCAGCGCGACTTCCGTCGGGTCTCCGGTGACGACGACCCGGCCGTCGGAGCGCCGGACGCGTTTGGCGTTGTGGCAGTGGAGGAGCGCGTCGAAGAAGGGCCGCCAGCGCTCGGCGTCGGTGTTGCTGACGACGCGGCCTCGCGTGAAAAAGCGGCTCTCGCGCGATTCGATGACGAGGCCGTCGGCGTAGAACCGGTCCACCTTCATCCGGTTTTCCGTGAGCGTACCGGTCTTGTCCGTACAGATGACGGTGGTGCAGCCGAGCGTCTCGACGGAGGAGAGATGTTTGACCAGCGCCTGCCGTTTCGCCATCCGCTGGCTGCTCATCGCGAGGGAGAGCGTCACCGTGGGGAGGAGCCCTTCCGGCACGTTGGCCACGATGATCCCGATGCCGAAGATGGCGCTGATCCAGAAGCCGAGCCCCGTCCAGAGCCCGATCGTGAAGAACGCGGCGCCCATCGCCAGCGAGATCGCGGCGACGACGCGGGTGACCTTGATGATTTCCTTCTGAAGCGGGCTGAGCCCCTCCTCGACCGTCGTGGTGAGATCGGCGATCTTGCCGAATTCCGTGCGCATCCCCACGGCAAAGACCACCGCCCGGCCGTGGCCGGAGAGGATCGTGGTGCCGGCGAACAGGAGATTGGGCATGTCCAGCCAATGGCCGTCCTCAGCCGGCTCGGCCGTCCGCCGTTTCGGTTTGGCTTCGCCGGTCAGGGCCGCGTTGTCCACCCGCATGCCGGCCGCGTCGATGAGCCGCGCGTCCGCCGGGACCCGTTCGCCCTCCTCCAGGATAAGCACGTCGCCCGGCACGATTCCGCTGCGCGCGATTTCGATCGAGTGCCCCCCTCGCACCACCCAGGCCTTGTCCGGCAAGAGCTGATGGAGCGCCTGGACGGCCCGTTCCGCCTTGTATTCCTGGAGAAAGGCGAAGAAGGCGTTGATGACGATCACGCCGAGGATGGCCCAGCCGAGCGTCGCCATGCCCTCGCCGGGCCGGATGAAATCGGCGGTGAAGGACAGCGCGGCCGCGATCCACAAGAGCACGGCGAGGAAGTGGGTGAAGTGGCGGGTGAGCCCGCGGAGCAGCCGGTAGCGGTCCGGTTCCGTCAGTACGTTCGGCCCGAAAGGCGCCAGCCGGCGGCGGGCTTCGTCGGCCGTGAGTCCGCCGCCGGAGGTTTCGAGCCGTTTCAGCACCTCCTCGACGGTGAGCCGGTTGATGTCGTGGTATCTGAACTCCTGCCGGTCGGCCATCCCTACACCCGGGATCTCGTCACTCGTCATTCGTCAAGCGTGAAGACGGGCTATGACCCGTCGCTTGCGGTAGGGGCTCCTCGATGGACGACTGACGATTGACGCACGACGATGACTCCTGAATGCCACGCCCTGACTCTGCGAAGCCGCTTCGGCGATGGCAGAGGGCAACGCCGCCTGAACGGTTCGACGGCCGGCTGAACTCACGCACGGGTCCCCCGGACGATCAGCACCGAGCAGGGGGCATGCCGCAGCAGGCTCTCGGAGACGCTTCCGAGGTGGAGCCGCTCGCTCTTCGTCAACACGCGGGAGCCGATGACGAGGAGGTCCGCGTCGGAGGCCTCTACCTGTTTGACGATGGTGTCGATCACGTGGCCCAACTCCACCTGCGTGGTGACGGAGAAGCCGTCCTTGATGAAATCGTCGCGCAGGTCGTTGACTACGGCGGTCGCGCGGTCCATCACGGGCTTCGTCAACGCCGCCAGTTGCGATTCCGACAGGTAGCGCGCGGCCAGGTCCGTCACGGGATTTTCGGCGGAGGAGAGGATCGTGACGGCGGCGAAGTCCGGAAGCACCCGAGTCCGGAGAAAAGCGGCGGCGGCGCGGGATGGTTTGGAATCGTCCACCGCGAGCGTCACGCGTCGCAGCGGAACCGGCGGCTGCTTGACGACGAGGAGGGCGCAGGGCGTCATGGCTGCGACACGGCGCGACACGCTGCCCAACAGGAAGCCCTTGATGTCGCTCAGCCCGCGGGAACCGATGACGAGGAGATCCGCCTTCCAGCGGCGGGCCTGTTGCGCGATCGAGACGGCGAGGGGGCCCTGCACCAGCAGGCGATGGAATTTCGTGCCGGACGCGGTGGCGGCCTGTCCGAGCGCGGCCTTCGCCGCGCCTTCCGCCTCGCGCAGCAGTTGCTCCCCGGCTTTCTGCATGGCGGCCCGCGCGCGCCGCCCGGCCACGGGATTCCTCCCCCGGGCCGCCCGCAGGACCTGCCTGTCGATCACGTGGACGAGCGCGATGTGCTCCACCTCGCGTCCGGCGAACGTTTCGAGCGCCTGCACCCCCCACTTCGAGCATTCAGAGCCGTCAACCGCACAAAGAATTCGCATGCTTGGCTCCTCCATCCGTATGAACAATCTAATGCCGCAGACCCGTAAGACCAGATTGCATTCGATGTGCCTGAACCGGGCCGGCGCGCCGACGGAGAATTGCCCGATTCCGAGGGGTTGGAGGAAATCCCGGCTCCGGCGGCATCAGTGGCTGCGGCGTTTTGCAGCAGGGACAGGAGAGGCACTGGGGTGATTGGCGTCAGTCGGCCGGTCGAAGGGCAGGCTGAAACTGGCAACTTTCGTCTGCTTTCGCGGAAATGCGAGGGTTTGTCCGGTCGATCATCCTGGCACTCCCATTGCGAAGTCGATTGGGCAGGAGAGGGCGTCATGAACGGGCGGATCATGCTGGCCTTGGCCCTGTCGTGCTGCGCGGGGGCGGGGCTGAGCTTTGCGGAATCGGAATTCATCGCGAGGGTCGGAGAATCGGGAGAATTCCTCGAACTCGAACATCGGGTCGAGGGGCGGACCGTGAAAAACTATCTGCCGCTCCACCGGGCTGGGAGCGTCCGGTATTTCAGCGCCGGGGTGGGGATGGAGGAACGGGCGGCGCTCTATCCGCCGTTCAGCCTGAAACTCGTGATGACGGCGGGAGGCAAGCCGTTCCTCGCGGGCGTGGAGGTGGTGATTCAACGGGCCAAGGGAGGAGCCGCGATTCGCATTCCCCGCGAGCAGGTCGAGGGGCCCTGGCTGTTCGTGGATCTGCCTCCCGGCCTCTACGACATCAGAGGGACCCATGCGGATCGCGAGCAGACGCTCAAAGGCGTCAAGGTGGAGCGCGGCAGGCAGCAGGTGCTGTATCTGCGATGGCCGGACGATCGGCCGGTTGCCGCGCGGCCGCCGATGGAGTAAGGTCCTGCGGTTCGTGACAAGATTCCGTGAAGGAGGAGCGCGATGTCGAAGCAGCAGCAGAAGGGAAAGAAGACCGCCGCGGACTTTGCCTCGACGACCGTCAAGCAGGCGATGCAGAAGCGGGTGCAGTTCGTCCGCCTCAAGACCAGGGGCGACGTCATCGCCTCGATGATGATCGAGGGGTTCGGCGCGGTGCCGGTGGTGGACGACGGGAAACGGCTGGCCGGGATCGTGAGCGAACACGATCTGCTGGCGGCGATGGACGACGGCCATGAGCTGAAGCGGCTCACGGCGGGGGATATCATGACCGGCAACCCCTACTCGGTGAGGACGGAAACCACGCTGGGCACGCTGGTGCACGTGTTGCGCGCGAGCGACCTCGTGCGCGTGCCGGTCGTGGATGCCGGCGACAAGCTGGTCGGGATCATCGCGCGGCGGGACATCCTGAGGGCCTATCTCGCCGCCGGGTCGTTGAAGAGAAAGTGAGGGACAGACCATGCGACAAACGGACTTCTTCCTGGCGGCCTGCGATCCGAAGACGCTCACGGTCGGGCAGTTGATGCAGGACGCCGTCACGAGCTGCACGCCGCGCACCGACGGGGCGACGATCGCCAGCATGATGACCCGCCGCAACTTCGGCAGCCTGCCGGTCGTCGAATCGGACGGGACGCTCGTCGGGATCGTCAGCGAATACGATCTCCTTCAGGCGATGATCGAGGAGCGGGACCTGCGCAAGATCCCGGCGACCGAAATCATGTCGGCCCATCCGGTGTCGGTGACCGAAGACCAGACGCTGGCGCAGGTGGCCGACCTCTTCCAGGACCGGTACATTACCCGCGTGCCCGTAATCCGGAACAGGAAACTGGTGGGGATTTTGGCGAGGCGTGATTTGCTGTTCGGCTATATGAAAGCCTCGCAATATTGGTCGTGAGTCGCCGTGAAGCGGCATTCGTCAATCGTCAGGCGGCGGACGCAGTGAAGAGTGACGCGGATCTCGCCGGCTGAAACCGGCTCTGTGCGACGTGTTGGCACTGATGTCCAGAACGATCGTCGGCACGCTGTTCCTGGCAGCGTGCCTTTTTGTTTCCGCCCGCGCTGAACCGCCCGGGAAGCATCCGACTCCCTGCGAGATCGCCTACCCGAGCGACCGGACGATCGAGTGGGACTGCCGCACGCTCAAACGGGGCGAATCGCTGGAAGCCCTGTTCGGCGAGCAGTGGATCAAGGTGGCGCGGTTCAACCGGATCGACCGCCGGCACGCGCGCGCCGACATGTCGCTCAAGGTTCCCAAGCGAATCGAGGACCTCGCGGCCTTTGCGCCGCTGCCGTTGTTCTACGAGCCGGCGGAGCGGGACGAGCAGTTCGTCCTGATCGATCTGTCGGAGCAGTTTCTCGGGGCCTACGAATACGGCGCGCTGCGGTTCGCCCTGCCGATCGCCTCGGGCAACGGGCATAACGAAACGCCGACCGGCGAATTCCGCCTGACCGCCGCCCACCGCAAACACGAATCCTGCCTCTACAGGATCGAGGGGACGAACCGCCCCTATCCGATGAACTACGCGCTGCGGTTTTACGTGAACAAGGAAGGCGTGTCCTACTGGATTCACGGCCGGGATCTGCCGGGCTATCCCGCCTCGCACGGCTGCATCGGCCTCTATGACGAACCGATGCAGCAGGAACAGTACAAGCAGCCGAAAGACCCGGAACTGACCGATGCGAAGCGCCTGTTCGAGTGGGTGCTGGGAGGCGAAACCGACGAGGACAAGGTCATCCCCCTCAAACCGGGCCCCCGCGTCCACATCATCGGGACAGCGCCGATGAGCGAGCGGTAGCAGGGTGGAACATGGTCCGTAATCTCCGGAGTTCTCAAGTTTTATAGATATCCCGGGCTACGAAACTTCCTCCCTATTGCACCTGGGGCGTAGCGTTTGCGGTGTCAAGTCTTGACATCCGCCTCCCACGAAACACTCGCGGGGCACCATTGCCAGATCCCGAGGCTAATGATGCGGGTCAGTGCCGCCGGAATGCAGGCGGTGCGGTTTATTTCAACATGGCGGTTAATCAACTTCGTGGAATCGCCGCAACGCTTCAGGTAATCGTCGGCTTTGATATCATGCAGGTTCCAGTGAGGGACAAAGAATGCAACCACCGGGATCGGTAGGACGGCGAGGGACGAGTCATCGGCTCCCTCCGATCCTGAGCAATGGCTGCCGGTTCGCGGGTATGTCACATCATCATGAATCAAGGCTTTCGTACAGCCGTTGACCGCCAATACCAGACTTAATGAAATGGAGAGCAGCCGAAACTTCCGTAATGATGAACCCATAGAAACTCCTTTCTTCAACTGGCCTGATCACGTCTTGCGGTTATGATTGTTTGGCGCAGAGTCGGTTGACCTCTTGAGATGACCTTCCCCCGTTAATTACACCAGAGCTGAGGAAATGACCTCCTGTGTCAGCTGGGCTCCGTTGTGATCGTTGCGAATGAACTCCTGGGGAGTCACACCCCCGATCGCGCTGTGCGTCGGGCCCATCTGAACACAGTGGCACTTCCAAACCAATGGTCTAGTTTAAATGGTCGAGTTTGCGGGGGGGCAGATGTACTTTGTGTACACCACTTTTCCGGTACGGCGGTCATTTCTGCTAGCCATAAGGCTTTCCTCCTTTCCGGGAGCGAGTGGCTTGCTGCTCCCTTGCCTCGGAGCAACCAGTGCCGACCGCCATGGATTAGAGGCCTTTCGTACAGCCAGCCAGAACTTAACCGCGCCTCTCTGTTATCACTGCAATCCGAAGGGAGTCAAGTTTGCAGACGGCTTGTTCACGTACTGATGATACCGTCCTTGACTCCGCGGAAACCTTTCAATAGCCTTCTCCCCGTTTGTTCAACTCGGCACCTTCAGTATCTTATCAGTACCTCCTCTTCTTAGATCTATCTCAGCTCAGACCCAACGGCGGTCAATCCTGATTCATTCAGAGGTGATGACGAAGAGTGTCTAAAATCATTTTCGGCGGTCGCCCCAGATCACCTTAACCTGCTTAACCAATCACTAGCGGGTGGCACGGCGAACTGGGCGACTTTCTCACCCGCCTAACCCCCACCGCGCCGAGACGCGGTGCTTTCCCAAGCGCCCGCAGTGTAAGGGCCTCAATGGGGGACGGGTGGAGCGAGGACGAATGGGCTGTTCGCTGTGACGGGATCCGCTCACCTCTTCATTCTTTTTCTACCCAAATCGGGAAGAATCAAAAAGGGTCAGACCCCATGAATCGCCTTCCGGAACACTCAAGTGCAAAACTGTTCCCGCCCGTGCAGGGCCTGAATAGGGCAGGGCCCTGATCTGATGCTTCCGGGCCAATTGTTCTACGGCTTTAAAAGGGTGGCTTGGTGATTGCTTTGTCTTCGAACGACCGACGCTGTGCACCGCCGCACAATGCGCAGCACGAGGACGACGCCCACTGATCTGGAGGACAGCTATGGATTCGATGCCTTTGGTTCTCGCACGGCTGACTGTATCGGGACTGGCCATTGTCGGGCTTCTCATCCTGTGGGTCTTCATCAAGCAGAGTATTGAGATGGCAAATGCCGCTCAGCGGCGCCGGCTCAAACGGCACAGCATTCTCTTACCAGTGGAGGTTGATGGGAAGACGGGCCCGAAGGGATTAACCGAAGATCTTTCCCTTGGGGGCTGCAGGATGAACGGGAACCTGGCGATCAAACGCGGGCAGCAGCTCATGTTGCGGCTGCATCTGCCGGGGCAGGACGCTCCTATTGTCGTTGAACGGGCGGCGGTACGGTGGGTGGCGGAAAAGAACTTCGGTCTCCAATTCATGGCGATACCCTCCGGCGAGCGGGCACGTCTGGAGGGGGTGCTTCAGTTGGTGGCGTAACAGGCGAGTGAGCGCTGGTTGAATGCTGCGAATATAATATGCACACTTACGTACTGTACCGTATGTTAAAGAAATTGACAGTACTCAAAATCGGAAGGGCTTGCCTCTTTGGATCATAACTTATTGAAAATTAGTGGTCTTTATCTTGCCAGAGCCGCTGGACGTCAGAGGGCAGGTTCTTCAAGCGCATTAGACTGTTAGACTTCTTTACACTCGAAGAAGAAACTTTCCTTTGTAGAATATTGATTCCACACGATTTCAACGAGTTGCAATCTGGCAGCCGTATTGCATTGTGCCAAGCAAACAACTCACTCTCAGGAGGCGTAATGAAGAGAATGCTATTCAGTGCTGTGCTGGCATCGGCGTTGGTCGGCTTACTGGCGCCTGGCCAGGCCTCCGCCCTGTCTATGAGACTTACTGACGGTCTAAACACGGTGACGATCGTGGATGGTGGCGCTGGGGACTCAAATGGAGCAGCCGGGGCGGTGACCTGGATCGGCAGTCTGGGTGCATGGACTCTGAATGTGAGCACCGGTTTGTCGTATCCGGTTCTGGGAAGCCCGATCGACCCCCATATGGATTTGAACAGCGTCGATGTATCGACATCCGCCGTTCCTACTACTCTCACCATCATGTTGAGCGATGTCGGCTTCTTGGCTCCCTCGTTTTCCCCTCTTGCGACGATTGGTGGGACCACCAGCGGGACCGTCCAGTACAACATTTTCTGGGATCCGGGTAACAACCTGTTTGCCACAACAAACCCGCTGACGAACTCCGGTCCTCTTGGACCGGGCGCATTCGCCAATAGCCAGACGGGCGGCATCGCCGGGCCCGGGCCGTTCTCCCTCACGCAAGTGGTAACTCTCAGTCATTCCCCGGGTACGCAAACCAGTTCCTTTAATGCGGAACTCAAGTCGGTTCCAGAGCCTGTGTCCTTGCTGTTCCTTGGCTTGGGTCTCCTTGGCCTTGGCCTCTGGAGACGGCAGACTGTTCACGCATAAGAAGAACAGCGCGTCTGGAAAAACTCTCAGGAAGGCCATCCCGAGCAATAGTCGGGATGGCCTTCTTGTTATTAAACTCAGTCCCGGGTCGCCTCGCCCTTCTCCGCACAAATTTGATAACAGAAATGCAACAAAACGTACGAGATTGTACGTATAAGTAGTCTCCACAGGTCTAAGTCGTTGATAACGCAACGATCACGATGCTGGATCGCTCCTTGCTAATTCCTCCGGCAAATTCATCTTTACCACCAGGAGGAAACAATCATGGATTGTCCGAAGTGCAAAGGTCTGATGCAGTTGGAGCGGTTCTCGGATTTCTTCCTGGTGTTCTATGCCTGGAAATGCATCAACTGCGGCGCGGTCATCGATCGCACGATCGCCGAAAACCGGAGAAAGAGCCTCGCGGCCAATGCGACCAAGGATGTGAAGGAAGCGAAGGACGTGAAGGAAGTGGCAACGGCCGCTGCGTGAAGCGCTGAAACCAGTCCGATCCTGAATTCTTTCTTGTCCCGCAGGTCGAGCTTCAAGGGGGAGGCGGTGTTTTGGCGCTTCCCCAAGCAGTCCCGCCCGTGATCCGACTCATTTCTTCCTGGTTTTACTGTCCGCGCAGGGCGCCGGCCTGCTGAGATCCGCCGGCAGTTTCGTCTGCTCGTCGAGGCAGGCGCCGTCGATCTGCGCCTGGGTCAGGCCGATGGCTCCCGCGAGATTCGCCCCCTGCAGATTGGCCCGCTTGAGATCGGCCGCGTCAAGCCGCGCTCCGGTCAGGTCCGCCCCCGAGAAGGACGCCTCCTGAAGATTCGCCTCCTGCAGGTTGGCCTGTTGGAGCGAGGCGTGGCTGAAATTGGAGCCCCGCAAGTCCGCCGCGACCAGGTTGGCCGACTCCAGCTTCGCCTCGTTGAACTGTGTGCGCTGCAACGAGACCTTCGGCGCATAGATGTCGCTCAGGTCCGCCTTGGCGAAGCCGGCTCCGGTGCCGCGCGCCCCGATCATCACGGCATGGGTCAGACGCGCGTCGCGGAAATCCGCTCCGTCGAGCATCGCATGGTACAGGATGGCCATGCGCATGTTGGCGGACTGGAGATTGGTCTTGATGAACCGCGCCCCCTCGAAGTTCACCCCCTCCAGATCGGCCCGTTGGAATCCCGCCGACTGCAAATTGGTGAAGCGCAGGTCGGCGCCCCGGAGCAGCGCGTCGCGGAAGCCGGCTCCCGTCAGGTTGGCTTCGTCGAAATAGGCCCCTTCGAGATCCGCCTCCACGAGGCGCGCGCCGGTGAGCTGCGCGCCGTCGAGCAGGGCCCCTTGCAGGTTCGTCCGGTGCAGGGTCGCCTTGGTCAGGTTTGTGCGGCGGAGATCGGCCTCCAGCAGGTCGGCTCCCGAAAGCACTGCCTGATGCAGATTGGCGCCGTAGAAATAACTGTCCACGAGGTTGGCGTTGGTGAAATCCGCCGACGTGAGATCCGCCCCTTCGAAATGCGCCCGCTCGAAGGTGGACTCGTGCAGCTGGGTTCCGATCAGGATTGCGTCGAAGAGCGCCGCTTCGTCGCCGATCGCGCGAAACAGATTGGCGTGGGAGAGTCTGGCCCGCCGCAGGTCGGCGCCGGACAGGTTGCTGTCCTCCAGGCCGGCCTTGGTCAGGTCCGCTCCCGCCAGACTCGCCTGCGTGAGCGTGCTCTGGTAGAGGTTGGCCTGCCGGAGCCGGGCCCCTTCGAGGTGCGCCCGTTCGAGATTGGCGCCGGTGAGCGCGGCCTGCCGCAGATCGGCCTGGCAGAGGTCCGCGCGGTGATAGGCCGGGTTATGCCGCTGCTCCAGCCATTGCCCGTGCGACTGCACGATCGCGCGCAGGGTTTTCGCCGGAACCGGCTTCATCTTATAGGGGCCGGTGCAGGGTGCGGCATGGGCCGTCGCGGGAGCCGGCTCGGCGGATTTGGCCGGGCCGGTAGTCCCGAACAGCATGACGGCTATCAACGTGTGCAAAACAATGTGACGCGCGATCGTCACGGGGCTCTGCGGTCTCGTCATCGTGGTGTCTCCTTGGAAGTCGGTCGCTGGCGGGCTACAGTACAACATCTAAACGGTACGGTCCACGGAATCTGCGAGATCGCGAAGCACCTGCGAGATCTCGACTCGATAGGGCGCGCATTCGTCCAGTTGCCGGAACGGCTCGGGAAGGCGCGAGAGTTCCCGCGCGACCTTGCTCCGGATGGCTTCCGGCGGAGGGGATGGCGCGAGGACCTTGCCTCCCTTCATCACCGGCTGCAGCAGCGGCTCGCCTTCCTGTCGGTCCGCCAGCGTGGTCACGACATCGTGATCGAACGATCCGTCCGGTCCGTACCGCCGCCAGACCTGCTTGCGGCCGGGCCACGTGGCCTTCCCTTCGGAACGTTTGCGGCAGGGACGTCCGGCATATTCCTGCAACTTGTAGGCGCAATCCAGCGAGGGGGCGTCCGACGAGGTGGTCATGGCGGTGCCGACCGCAAAGCTGTCGATCGGGGCGCCGCCTGCCGCGAGCGCCCGGAGCCGGTACTCGTCCAGGTTGCCGCTGGCGAGGATCCGGGTTTCCCGCAGGCCGCCTTCGTCCAGGATGCGCCGGACCTTGCGCGCATGGTCGGCGAGATCGCCGCTGTCCAGCCGCACGCCGTTGACGTCGATGCCCTTGCTCCGCAGTTGCGACGCCAGCGCGACGACCCGCCGCGCGCCTTCCTCCGTATCGTAGGTGTCGATGAGCAGGACGACGTTCTCCGGCTGGGCCTGCGCGAAATGCTCGAACGCCGCGGACTCTTCCTTGTGGGCCTGGATGAACGAGTGGGCCATCGTGCCGTAGATCGGGACGCCGTACTCCATCCCCGCCAGCACGGTGGCGCTGCCGGCGAAGCCGGCGAGGTAGCTCGCGCGCGCCGCGAGAAGACCGGCTTCCGCGCCGTGCGCCCGCCGCAAGCCGAAATCGATCACCGGCTTGCCGCCGGCCGCCAGGACCGAGCGGGCCGCCTTCGACGCGATCATCGTCTGGAAGTTGAGCAGGTTCATGACGCGGGTTTCGACGAGTTGAGCCATCGGGATGGGGGCCGCGACCCGGAGGATCGGCTCGTGCGGAAAGACGGGCGTCCCTTCCGGCATCGCGTCCACGTCGCCGGTGAAGCGCAGGGTTTCGAGATAGCGGAGCAGGCGCAGGGAAAAGCGTTTCGTGCCGGCCAGCCAGGCCAGCTCCTCCTGCGTGACGCGCAGGCCGGAAAGAAAGGCGAGGACCTGCTCCAGTCCCGCGGCCAGCAGAAAATTCCGCCGGGGAGGGAGCCGGCGCACGAAGAACTCGAACACGGCGGAGTCCTCCATGCCCTGCTCCAGGTAGGTCTGCGCCATGGTCAGTTGATAAAGATCGGTGAGCAGGGCGCTGGCGGAGGGATTCATGCGGCGAGCGCCTCCAGGCGCATCGGCACCGCGCCGAGCCTGATCATCTCCTGCTCGGCGTCGGGGCCGTCCTCCGGTTTCAGATTGACGGCCTGGATCCCGTCCATCAGCAGGCAGACGTCGTAGCCCAGCGACCGCGCGTCCTTCACGCTGTTCAGCACGCAATAGTCGGTGGCCAGGCCGCCGATGAACAGCCGCCGCACGCCGATCGCCTGCAGGTGACGGTGCAGCGACGTGTGCTGAAAAGCCGAGTAGGCCTCCCGGTCCGCATCGATCGCCTTATAGATGATGACGGCGGAGGGGGGCGCCTCGAAGGCCGGCGGCGGCAGCGAGCCGGGCGAGCCGGCCACGCAGTGGACCGGCCAGATGCCGCCCCGGTCGCGAAAGGAGCAGTGGTTGCGCGGATGCCAGTCGCGGGTGAGAAAAATCGGGAGCCCGTTGGCCTGGAACCGGCAAACGTAGGTCAGCAGGGCCGGAATGATCCGGTCGCCTCCGTTGATGCCGAGCGCTCCTCCGGGAAGAAAATCGTTCTGGATGTCGACGATGAGCAGGGCATCATGGGGTGTGAGGGATTCCATCGGTCCTGCACGCTTCTCACGGGCAAAAGTTGGAAATCGTCTCTTGTCCAGTCAGGTCATGGGCAAGAGATCCGGGGCAATTGGTAGCACCCCTCGTCCCTTGCCGCGGGCCTTTTACCTGGCCGGCGAGAGACGAACGACGAACAGACTCGGTCACCGCCCTTGTTGGGAGAGCAGCCGGATGTAGGCCACCACGTCCTGCATCTCTCCGTCGGTGAGCTGTCCGCGCCACGAATGCATGGGGCTGTACACCACTCCGTGCTCGATGGTGCGGAGGAGTTCCTCGTCCGACTTCAGGAACGAGCTGAACCGGTGAAAATCGGCCGGCGCCACCTTCAGCGACGCGGCGTTCGGGCCGTCTCCCCAGCCTCCCATGCCGTGGCAGGCGAGGCAATGACGCTCGTAGACCGATTTCCCCCGGGTGATGTCCGGAGGATAGTCCTGCGCCGGGGCGGGCATCGGCGCGAGGAGCGTTGCGGAGAGCAGGAAGCCCGACAACAGTGAACGATGCATGGCGGTCCTCAACTCTTCTTGGTCGTGTGGGCGATGAAGGACGTAAACATCTGACGCGTGTTCGTGCCCTTGCAGGAGGGGCAGGCGACCTTGCCCGCCTCGTGCTCTTTCAGCGTGAGCACGATCAGCGACTCCTTCCCGCAGTCCAGGCACTTGTAGTCGTACATCGGCATAGAGGACCTCAACCTTCCGTAATGATCTGTCCGCCCGACTTTCCCTCCGGCTCGCCCCACTCGGCGACCGCCCGGGCCATTTCCTCCAGCCGTTGCGCGGCCCGTCCGTACACGGTGCCGGGGGTGTAGAGGCCGTCCAGCCCGCGCTCGCCGGCGGGAATTCCGGTCAGCAGCTCGATGGCTTCTTCGACCGTACCGACCGCGTAGATGGAGAACTGTCCGGCCTCGACCGCTTCGACGACGTCCCGGCGCAGCGCCAGATGTTTGGTGTTGCGGCTGGGGATGATGACGCCCTCCTTGCCGGTCAGGCCGCGCTTCCTGCAGGATTCGAAGAAGCCTTCGATCTTTTCGTTCACGCCGCCGATGGGCTGGACTTCGCCCAGCTGGTTCGCGGAGCCGGTCACGGCCAGCCATTGCCGGACGGGCGTATCGGCCAGGCTGGAGAGGATCGCGACCAGCTCGGCGACGGTGGCGCTGTCACCCTCGATTTCCGAATAGGTCTGCTCGAACGTCAGGGTCGCGCTCAAGGCGAACGGATGAGCGCCGGCGAATTTTCCCGCGAGGAATCCGCTCAGGATCATCACGCCTTTGCTGTGGATGGGTCCCGCCAGTTCCGCCTCGCGCTGGATGTCGATCACGCCTTTGGTGCCGACGAAGGTCCGCGCGGTGATCCGCGAGGGGCGGCCGAAGGCATAGTCGCCGAGCTGGTGCACGGACAGTCCGTTGACCTGGCCGACGACCTCGTTGTCGAAACTCACCATCAGGGTGCCCTCGCGGATCTCGTCCTGCACCCACTCCTCGGTCAGGTTGGACCGGTAGCGCTTGTGGGCAACCGCGGCTTCGACGTCGCGTCCGGTGACGAACGCGTGGCCTTCTTTCCTGGCCCAGTAGCCCGCTTCCCGGATGAGATCGCTCACGAGGCTGAACCGCAGCGACAGCCGGTCGTGCCGGTCGGCGAACCGGTGGCCCTGGCGGATCACCTCCGCCACCGCGTCGGCATAGAAGTGCGGGAGGTTCTCGTCGCGGCAGAGTTTGGCCACGAACTGCGCGTATTGCCGCTCGTGCCGTTCGTCGCGGTCGACCTCGACGTCGAAATCCGCCTTCACCTTGAACATCTTCGAGAAATCCTCCTCGTAGGTCTGCAGGAGGTGCAGCAGCATCGGCGGGCCGACCAGGATGACCTTGACCGAGACCGGGACCGGTTCGGGCCGGAGGCCCGCGGTGGAGAATCCGTAGAACTCGCTCGGGTCTTCGATCGTCACCCGGCCGGTCTTGATGACGCGCTTGAGCGCATCCCAGGAGAAGGGCTGCCGCAGGAGATCGATCGCGTTCAGCAGGAGGAAGCCCCCGCTCGCCAGCAGAACGGCGCCGGCGCGGATCTCCGTGAAGTCCGTGTACATGACGCCGAGGTGGGCCCGCCGCTCGATCTTCCCGATCAGGTTCGTGTAGGTCGGATGGGATTCGTCGACGACCGGGGCTCCGCCGCGGGGATCGTGTTCGACGAGGAGGTTGACCTGGTAGCGCGTCAGGTCCGCGCGTTTAAATTCCACGCCGGGCAGCACGAAGGCCGGCCCTTCCCGCGGCAGAAAATCCTTGTAGTGGTGGATGATGTCCTGCTGCACGCGTTCAAGGTACGCGGTGACCTGGCTCAGCTCCCGGTACGTGCGGCGCAGCGTCTCGTAGCGGCCCTCCATCACGTTCGCGATGAGCTGCCGGTCGAGATGGTGCAGCTGCTGATCCGCTTCCTTTTCCAGCGCGTGGATGCGCACGTGGAACTCCCGGATTTCCCCTTCCAGGAGTTTGCGCCGTTCGGTCAGGTCCGTCTGGTCCGCCTCGGTCATGGCCTCCATGTCTTCGTCCGTCATGGGCTGTCCAGCCTTGAGCGGCACCAGGCCGAAGCCCACGGGCGTCTCCTCGAAGCCAAAGCCGCGCTTGCGGCTCAGCTCCCGCAACTCGTGGAAGAGCGCTTTCTTTTTCGTTTCGGTCTCTTCGTGCAGCTTCGCCTTGGCATCGAGGTATTTCTTGCTGTCGAAGGCGGCGGGAATGTCCTGCCGCAGGCCGTCGATGAAGGCGGCCATTTCGCGTTTGAACGTGCAGCCCTGTCCGGCGGGGAACGAGAGGCAGGCGGGGCGCGACAGGTCCTGGAAATTGTTGACGTAGCACCAGTCCGACGGGGCCGGCGCGGCCTGCGCCAGCCGCTTGACCATCTGCCGGACGAGCGTGCCTTTGCCGGTGCCGACGGGACCGGACACGTAGATGTTGAATCCCTGGCTCTTCATCTGGAGCCCGAATTCCAGCGCTTCGACCGCGCGCTCCTGCCCGATCGTTTCGCTGAGCGGCGCGACTTCGCCGGTGTCCTCGAAGCCCAACCGTCCGGGATCGACGATCGGAGAGAGCATGGAACTCGGCACTTTGAATTTGTCGCCGGTCATGTGACGGCTACACCTGAATCGCGGGAAGCGGGTTGACCGTGGTCGCCTGCGGCCCCTTCGCACCCTGCTCGACGTTGAAGACGACCTCGGTGCCGTCCTCCAGCTCCTTGAACGTGATCCCCTGGAGGGCGTTCTTGTGGAAATAGACCTCCCCGCCCCCTTCCTGCAGGATGAACCCGTATTGTTTCCGCGGAAACAGCTTGCAGACCACGCCCCGCAAGGGCGGAATGGGAGAGATGCGCACCTCCTTGCGGGACCGTTTCTCGCGGAACTTCCGCAGTTCGATGGCGACGGCGGCAAAAGCCGACCGGATGGCTTCTTCGAAGGTCTTGTTCTCCTTGCGCGCCGTCAGGGTCCGCCGGCCGGGCATGGAGATGACCACCAACGCCTCGGCCACGTTGGCCTGTTTCTTGTGGTGCGGGTTCTTGGTGAGGGTGACCCGCCCGTGGAGGACATCCTCATGTCCCCGCTGGAGGTCGTCCATACGGTTTTCGATCTCTTTCTTCCATCTCGGGGTCATGCCGACGTTGCGGCTTTCAATCTCCAGTTCCATAACGCAAAACCTCCTTCGCTGCCCGGGCAAAATCTTCCGTGGTGACGGCTGAGATCAGCAAGGGACATGCCTCTCCTCAATGCAGACAGGGGATATGAGGTGAGAGGCGAGAGGACTGATATTCCGTACTGCCGGCCTCGGGCCTTCCGCGGCCGGTCCGGCCGGTCTGGCGCATTTTTCCTCAGTGACGTCCGGGCGACTGCCGCCCAATGCACCAATCGAGAAATGGGCAAGGGGTTGGAGGTAAGGGGTTCGAGGGCTGAATCGAGTGAAACGCTCGTCCTGTGCCTCAAGCCTCGTGCCTGCGTTGTGGAACGTGATTTGCGAGTTCGGGAACCGATGCCCGTCCTCAAGAAAGCATCCCTCGAACGGTACCTGCGGGAGCGGTTCGGTCCGCGGACGTCGCTGCTCTCCTACGGACCGATCGGCAAGGAAAGTTCGCAAGGCGCCTACAAACAGTACGGTTACGGCTCGCCGGTCAAGGTCACGTTTCAAGTCGGCCGTTCCCGCCGCGCCGCCGTCCTCGAGACCATGAGTCCCGGACCGTTCGGTCACGAGCACATGGCGGACCGGGCGCAGGCCATTCTGTGGGACTACGACTCCTACGGCCGGTTGCCGCGCCATGTGGAGGCCCTCGACGTCGGCGCGTTCACGGAGAAGCAGGACTTATTCTCCGTCGCGCGCGCCCGAGAGTTCTTCGTGCTCACGCAATGGACGGCGGGCGCCGGCTACAACGCCGATCTGCAACGGCTGGCGGAGGGGCAACCGCTGCGGGCGCTCGATCGCCGCAGGACGAAGGCGCTCGCGCTCTATCTGTCGCAGATCCACAAGCGGAAGCGCCGCGATCCGGATCTCTACCGCCGCCGCCTGCGCGAGTTGATCGGCCACGGCGAATGCATCATGGGGCTGACCGACAGCTATCCGCCGCGGTTCGGGTTCATCACGGAGGATCTGCTGCGGGGGATCGAGGAGTCCTGCAACCGCTGGCGCTGGCGCCTGCGCGGGGAGACGCGCCGGCTGTCGCAGGTCCACGGCGATTTCCATCCCTGGAACGTGCTCTTTCGGAAGGGCGCCGATTTCTCCGTGCTCGACCGGTCGCGCGGGGAGTGGGGAGAACCGGCCGACGACGTGACCTCGATGACCATCAACTATCTGTTCTTCTCGCTGTGCCGCTGGGGCGACTTGCGCGGCCCGTTCGAAGTGCTCTTCCGGCTGCTCTGGGACAGTTACGTGGAGGCGAGCGGCGACGGGGACGTGATGAAGGCGGCGGCCCCCTTCTTTGCGTTTCGCGGGTTGGTGCTGGCCAGTCCCGTCTGGTATCCGAACCTGTCCATCGACGTGCGCCGCACCGTCTTCCGCTTCATGCAGAACGTGCTGGACGCGCCGCGCTTCGAGCCGGATCGGGTGAATGAGTACTGTTCCGCATAGCGGCAGGCTCGAGGGAAGGGGTTCGCGGCAAGCGGAAAGGTCGTCTTGCCCATTGCCTCTAGCCCCGGCCCTCTAGCAGGCTGTTGACAAAGGCCGCCAGCGGCGTTCTCGCGTCGCTCAGAGGCTCAACGTACAGGGCAGAGTACGATTCGCCTCTTCGC
>DIHJ01000108.1:58960-60615 GCA_002420105.1 Nitrospira sp. UBA5699
GGTTTGTCAACACACTGCTAGCCAGGCGAGTCATGAAATGACACGACATCAAGCGTTTGCCCTCTGGATTACCGGCCTGCCGGCGTCGGGCAAGAGCACGATCGTGTCGGCGCTGCGCCCCCGGCTTGAGGCGTCGGGCTTGACCGTGGAGGTGCTGGAGTCGGACGAAGTCAGGAAGGTGCTCACGCCGGCGCCGACCTATTCGCAACCGGAGCGGGATCTGTTCTATCGCGCCCTGGCGTTCACGGGGCAGCGGCTCGTCGCGCACGGGGTCACCGTCCTGTTCGACGCGACGGCGAGCGCGCAGGCCTACCGCGACTATGCCCGGCGCGTGATTCCGCGCTTCGCCGAGGTGGCGGTCGTCTGTCCGCTCGAAGTGTGCATGCAGCGGGACCGGAAGGGAACCTATGAGAAGGGCCGGCGCGGCCTCTCCGGCACCGTGCCCGGCCTGCAGGTGCCGTACGAAGCGCCGCTGCACCCCGAGCTGAGCATCGATACCACGGTTGTCGAACCCGGCGAAGCGGCCAAACAGATTCTCGACTTCGTCACCGCCCGGTTCCTTCACAAGTAGAAGGCTCAGGTTGCGGTCAAGGTTGAGTGGCGCCTGGATCTGAACCTCGAATCCGCAGAGCCTTTCCTAGTGAACCACCAGCACCGGGCAGGGCATCTGATGCAGCACCGCGTGGGCGACGCTCCCGAGGACGAAGCGGGTCACGCCCTGGCGGCCCCGCGATCCCATGAGGATCAGGTCCGCGCGCAACGAGCCGGCTTCGCGCAGGATCATGTCGGTCGGCGTGCCGAGCACCGCGCGGCCCCGCGCCTTGTAGCCGAGCGCCTGCAGGCGGGTCGAGACGTCGCCGACGAAATCGCGCGCGCTCTGGAGGGCCCGCTCCTCGAGCTGTTCCGCCGCCGCCGCTTCGACGGGCCAGGGCGGCCGCACGCTCGGCAGCACGGTGAGCAGGGACAGCTCCACCGGCTCGTGAAAGGGCCTGAGCTGCAGAAAGCGGAGCGCCGCCTCCATGTCGTACGGCCCCTGGAGGGGAAGCAGGACCTGCTTCATCGCTTTGACGGGGCCGTTGACGATCAGTTTGGCGCAGGGCGCCAGCGTCAGGATGCGGTGCGACACGCTGCCGAGCAACCGCTCCTTGATCGGGCCGACCCCGCGCGCCCCCATCACGACAAGATCGACGTGTTCCTGTTCGGCCGTCGTCACGATGATTTCGGCGGGCGAGCCCAGCTCCAGCCGCTTCGTCGAGGGGCCGGCGTGCAGCGGCAGGAGCGACTGCACGCGATCCAGCAATCGTTCGCCGTCCTCCCGCATGCTGCGTTCGAGGGCGTTGTACAGCTCGTCGGCGACCTCGGGCATCATCATGGGATAGGCCGGCCTCGGGACGTTCAGGGCGTGCAGCAGGATCAACTGATCCGCCCGCGACAGATACTTGAGGGCCCGAACGGCCTCATACGAGTTGTCCGAGCCGTCGACGGCCAATAATGTTTTCATCCTTGCTTCTCCTTTCTCCGCGAAGCATGCGTCTGTTCACTGTGGGGAGCGAAATGGCGCAGGAACCACTCCCTCGCGTGGTCCGCCACCTGCTCGAGCGTGCCCGGCTCCTCGAAGAGGTGGGTGGCGCCGGGGACGATCGTCAATTTCTTGG
>DIHJ01000017.1:0-33575 GCA_002420105.1 Nitrospira sp. UBA5699
AGCTTGCTGCGGGGAGCTTCATTGACGCCTCCGGCGTCGGTTGTGTATAACGGATGCGCCCTGCATGATCGTTCACCTTTGTTGTGGGAAGATTCCTCCATGGGCGCACGTGAATTCCGTGATGGCGCACAAGACGGGCTAGAAGCGCTCGAGCCGCTCGATCCTGAAAAAATCGGAACGTTTGACGAGCTGCTGGTCGCCATGCGCAAGACCGCGTTCGGGGGTCGGCGCTTGGGCGAGGCCTACGAAGTGTTGACGGCGATGATCGAAGACCCCGATTGTTCGGTGGTCCTGACCCTGTCCGGAGCGATGACAATCGCGAAGATGGGAAAGATCATCAGCACGATGATCGACTACGGCATGGTGCAATGCGTCGTCTCCACCGGGGCCTTGATCGCGCACGGGCTCAGCGAGTCCGTCGGCAAAACGCACTATCGTCACCATCCGTCGATGACCGACGAGGAGCTGTTCAAAAAGGGCTACAACCGCGTCTACGACACACTCGAGATGGAATCCAATCTCAACTATGTCGAGCAGGTCGTCGGCCAGACGATGAAGCGGATCAGCCAGGATCAACAGCTGTCGTCGGAAATTTTGACGCGAGAATTGGGCAAAACGCTCGCTGAAGAGTTCGATGGAGCGGGCATTCTGAAGAGCGCCTACCTCAAGAAGGTGCCGGTGTACATTCCGGCATTTACCGATTCGGAAATGGGGCTGGACGTCGGCACCTGGGCGATGGGCCGGGCGCTCGATCAGGCGCGGGCGCAGGCGAAGAACGGCAGCGACATCGACATTCTACGGGCGATCAACAAGACATACCCCGCGTTCAATCCCTACCTCGATCTCAACAGCTACACCAATCATGTCGTGTCGGCCAAGCGGCTCGGCATCTTTACGATCGGGGGCGGCGTCCCGCGCAACTGGTCGCAGCAGGTGGGGCCGTACATCGAGATCAGCAACATGCGGTTGGGCCTCAACGTCAGGCCGCCGCGATTCCAGTACGGCGTCCGGATTTGCCCTGAACCGGATTACTGGGGTGGTCTGAGCGGGTGCACCTATCAGGAGGGGATTTCCTGGGGGAAATTCGTGCCTCCGGAAGAGGGTGGCCGGTTCGCCGAGGTCCTGAGCGATGCGACCGTCGTCTGGCCCTTGCTGATGGTCGGGTTGCTCGAGCGGATGAAAGCCAAACGCGCCGTCCGGACATGAGGAAGGCGGGCACCATGGGTCGGGTCGGGTTGTTGCTGCTGGGGCTTCTGCTCCTGGACGTGCACCACACCGGCGCCGGCTCGATCACCGATGACGGACGGGTGAGAGGCCGGGCCGACGCGCCGATTACGCTCATCGAGTATTCCGATTTCACGTGCGGCTACTGTCTGAAGTTTTTCAAGGAGACCTTGCCTCGGTTGCAGGCCAAGTACGTTGATACCGGCAAGGTCAAGTTCGTGTACCGCGATTATCCGAGAGCGGATCGCGGGGTCGGAGTCGACGCGGCGGTGGCGGCGCGCTGCGCCGGCGCGCAAGGCCGGTATTGGGCCATGCATGACCGGTTGTTCGGGGAGGGCGGCCGGTTGGATCCCGCCGCATTCAAGGGCTTCGCAAAATCCATCGGCTTGGATCCGGCGGCCTTCGGCAAATGTTTCGACGAACGGCGCCATCTGGAATCGATTTTTGAGGATCGCCAGGAGGCCAATCGCTGGGGATTTCACGGAACGCCCGGCTTCATTTTGATGCAGACTGCGGCCGGACCCACGGAAAAAGATCCGGCTGTCGCGATTCCGGGCGCCTTCCCATTCGAAGCCTTTGCCGAAGAAATCGACCGGATGCTGTCCAAGGTGCCGGGTTCGTAATCCGGACGGCGACCGGCAGAGAACATTGATCACGCAGTGCCGTGAGGCACTTTTTCTCACTCACGAAGGATTACCGTATGTCTGATACACAGTCATTCTGGCCGGTTCCTCACCGCGACGGCGAACCCGCGTTCTGGGTTTGCATGTCCTGCCTTTCGGAAGTGTTCTTTCGAAAAGTGCCGATGCCCGATTGCCCGACCTGTCACGGGGTATCGACCTACGAAGCCTTTACCATCGAGGCGATCGCCGATTGGGGGACGGAAGAGTTGATCGCCAAGGCCAATGCCGCCCAGCAGGCGGCGAACACCGAGCCGGCTCCTGCATCGTCGGCCGAGTCCGCGTTGTAGGACCTCTTCCAGCAGCGGAGCGTCTCCTTGCAGGGACCACGTCCATTTCTGATCGGAGGCCAGTGGCGACAAGGCGAGACCGTCGCTCCTGTCCACGACCCGTTCACGGGAAAGATCCTGGCCGAGATTTCGCAGGCAAACCGGGCCGATGCCGAAGCGGCGATCCGGTCGACGGTTGAGGCGGCCAAGGCCATGGGAGCCCTCCCGTCTCACGCGCGCTATCATCTGCTGCAGCGGATCGCAGGGACGATCTACGATCGCCGGGAAGAGTTTGCCCGCCTGATCACGGCCGAAGCCGGAAAACCGATTACGGATGCCAGACGGGAGGTCAACCGGGCCGTCCAGACGTTCACGGTGGCCGCGGAGGAGGCCAGACGCATTCCGGGAGACGTCATTCCGCTCGATTGGACGCCCGGAACGGATTCCCACCTCGGCGTGCTGCGGCGGTTTCCGATCGGCCCCGTCCTCGGCATCACGCCGTTTAACTTTCCCCTGAATCTGGTCGCCCACAAGGTCGCGCCGGCGCTGGCCGCCGGGAATCCGATTCTCATCAAGCCGGCTCCGCAAACCCCGCTGACGGCGCTGTTGCTGGGCGAAGTGGCGGTCGACGCGGGGATTCCTCCGGGCGGTCTCAATGTGGTGCCCTGCGACAACGCCGTGGCCGAACAATTCGTCGTCGACCCTCGTTTCGCGCTGCTGAGTTTCACGGGCAGCGCACCGGTGGGGTGGATGCTGAAGGCGAAGTGCGGCAAGAAGAAAGTCGTGTTGGAACTCGGAGGCAACGCCGGGGTCATCGTCGAGCCGGATGCCGACCTGGAGTTTGCCGCGCAGCGTTGCGCGACCGGCGGATTCGGCTATGCCGGTCAGACCTGTATTTCCGTCCAGCGGATCTTCGTCCACCATTCCATCGCCGATCTCTTCACGACGAAGCTCCTCCTCCAGGTCGCCCGTCTGAAGGCCGGCGATCCCGGCGACGAATCCACGGTCGTCGGACCCCTGATCGACGAGAAGGCGGCGCATCGCGTCGAAGCGTGGGTCGGCGAAGCGGTTTCCCAGGGCGCGCGTGTATTGCTGGGCGGCAAACGCATGGGATCGGTGGTGGAGGCCACGGTGCTCTCCAACGTCACCCCCGCGATGAAGGTCTCCTGCCAGGAAGTCTTCGGGCCGGTCGTGACGGTGACGCCCTACCGCCAGTTCGAGGATGCGATCCAGGCGTTGAACCACTCGGATTACGGCCTGCAGGCCGGGGTGTTCACTCAGGATGTGAACAAGGTGTTTCATGCCTTCCGGCAGTTGGAGGTGGGAGCGGTTCTGGCGAACGAAATTCCCACCTTCCGGGCCGATCATATGCCGTACGGCGGAGTGAAAGATTCCGGGATCGGCCGTGAGGGGGTGCGCGCGGCCATCGAGGATATGACCGAGCCCAGGCTGTTGGTGCTGAACCTGAGACCGCCGGCCGTGCCCTAGCAAAAAAATCGCCGGAGATATTGCGAACCGCCGGCATTCTTGATACAACAGCGGCCCTGTGACCCGTTAAAACGCGCAGTGCACCGGCCGATTCCGCCGATCGGCGTTCATCGCGGAGCTGGTTGAGCGAAGCAAGGGAGAAGAGACGATGGTACCGACACACATGTTCCTGACCAGAGGCGTGGGGGTGCACCGGGAAAAGCTGGCCTCCTTCGAGCAGGCCCTGCGCAGCGCCGGCGTGGCCTACTGCAATCTCGTCAGCGTCTCATCGATTCTCCCGCCGAACTGCAAGATCATTCCCCGCAAGCGGGGAGAGAAACTCCTGAATCCAGGCGAAATCACCCACTGCGTGATGGCCCGTTCGGAAACCAATGAGCGAAACCGTCTGGTGTCCGCCTCCATCGGTCTGGCCATTCCGACGGACCGGCGGACCTATGGCTACCTGTCCGAGCACCACGCGCACGGTGAAACCGACGAAGAGACGGGCGAGTATACCGAGGATCTCGCGGCACAGATGCTTGCTACGACGCTGGGGGTCGAGTTCGATCCGAACATCGCCTGGAAGGAGCGCGAGCAGGTGTTCAAGATGGCCGGTAAAATCGTCCGCACCTTGAACATTACGCAGTCGGCGGTCGGAAAGCCCGGCAAGTGGACTACCGTCGTCGCGCTGGCCGTGTTCATTCCCCTGGAGAATCTGCCGAAACGCGGGCGTCGCTAACCGGACCTCCTGGGAACAGGGTGACGGGAGGCCGCATGCCGCACCCTGCGAGTGCATACCTATGACGCTTCCCGCCGGATGGGAAGACTATCGGACCAACTTCCTCGGACTTGAAGAGCCCTGGTGTCACCCGGCTCAAGCCGGCGTGTACGTCCTTCCTGCGCCGTACGAACACACCTCCAGCTACGTGCCCGGATCGGATCAAGGGCCGTCCGCGATCATCGAAGCGTCGCATCAGGTGGAGTTTTACGATGAAGTGCTCGGGTGCGAGCCCTATCGCGAGTGGGGAGGCATCGCCACCGTCACGCCGTTGGACTTGCACGGGAAAGTGGACCGACAGGCTGTCGACGCCATCGAGGCGTTCGTCCGTCCGCATGTGGGGACAGGCCGGCTGGCCGTCACGCTGACCGGCGAGCATACGGGAGCTCTGGGGGCCATCAGGGCCCATGCGAAACGGTACCCTGACCTCTGTGTCGTCCAGATCGACGCGCACGGCGATCTACGCCAGGCTTACCAGGGCAATCCCTACAGCCACGCGAGTGTGATGGCGCGCGTCGTGGACGACGGGTTGCCGCTGGTGCAGGTCGGCATCCGGTCGATCTGCCCTGAGGAGATCGACCGGATCAGGAACACGGATCGTATCTCGACCTTCTTCGCCGCGACGTTACTGGATCCTTCGGGTCCGTATGAAGGGAAGGCCTCCCGGTGGATCCCCGATGTCGTCAAGGCCTGCCGGGGACCGGTCTATCTGACGTTCGACTGCGACGGGCTCGACGCGTCGCTGGTTCCGGCGCTCGGGACGCCGGAGCCGGGCGGGCTGGGTTGGTACGATACGCTGAACCTCGTGACCGCCCTGGCCGACGGGCCCGGCATCCTCGGGATGGACATCAGCGAGATCGCACCGATCGAAGGATTCGTCGCGCCGCAGTTTTGCATCGCCCGCTTGATCTATCGCATCCTCGGAAGAATCAAAGCCGGCCGCCGGGTACTTTAGTACGATGCTGAGACAGCCGGTTTTCATCTGCCCGGTTACGAGGAGTTCTGAGTTTTGGGTTTTGGGTTCTGGGTTGATGACCATGCTCCGCAAACTCAGAACTCATAATTCAGAACCCGGAACGTAGCCCTGGCCGTTTCCACGCACCCTCGTGAACGACACGATCCGCATCAATAAGTTCTTTACGCAGCACGGCATCTGCTCGCGGCGCGAGGCCGACCGGCTGATCGAAGCCGGTCGCGTGACGATCAATCAGCGCGTCGCCAAGATCGGCGACCAGGTGCGCCAAGGCGACGTCATCGCTCGCGACGGGCAGGTGATTCCCTGGGGCGCCGAGCTGATCTACATCAAGTATCACAAGCCGGTCGGGGTCACGACGACGAGCGAGGCGCACGTCCCTCGCAACATCATCGCGGAAATCGCCCACTCGGAGCGGATTTTTCCGATCGGCCGGCTCGACAAGGACTCCTCGGGGTTGATCCTGTTGACCAATGACGGGGATATCGTGAACGAGATCCTGCGAACCGAACATGGCCATGAACGGGAATACGAGGTTACGGTGGATCGCCCGTTCGACCAGGCGTTTCTGGATCGGATGGCCGCCGGCGTGGTCATTCTGGGCAACAAGACCAAGCCCTGCCGGATGGAGCGCCTTACCCCCAAACGGTTTCGCATCATTCTCACGGAGGGGCGCAACCGGCAGATCCGGCGCATGTGTCAGGCGCTGGGGTATCGCGTCGTCGCGCTCCATCGTGTCCGCATCATGCATGTGACCATCGCCGGGTTGCCGTCGGGGTCTTGGAAGGCGCTGACGCAGGTGGAACGTACGGAACTCTTTCGCGCCGTCGGGCGCGACCGGAATCAGACCACGGGCGATCCCGGCGCGGACTAGGATCGACGGAGCCCTAGGCGGGGTGCTGTTGATCGTTCGGGCGGGGGAGCGGCAGGGGCGCCTGGAACGGCTCGCGTGCGAAGTCGTGCGACGAGTCGTTGTCCTCCGGTCGAGGCGTCCGGGATCTGGTCAGGAACAAATTGAACAAGGCGATAAAGAAACTGCCTCCGACGAGCATGATGCTCGTCGACTGAATCGCTTTCGTGCCTTCGTCCCGCATGTCTTTGGCCACGTCCGCGACCGTGTCCAGCAGCCGGTCGAGAGCCAGACTGACCTGAATCATTTTCGGGCCGGCGTTATCCGCGGCATGTTCCTCCGCCTTGCGGCGGAGTTTCTCCCGTTCCGATGGTGACGACGCACCCCATTCCTGCGTCAGCAGTTGAATCGTCGTGCTCGCCGCTGAAAAATATTGATCCAGGCTTCGGCGGACGGCTTCGATGTCCTCCGGCTCGCTTCTGCCGCTGCGCGATACGCGAAGACCGGCCGCCGCATAGCGATCGACCGCCAGCTGAATACGGGCCCGCTGTCCGGGCAACGACTCGGTAATGCGTTCAAAGTCTTTCTTACTGTCCGCCTCGAGCGCCCGGATGATCGTGTTGCGGTAGCGCATCACGTCCGCGGAGATATGGGCCAGATCCGCCGCGCCGAGCGTGTATTCTGTGTACATGATGCGCAGGTCCTGGTCGACGCGGCTCAGGGCCTGTCCGCTCAGCCAGCCGAGCCCGGCGATCAACAGGCTGATCAGCAGCTGTGACCCGGTCGGACGGAATGATTGCAACCATCTCAGACTGAACACCGTCCCTCCTCAATCCAGAATCAACCGCCGATCGACGTGCGGCGTTAGGTTCGGATCATTTGACACGAAAATGACCGACCAAGGTTCGTCTTTCGAGCAGAGTCGCCGGAGCAGCGTTTCGCGCAAAGCCGGCTGCATGTTGTGGATGATGCCGTCGAAGATCAAAATTTGCGGCCGGCTCAGAATCGCCCGGGCCAGCAAAATGCGCATGATATGGGTGGGCGCCAGGATCTTCCCGGGAGCCCGGACATGCGTCTTGAGCCCCTGCGGGAGTGCGTCCACATCCTCCTCGAGTTCCGCAAATCGCAAGGCCCAGCGCACGTCGCTGTAGGGGATGTAGGAGCGGCCCAGCACGATGTTGTCCTCGATCGTGCCTTCGAAAAGGGACAATTGCGAGTCGATCATGAAGCCGCGGCAGCGATTGATGGCGCTCAAATCGATGTGGCGGAGATCGACGCCGTTGTAGCGGATGACCCCGCCCGTCGGAGCTTCGAGGCCCGCCAGCACGCGGGCCAGGGCCGTCTTGGCCACCGTCGTGCTCGCATAGATGCCGATCTTCTCGCCGGGAGTGACTTCCAGGTTGAAGCGCTCGAAAATCGCCGGCACGCCGGAGTGCTGGACGGCGAGATCTTTGCAGGTCACGCGAATGCCGTGGACCGTCGGGTCCGGAAGCGGGACGGACAGCATCGCCGAACCCTGGTCTTTGGGAAGCGAGAAGACGAAATCGAGCTCGGTCAACCCGGTCATGAAGTAGAAAATGTGCCCCATCCGTTTGATGACCTCGTCAAAACTGGCCAGGAGGCCGCTGACGACGACCTCGGCCGCAACCAGCTGCCCCAGCGTGAGCTGGCCGATCGAGAGGAGCCAGGCGGCGGTGGCGATCAATCCTCCGTGCGCCAGCGCCTGCCACCCCACCGATCCCAGGTACTGTCGAATCAGAATGCCGAACCGCCGCTGCCGGGTTTCGACGTACTTGCCGACCAGTTCGTCGGTCCGCTGCATCAGGATCGCCTGGCTGTCCGTGGCTTTGAGATGCAACAGATTGTACGAGATCTCCTGGATCCAGTGGAGCGTGTCGTACTTGGCGTGGGACATGTCGATGGTGGCTTTGAGTCCGCCGTGCGAGAGCAGAAAGACTACATTGAAGCCGGCGAGGAGCAACGCGTTATACAAGAGAAAGTAGGGATGGTAAAAGACCAGGATCGTCATGCCCACGGCGCCGCCGACGACGACGTTGATGAGGTCGACCAGCAGGACCGAGAGGGCCCGCTGCATGAACACCGTTTCCATGAAATGGTTGGCGTAGCGGGGTTTGAAACCCAGAAACTGCAGGTGCGGGATCTGCTGGGCCATTCCGATGGCCACACGCGCGAACAGCCGCCGTTCCAACACTTCGACGGCGTAGTACTGCAAGGTACGGAATGCTCCCACGAAGAGGAGGGCGGCGATCATGACGCCGGCCAGGGTCACGATGGTCACGGGTTGAATGGCGAAGGCGAACGTGTTGGTGAGCTCCTGAACCGTCAAGGGTACGATCAGGGAAAACAGCCCGATCGCCAGCGAATAGGAGACGATGAGGGCAAGGACCCGGCGTTCGAGGCGGAAGAGCAAACCGACATAGCCGAGCACGGACTGGAACAGGTTCGGCCGCCCTTCCGCATGACTCTGCACAGGTATCCGCCTTTTCCTTCAACCGGAGACGACAACGGCACCGGATCGTCGGGGGTGGGGATTCCCCCGTCCAGAGGAATCTCACCCGCTAACGCTATCAAACTACAGGGGAAAAAGCCAACTGTTCCCCGTTCAATCCCGCGCCCTGTAGGTGACGGGAATGGCGGACGGCATGCTCTTGCCCCAGGCGCCGATGGCCCATTGATAGAGGGCCAGGGCCTTCTGATAGTCGGCCTTGGCGCGAATGACCTGGCCTTCGGAATCCACCGAATTCCGCTCGCGCAGGTTGACGAACAGCACGCTGGTGGCGCCGAGACTGAATCTGAACCGTTCACCTTCTTCCAGCGTCTTCGCCAGACGCAGTGATTCGACCGCCGCGGCAATCCGTTCCTTCGCCCGTTCGATCGCCGACAACGCGTTATCCACGTCCACCACGACCTGTTGTTCCCGGAATTTTTGAGTCAGGACGAACCGATCGGCCTTGCCCTGGGCTTCCAGAACCTCTCCGCGGCTCTTGCGCTGGAGAATGGGAATCTTGAGCTCGAGGCCGAACCGGTATCCGAGGCCCAGGACGAACTTTTCCGGCGCCCGCGCCGGGGCCGCCTCGGCGTCCAGGCTCGGGAGCAGATTGTTCTTTGCCAGCTCCAGGTCGATATTGTTCAGCTTCGCCTCGATGTCGATCTCCTTGACTTCGGGGCGGTCGGCCTTCGCCTGCAGCTTGTGGGCTTGGATCGTTTCGGCGGACGGAACGAGCATCTGGGAGGGGAAGTCCGGCACCCGCTCCAACGGCGGGGTCATCGGGGCGTTATGTTCCCAGAGGAACATGGACATCTTCAGCTGTTCCTGTTCGACGAACCGCTGGGCGGCGATCGCCACCTCGCGCCGGCGTTGGACCTCCTGGTTCGCTTCGACCACGTCGAGCGGGGCGACGGCCCCCGCTTTCGCGCGGCCTTCGATCTGTCTGAACCGGTCTTCGGCCACGCCGACCGCTTTCCGCTGCACCTCGGCGAACTTCACGGCCGCCACCCAGTCCCAGAACTGCGTGGCGGCGGCGAGAAACAGATCCTGTCTGGTCTGCGCAATCCTGACGTCCGCCCGCGGGTCGGCCAGTTCCGACCGCTGGAGTTCGGCGTTCTCCGGATTGACCATGAGGCCGCGTAAAAGGGGGAAGAATCCGCCGAGAATGGCTTGGTTGTTGCCGCCGCCGAACGCCAGATCGGGAATTTTGGCGTCGCCGATCGCATGCCGGACGCCCGCGCTGTACCGGAATCCCCAGGGGTGCCGGGCTTCCACCAGCGTGTCATTGAAGCCGACGGTCTGAGTCCCCATCGTGTCTTTCGAGACAAACCGTTCGAGCTCGGTATCGTTGATCAGCGTCGGTTCGAAGGCCCCCAGGGCTTTCAACATCTTTCCGCGGGCCATGACCTTTTCCGTCCCGGCCCCCTTGAGGAGCGGGTGCGACCGGTCGATCCAGGCATGAATTTCGTCGATGCTGAGCGGGATCGGCGGGAGGCCCTTGGTCTTCGGCGGGTCGCCGGCGGCCGCAACGGCGGGCAGCAGGCCGATGAGCGCGAGCAGACTGACGGTGGCAAAAGTGATTCGACGACTCATAGAACACGCTCCTTTCGTGATGGCACACACACTTCGCCGCACGCTCACACCGCTTGCGGCAATCCCAATGTCAGAGTGTAAAGGGTAGACCGAAATGAGCGGCGAACGGCTGCGTCGCGCTTACTTCGCACCTCGTCCTGCCTTCGGCAAGAGGGTGTCGATGAGACTCGGAGGACGTTCCTGATAATCCGGCGGGAAGAGGTTGAAACGCCGCCAGAGTTCGTACCACAGGGGCACCCGGTTCAAGATGACCCATCCCATCACCTTGGTGCCTTGGCGGACGTGCTCTTGAGGAGGCCAGGGCTTCTCGTCCGGATCCGGAACGACCCAGAACCGGAAATTCCCTTTGCCGTCGTCGACCTGGTCGATGACCTTGATCACCCCGACGTAGGTGCCCGCCATCAATTCCGGCCAGGCGGGAAGGGGAATCGCCGGAATGCCGTAAAACAGGACTTTGACCTTCCGGCCGACGTTCAACAGCGGAGCGTCGATTCCGTCCGCCGTCATCTCAATCGCCTTGTCGGCGCTGGCCGGAGAGATTCTGACCAGCTTGTCGCCCGGTCGAACGGTTTCGCCGGCGCCGGCCTGGGCCATCTTGACCACAGTGCCGTCGACGGGTGCGAGGATGCGGCTGGCGGCGCGGCGCTGCTCGGCGTTCGACATCCTCAGCGAGATGTCGGCCAGCTGATCGGTCGCCTTGGCGGCTTCCGCCACCGACGCATCGCGGGCGGCCTCGGCGTCCAGCAATCGTTGCAGGACTTCGGCGCTGACCTGCTCGCGCCCGAAGCTGAGGGCTCTCATGCTCTGTTCGGCCGCCTTCAGGTTGGCTTGCGCGCCGGTCAAATCGGCTTTTGTGGCCAGGGCGGCCTGAATCGTCACTTCCAGTTCGCGCTGGGAGACGAGCCCCTGCTCGGCGAGCTGCTTGTGGCGATCGACGTTCAACTCGGCCGTGGCGACCGCGATCTTGGCCGCCTCCACCTTCTGATAGGCCTCGCGAACCTTGTTCTCCGCCTCGACCACCCTGGCTTGGGCCGAGGGGACGGCGGCCTTGACGAGGTTTTGCATTTCCTTGATGCGCTTGTCCAACTGCTCGGCGCGTCCGAGTGCGGCCTGGCGCGTTTCCGTCAGCGCTTTTTTGCGCTGTTCCAGCAGCGAGAGGAGGTCGGGCGACATGAAGTTGGGGTCGTAGTCGTCCAACTCGAGAATCAGGTCGCCCTGTCTGACGCGCACACCTTCGAAAATGTGCCATTTCTTGATGCGACCGGTGATTTGGGCCTCGATGTCCTGCGGCCGATCGTAAGGCGTATAGGCGGACAGTTGCCCGCTCACGGTGATGGTCTGCGTCCAGGGGACGAAGGCGATGATCAGGAGAAACAGTAAGACCAGTTTGATGGCGAGCCGGGAGGAAAACTTGAGTCGCTCGGGAATTTGAACGGCTTCCCAAGACTGGAGCTTGCTCGACGTGGCAAGGTCGTCCACCGCAATCTCATCCAGCCCCGTGTGGCGCTGAATGAGCGATCGGACCTTCTGGCGTAAACTCTGGCCTGCGCTTGCCACCGAGTCCTCTGTGGGTATGGGAGGGAAGCCGAGCCCTGCACATTCATCATAGAGGAAAACGCCCTAATGGGTCAATTTCTACAGGGGAACCGGAACCGGCTGAAATCATGCGATCTTGACCGGTTACGCGAGAGTCGTTAATGTGGGGACCCGGCGGCGGCTTGGAGCAGGGAGCCTACCATTCTCATGGCGCACACAGGAACAAGGGCCGGATCGCGATCAGCGGCGGGTTCATCCGTTCGGTCCCGTCCGTTGGTGGGAGTGCTCGGAGGCAGCAAGTCCGATTTCCCGATTCTCGAAAAGGCCGTGGCGGTGCTGACGGAATTGGGAATTCCCAACGAGCTCATGGTCGTTTCCGCCCACCGGACTCCGGATCGTCTGTTCGCCTATGCGGAACAGGCGCCGTCCCGCGGCATCGAAGTGATCATTGCCGGTGCGGGCGGGGCTGCGCACCTTCCCGGCATGTTGGCGGCAAAAACGCATTTGCCCGTGATCGGAGTGCCGATTCCGACCGAGAATCTTCGCGGGCTTGATTCTCTCCTGTCGATCGTCCAAATGCCGCGGGGGATTCCTGTGGCGACCGTGGCGATCGGAGGAGCGGAAAATGCCGGGTTGCTGGCCGCACAGATATTGGCCGGTCGCTATCCGGCGGTCGGAAACCGCGTCAAGGCCTTCCGCCGGAACCAGACGGAGACTGTACTGCACTCGCCCGAGGCCGAAGGGTCCGTTTCGGGTCTCCCGTCGCTCCCACGTCCCCGTCGCCGGTCGTGACGTCGATCCCCGTTGAATCAGGCTCCGTGCTGGGCGTACTGGGTGGAGGCCAGCTGGGCGCCATGTTCGCCGGCGCCGCCGCCCGATTGGGTTTTCGCGTCGCGGTCTGGGATCCCGACCCGGACGCTCCCGCTCACCGTCTTGCGACCCACTCGTTTCCGAAACCGTTCATCGATCAGCAGGCCTTCGAGCAGTTCGCCGCCCTGGTCAGTGTCGTGACCTATGAATGGGAAAATGTGCCGGCCCAATTGTGCCGGCAACTGGAAGCGGTCAAGCCGGTACGGCCGTCGAGCGCCGTCCTCGGTCTCGTCCAGAATCGACTGGTGCAGAAGAGGTTTCTCGCCGATCAGGGATTTGCCGTCCCCCGGTTCGAAGCCGTGACCAGCCCGGAAGTCCTGTCTGAAACGGTGTCGCGGCTTGGATTCCCGGCGCTCTGCAAGACGGCGACGGCCGGCTATGACGGCAAGGGGCAATGGAGGATCGGCAGTGAAGCGGACCTGCCGGAAGTCGAGCAGGCGCTGCGCATGTCCGCGCAATCCGGCGTCGCCTGGATCGCCGAAGCCTTCGTGCCGTTCGAGCGGGAACTGTCGATTCTGGTCGCCCGTGGTCTTGACGGACGGTCCGCGGTCTATCCGCTGGTCGAGAATGAGCATGAAGAGGGGATTTTACGGACCACGCTCGTTCCGGCTGAGGTCTCCCCGGCCGTGGCCGAGCGGGCGGAGCAACTGGGACGAGCGGTAGTGGAGCGGATGCAGGGAGTCGGCCTGTTCTGTCTGGAGCTGTTTCACGTGCCGGGGGGAGACCTCCTGATCAACGAAGTCGCGCCGCGCCCCCATAACTCGGGCCATTACACATTGGATGCGTGCAGCGTGTCGCAATTCGAGCAGCAGGTGAGAACGATCTGCGGCATGCCGCTGGGCGAAGTCCGGCTGCTCCGTCCCGCGGCCATGGTGAATCTGATCGGAGAGGACGTCGAGACGATCAACCGCAGCGCCCAGTGCCGCGCGTTGTTGGACCTGCCGGACACTCGCGTGCATCTCTACGGCAAGCGGACCGTGCGTCCGCGCCGGAAGATGGGGCACGTCACATTTCTTGCCGACCACCGCCGCTCCGCTCACGAGCGGGCCGTGAGCTTGCGCCGCAGCCTCATGAAGGAGCGGCCCCGCTGATCCCCCGTCGCTTGGAGCCGGCCGCACCTTCCGGGAACCGTTGTCGGCCATCGTAAGCCGTTCCATTTTGGCGCCCCCCCTGTAGGCTCCGGCCCAAACTGTCCAATTGCCGACGGCCAGAAATGCGGGAAAGCAAGCCTCTCTTGCACGACGCCGCCGGTATGAGACTTGCTGGCCTTCTCCTGTCTCCGGCAACCACGAGGGGGTGCGATGCGCAGCGGTCCCGCCGATCCGGACGGACATTTCCACGAACAGCGGGCCGAGGAGGACGGTCGGGGGACGGCCGTTTCCCGTGCCAGATACGTCATGCTCCAGGCGCTGGTCGGCGTCATGCTGGCGTACCAGCTGCTGTCCGGAGCCGAACCGATCGTGAGCCGCACGACAGGCGGGTTGATCGTCGGCGGGTTGGTGCTGCTGACCGGCTGTTTGCTGTCCGTCCCGTCCTTCGTGCTGCGGGCGTCCTGGTTCAGCGGAACGCTCATCGTCATCGATACGGTCCTCGTCACCGGGACAATGTACCTCTCGGGGGATGCCAGATCGGAGCTCTATCTCGCGTATTTCATCTTGATGCTGATCGCCGCCTCCCTGCGGCGATTATCCCACGTCGTCGCCTTCTCGCTCCTCCTCTGCGCGGGCTACGGGATGGTGTTGTACCAGGGCGTCATCCAAACCGGTTCCATATCGGTCGGGCATCTGATGGGTGTGCCCGTCCTTCTGGTTATGGCCGTCTTTTACGGGATGGCGCTTGAGACGATCGGGGTTGAGCGCCAGCAGAAGGCGCGGCTGCTGCAAAGCATCGAGGAACTGAAACAGGTCGAGAGCACGCTCCAAGCCTCTCGCGATCTCCTGGAGATTCGGATCAAGGGGCTCAAGGAGGATTTGGCGAAGGCCAACGCATCCGTTCAACGCGAAAAGTCGGAGCGACAGGGGCTCGAGCGGCAACTGGCCGAGGCGCAAAAGATGGAGGCCGTCGGGCGCATCACGAACGGGATCGCCAACGAATTCAGCCATCTCTTTTCGGTCATCGGCAAGCAAACTGGAGTCGTGTTGTCCCGCCTCAAGCCCGACGATCCCTTGTACGCACCGGTCGATGAAATCTTCCGCAGCGGGGAACAGGCTGCCGCGTTGACCGCGCAACTGGCGACGCTCGACATCCATCACCGCCAGTTCCGGCACGTGCTGTCGATGCGCACGGTGATGGAGGACCTTGAGGGCGTGATTCGCGGATTGCTGCCGACTCGCATCGACTGTCTGATCTCGATCGAACCGGGCCCGCTCGACGTGGAAGTGGATCGGGAAGGCATTGAACAGGTCTTGCTGAACCTGACCGTCAACGCCCGCGACGCAATGCCGCAACAAGGGCGGCTCACGATCGAAGTCGTCCGAATGCCGGAGGGAGCCGGCGGGGGAACGTTTCCCGGAGCGAGCGGGCGGACGTCGACGATCGGGATTCGGGTCCGCGACACCGGCAGCGGTATGACCAGAGACACGCAGTCCCGGATGTTCGAGCCCTTCTTCTCGACGAAGGAGACGAACGCCGGCCTTGGATTGACGGCGGTCTACGGAATCGTGAAACAGCACGGGGGGATGGTGGAGGTTGCCAGTCAGCCTGGTCAGGGGACCACCGTGAGCGTCTATCTGCCCGGGGCTCCGAGCGGTGCGGCCTCCGGTTCAACGAGCGGATCTGCGGTGACGGCCAAAGGCCGGGAAACGGTGCTCCTGGTCGAGCCCCATGAGATCGAGCGGAAGATGGCGCTCTCGACGTTGCTGCGTCATCGCTACCACGTGCTGGAAGCCAGTTCTCCGGTCGAAGCCTTGATGTTGGCGCAACAGTATACCGGCGCCGTCCATGTGACCGTCAGCGCCCTGGTGTTGCCGGAACTCAGCGGACGGGAACTGGCCAAGCGGTTGCTGAAACAACACCCGACGATGAAAGCGCTGTTCGTCTCGGGCTATGACGATGAGGCGATCATTTCTCACCGAATCAATCGACGGTTCCTGCTGAGACGTCCGTACCGCCAGATCGGCTTAGTGGAGAAGGTCCGCGAATTGATCGATGCCTGATTCCGGGCCTCGGACCGGCCTATGTATCCCATCGGCGGGGACGGTGGCCGGGCGAGAAAAACGGCACGTCGGGACGTTTGAACAATCCGATCAGCGCCATCCCTGCGACGAACCCGCCGATATGGGCGAAGAAGGCCACGCCGCCCCCTTTGCTCCCGATGCTCATCCCGCCGCTCAGCAGCTGCATCACGAACCACATCCCCAGGACGATGCCTGCCGCCACTCTTGTCATGCCGATTCCCGGCATCAGCACGAGCACGTGAGCGCGGGGGAACAAGAGCACATAGGCTCCGAGCACGCCCGAGATCGCGCCGCTGGCCCCGACCATGGGAACGGTGGAAGAGGGATCGGTCATGGCGTGGCTCAAGGCCGCCAATAGTCCGCAGAGCAGGTAGAAGACAATGTAACGGGCATGTCCCATCACATCCTCGATGTTGTTTCCGAACACCCAGAGATAGAGCATGTTGCCGATCAGGTGCATCCACCCGCCGTGCAGAAACATGCTGGTGAACAGGGTGGCGTAGGCAGGGATCGCCACCGCCATGGTTTCCGGCAGTTCCGCTTCCCCGAACACGAGGGCGGGAATCGCACCGTACTGGAACACGAACGCCTCTCCGGGCTGAGGGAGGAGGCTGGCCTGATACAGAAAGACCAGGACGCAGGCCACGATGAATACCACCGTGACGACGGGCGTGCTTTCCGTCGGGTTGTCGTCATGAAGCGGAATCATGCAGCTCTCCGGCTACGATGAGCTGCGACGTCGATCGAGGACCGGTCGGGGGAGGGCGGCAGTATCCGGAAGCGACCCGTCGGGACCGAGCTGTACGGAAAACCCTGCGGCATGGGTATGGCCTCCTCCGCCGAACGAGGCGGCGATCGCACCGACGTCCGTTCCCTCCTCGCGCGACCGCATGCTGTAATAACGGCGCCCGTCGCGATCATGCCAGATGATGCAGAAGGGCGCGTCGGCGGACAGCCGTTCGCCGATCTGGCTTGTCAGCACGGAGCTTTGAACGGAGGGCACGGTGGCGCCTTGAAATTCGACCAGGACGGCTTGTCCCGCGAGCTTGTTGACCAGTTCATGCTCATACCGCAGGATGGCGCGTCCCTCCTGTTCCAGAATTTCCTGCTTGAAGTTGCTCCAGAGGTGAAACTCGAACGGATAGGAAGCGACGGCCGCGTTGATTTCCCGGCTCGAAGGCAGGGCCCAGGTCCAGAGGTCTTTGTCCTGGATGTATTCGAGAAGCCAGGGAGCAGGATGGGCGTGCGCCCATTCCCATGCCAGGACGGCCCCGGATTTTTTCATGTCGAAATAGGCGTACGGCAGGCCCGCGAGGGCTTTCTCGGCCGTAATATGGTGGTCGAGGACGAGGAGGGCCTCTGCCTCCCGAGCCATGGCTTCCAGCCGGTCGCGGGCGTAGCTGAAATCCACGATGACGACACGCTGACCGGCCAATCCGGGCGGAGGAGGATTGCCGTGTTTCACCGGAACAAATCGCGCCTCGGGGAACCGGCGCCAAAGCGCCCAGGCGGCGCCGAACCCGTCCGCGCATTCGGCATGATAGAGCACAACCGTGGGGGGCTGAGGAAAATGTCCTTGTGGATGGGAGCCGGCCATGTGAACGGAGCATACCACGAGCCCCGCCCAGACTAAAGCCCGTTTGTGGAAGGTTACAGACGATTCAGATGGTCGATCAGCTGGCGGAGTCGTGCGGCGCTCCGGCGGTTGGAGCTGAACACGAGACGGGGCAGGTCTTTCAGTTCCGGCTCGTCCAGCTCCTCCGGCAGGGCCTCCCGAAGTTCGAAGGTACCGTCCGTCAGGAGATCCGCAAACGGCTGGTGGAGCGCCGCCACCTGCTCGGGAGTAATGCGGGTTTTCAATCGCATCGCGAGTTGGCGGCCGACATACCGGATCGAGTGATAGCGTCTGTAAAATGCCCGGATTTCTTCGATCGCCTCGTCCACCGAGGTGGTGACCTTGAACAGATCAAGGTCTTCGGGATTGATCAACTTACGGGCCAGCAGTTGCCGATGGATGAAGGCGCACCACTCGTCCCAGTAGTCGCAGCCGGGCGCTTGAAGACAAACGATGGGTTGGGGGTCGCTCTTGCCGGTCTGGGCGAGGGTCAGAATTTCAAATCCCTCGTCATGGGTGCCGAAGCCGCCGGGGAACAACGCAATCGCGTTGGCTTCTTTCTGGAAAATCAGTTTCCGGGTGAAAAAGTATTTGAAAGTCACCAGTTTCGGATCGTCCGCAATGGTCGTGTTGGGGCCTTGCTCGAACGGAAGCATGATGTTCACGCCAAAGCTGTTCTCGCGGCCTGCGCCTTCCTGGGCGGCGCGCATGATGCCGTCCGCGCCTCCGGTAATGACCATGAATCCTTCTTGAACGACCCGTTTCGCGAAGGTGAAGGCGATCTGATAGTTGGGATCGTCTGCGGCCGTCCGCGCCGAACCGAAGATGCTGATCTTCCGCCGGTCGCGGTAGTCGTGGAACACGCGGAAGGCGTGACGCAGTTCCTTCACCGCCCGGTTGACGATCTTCAGGTCGAGGGCCTCGAGATGGGCCTCATGGAGCCGCAGCATGCCGGCCAGCAGTTCCTTGATCAGCGCCGCCTGGAGATCGTCCTCCGGTCGTTCGAGCAGCAGGCGGATCTGACTCAGCATCTCGTCGTTCGACGGCAGCGCGCGCGGGCGGGTCGGGGTGGCTTTCATAGGATTGTCCATGCGTATAAACGGGAGATCCGTGAATCTCAGATCGAGAAAAAATTCTATCAGTTGGGCGCCGATTGGTCAAAGAAGTACGGTCGGACGGTCAGGCGCGGTCGGGCGAGTGCGGAATCGCCTGGAGGGCCCAGGCTTTCAGGCGGGCGAGATCGGCATTCGACAGATCGGCAAATTGCGCTTCGATGGCGAACAGTTTTCTGTCCGGTCGATCGCCGGCATCGGACGCAACGGGTTCGCAGGTCATGACTTTTCCCTGAACGGTCAAGGGCGTGTTTTGACCGGGAAGGGAAAACGCCAGGACGATGCGGGTCTTGCTCTTGAGCTTTGCGGCCGATTCGATGCGGGCGCCCGCATGACTGAGTTGCACGACCATGGCATTCTGAGCCTGTCGGTGCGCGAGACGGTCGTCGAGGACGGTGACGACGGCCGGAATGTTGGTCTGACGTCTGGGCGGCGTCAGCATCAGATCTTGCGCGCTGAGGACGCCGACCGGTTGGTTCTGTTTGGTGACGATCAGCAGCGAGGCTCCCGTCGCCAGCATCATCATGGATGCCTCTTCCAGAGCCTGGTCGTACTCGATGAACTGCACGGGACGCGTCATGATGGTACGCACCTCGATTTCGTGGGGCTCGAGCCCCTGGGCGACGACCTTTTTCACGATGTCGCTGGGCGTCATGAGCCCGAAAATCGTATCGGTTTCCTTGATCAGGAGACAGGACGCACGCTCCCGCTCAAGGAGCAACGCCGCCTCGCTGACGGAGACATCGCCCGGAACCTGCACGACTCCTGGTGTCATCATATGGGCTACCACGGTTGGTACGATATTGACGGCCTTGGGGGGGTGTTCGTTCGGCCTCGGCATCGGTAGAACCCTCTCCCGATTCGTTCCTTACCAACGATTCGTGAGGGCCCGGCCCCCTGCGGCGTAAGCCAAGTATAGCAGACAGGGTTCCCTCACCCAGGTCGGCCTCTTCCCTTGTCAAACAAGGGTTTCGAGGACTAGACTAGGCCAATTATTGTCTCAGTACAAGGGGCGGGCAGTGGGAAGTTTCCCCTCGGTTGAACAAGATTTCAGACGTCGGGTCAGCCTGATTCCCGGGCTCGGTTTGGGCCTGTCCGTCGACGTGTACTCGCCGGACCTCTTTGAACTGATGAGCCGGTTTGCCGGAGAGGAATCTTCCCCCGGGTATCTCGAAATTTTTCGAGCGACCGTCCCGGCCCTGAAAACGGTGCGGCGGCATTTCCCCGCAAGCCGGTTGACCTACCACGGAGAAGGCCTGTGGGTTACTCAGCCGGAGTTCTCCGGCACGCCGTTCGTGAAGGAAGAACTCAACGAAGTCGCCAGGCAACTGGCCGTCATCCAGAGTCCCTGGCTCAACCACGAATGCGCCACGAAGCAAATGGCCGGCTATTCGTTCGGCACCTATCTCCCACCATTATGTACGGCTGAAAGCGCCAGGGTCGTCGCCGACAACATTGCCTTGGTCCAGGAGACGCTGGACGGGGCATACCGGCAGAGGCAAAGTTGCGGGCCGTTGTTTCTCCTGGAACTGCCGCCGCTGACCTATTTCTCGGCGGGAACGATCTCCGTCCCGCACTTCTTCCGGACCGTGGCGGATCTGGTACCCTGCGGACTCGTGCTCGATATCGGGCACCTCTGGACGGTGTACCGCTACACGTCGGTCAGGCGGGACCTGCCGCTTGACCGGTTCGTTGAACGCTTCCTGGAGGAGTTCCCTTTGGAGCGGGTGGTCGAAATACATGTCGCGGGCTTGGCCTGCCATGAGTCCGACGGTCCGGTGCGGCAGGACGACGCAGCTCCGGAATGGATCGATGCGCATGCGGCGCCGATCCGGCCGGTTTCGTTGGAGATGCTCGAACAGGTGCTGGCTCATCCCCGGCTCGTCCAGCTCCGCGGCGTCGCGTTGGAAGTCGACACGAAGCCCGTCCCCCGCATCGTCGAGGAGTTTCGCGCGGCCGCCAAGCGGTTCGGCCCCATGATCGAGCGGAAAACGGCGGAGTGCGCCGCACACACCGGCACGCTCACGCGATCCGCAACGCACCGTATCGAGCGGCGCCACGCGAGCGACATCGACCGGCAACGCCTGCAAGACGCCTATGTCCGCTATGCGAGGATTGCATCGGGTCAGCAGCCGCCGGCCGGCCCGGAATGGCAGGGGGTGGCGGAGGATTCCACCGGCCTTGATCGATACCGGCGGCACTATCTGCCGCACGAGATACTCCATTGGGGCGGGGAGGTCACGCAGATGTTTCCCGACAGCTGCCGTGCATTGGCCGACGCGGGAGTCCCGCTCGACGGTCTCGTGGCCTGGTGGTTTCAGAAGGCGAGGCCGGTCGACCAACCCTACGATTTTTTCCTGCTGAAGATCGAGCGCGTGCTTGCGTTCGTCGGCGAGCGGGCTCCGGCGCTGCTCGCGCTGGCGGAACGGGAAGCCGGCGCGTTGCGCCGGGCCTATGCCGAGGCGAGCGACACGGTCGAGCCATCCCCGGAGCCGGTCCGATGAATTTCTGGAAAGCCCTTCCGCGTCCGGTGCTCGGACTCTCGCCCATGGACGGAGTAACGGATGCGACGTTCCGCCGCATGGTGTCCCGACTGGGGAAACCGGATGTGACCTTTACCGAGTTCACCCACGTCCATGACGTCTGCCGGGGACCCGAGTTCCTCCTGGATTCGCTCATCTACCATGAAGACGAACGTCCCATCGTGGCCCAGCTCTATGGAAAGGATCCCGAGCTCTTCTACCAAGCGGCGCATGCGGTCTGTGAGTTGGGGTTCGACGGATTGGACATCAATATGGGGTGTCCGTCGCGGAACGTGGCGTCATCGGGATCGGGAGCGGGGTTGATTCGAACGCCGGATCTCGCCCACGCGATCATGCGCGCCGCGCGTCAGGGGATCGCCGATTGGGCGGCGGGCCAGACGCCGGAGGGGGCCGGCATCAAACCGGCGAGAGCCGAGTCGATTCGCCGCTTGAACGAGCGACGCGGATGCGGAACCCCGCCCGTTCGGAGAGCCATTCCGGTTTCGGTGAAGACCCGTCTGGGCTACGACGAGATCATTGTCGAGCGCTGGATCGAGCACCTGCTGATCGAGTCTCCGTCGGTGATTTCGCTGCACGGCCGGACGTTGCAGCAGATGTATCGCGGAGAAGCCGACTGGTCCGCGATCGCCCGGGCGGCTCGCGTCGTTCGGGGTACCGGCACGATGCTGTTCGGCAACGGCGACGTGCAGAGTTTGCAGGAGATCGTCCGGCGCGTCCGGGAGACGGGCGTCGACGGAGTCCTGGTCGGGCGCGCGGCGCTCGGAGCGCCCTGGTTTTTCCGGGGCGGCGAAGCGGTTCGGCGCGCCGTCAGAACGGAGGAGCCCGTCGGGACGGAGCCCTGGCAGCCGTCGCTTGCCGCGCGGTTTGATATTCTGCTCGAACATGCCAGGGAGTTCGAATCGCACTGCGGTCGGGATCAATTCCGGCGCATGCGCAAGCATCTCGGCTGGTATTGCAAAGGGTTTCCCCATGCGGCGGCGCTCAGAGCCGAGCTGTTTCGCGTGTCCTCCGTCGCGGAGGTGGAAGCCGTCCTGGCCGACTATCTGGCCAGCCGGATCCTCGATGCGAAAGACGAGCGGGACGGTCTCCGGGCCGGCGACGCCGATGACATGACCTCGCTGGTCTCACGATGCGGGTAGTTCTCGCGTCGACCTCGCCCCGTCGTCGAGACTTGTTTGCCCTCCTCGGGATTCCCTTCGAGGTTCGGACCCCCGCCTTTGAAGAGCGCGTCGTTCCAGGCCGGACCGGAGACGACTTGGCCGCCGGGTTTTCGCAAGGCAAGGCCGCGTCGGTCGCTGCGGATGATCCGGAAGCCCTCGTCCTCGGCAGCGATACCTTGATCGAACTGGAGGGGGAGCTCTTGGGGAAGCCCGTCGACCTGGCCGAGGCGCGGGCCATGCTTCGGCGCATGGCCGGGCGCGCGCATCTGGTTCATACCGCCGTGACGGTGGTCTGCCGGGCCCGCCCGTTCGAGGCAACGGAGGTTTCGACCGCCCGGGTCAGGATGAAACCCTTCGATGCCGGCGCCCATGAGCGGTATCTTGCCACCGGCGACAGCCTCGGGAAAGCCGGCGCCTATTCGATCCAGGGGCCCGGCGGCGACCTGATCGAGCGGCTTGAAGGAGACTTCCCGACCGTCGTCGGGCTGCCGCTTCGGCTCGTCGCCGCGCTGTTGACGCAGGCCGGGGTAACGGTGCCGGTCGATGTGGAGCGGCTGTATGCGACCATGCCGTACGGAAACTGGTCGCGTTTCCAGGTTGCCTCCCGTCATATCGGAGGCTGATTGCAAAGGGGGGAGCGCTTTGCGTAGAATGCCGCCACTCATTCGTTCTTGTACGGAGGCTGTCATGGTTGCTCAAGGGAACAGGGGCTGGTGGGGTGTGGCGGGACTGATGGGGATCCTGATGGTGGGAATCAGCCCGGCCCATGCCATCGACGTGAAGTTGTCGATGGAGGACGCCCAGAAGGCCCTTGAGGCAGGCCGTGCGCCGATGGAGAAGGCCAATACTCCCGAAGACGTGAAGAAAGTGCTCCAACAGGCCTCGATGGTCACGCGGGTGGGCGCCGATCCCGAGAAGGATTCCTGCGGAGCCAGCGCCGTCCTGCGGACGAAGCGCTATCGGCTGGAAGCCTTCGGCCGGCAGGAAGCCTCCGAATCCAAGAAGCGGAAGACGGATATCCGTATGCCGGAGGAGTTCATCAAGAAAGTCGTCGACATGCCGAACATGGAAGTCGAAGTGCAACTCTGCGGGGACGATGAGTATTTTGCGGAAGGCGCACTGATCGAATTGCAGCAGGGCACCAAGAAGGTCAAAGCCATCGACGTCGGGAAGGCCGAACGGGGACGCAAGAACGAAGGCAGCGGTCCGGCGTACCGTTCCCGTTTTACCGCGGTGTTCGCCTATGAGAGTTTTGATCCGAACGCCGCCTCCGTCTTTGTCATCAACCTGCAGGACGGCAAAGAGGTCCGCATCAACGCCGATTTTTCGAAGGTGAAATAGGGAATTCGCCCCGACATCCCTTCGCCGCCCCCTTCCGGGAATTCTTCACTCCGCCGGGCCTGTATCGTTTTCCACCCTGCTGTCGCAGGGTGGTCCCTCCTTTGCACAAGACCATGGGAAAGACCCTGATTTCGTGATCTGATCACACGAGCAGGGGATATTTGCCCCAATTGCAGTGGGCCTCTGTTGCAAAAAGGGGCAATTGTGTCTTGATGATCCGTGGCAGGGGTGCGGATCTTTTCGATGCCCGGATTAGGGGGAGGAGTCGGACATGACGGAAGAATGCGGGGCGATCCTCGTCGTCGATGACGATACGGACATGCGCGAGATGCTGCAGGACATGTTGAAAGATCGCGGGCATCAAGTTGCGACGGCCGGCAGCGGGCAGGACGCCTTGAAGCTGCTCGGCGAAGAGGACTATGCGGTGGTGCTGACCGACCTGCGGATGAAAGGCATGCAGGGGCTGGAGTTGCTCACGGAAATCAAACGGACCCATCCGGACATCAACGTCATCCTTATGACGGGTTTCGGCTCCGTGGAGACGGCGGTCGAAGCGATGAAGCACGGAGCCAGCGATTACCTTACCAAGCCGGTCAAAAAAGATGAACTGATGCGCGTGATCGAACGGGTGGTCCGCGAAGCCTCGTTGCGCCGGGAAGTCAGCCGGCTGCGGAAGGAAGTCCACAAGGAATACAGCTTCCATCAGATCCTCGGCAAGAGCAAGCCCATGCAGGCGGTGTTCGACCTGATCAAACGGGTCGCCGACAGCCCCACGAACGTCCTGATTACCGGGGAAAGCGGAACCGGAAAGGAACTCGTCGCCAAAGCGATCCACTACAACAGCGATCGGAAGGACGCGCCGTTCATTCCGGTGAACTGCGCGGCGATTCCGGAACAGCTGTTGGAGAGCGAACTGTTCGGCCATATGCGCGGGGCCTTTACCGATGCCAAGACGGACAAGCGCGGCCTGTTCGAGGAGGCGCAGAAGGGCACGCTCTTTCTGGATGAAATCAGCGAGCTTCCGCTCCTGCTGCAGGCCAAATTGCTGCGCGCGATCCAGGAGAAAGAGATCCGCCGCGTCGGCGCCAACAAGCCGATTCCCGTGGACGTCCGCATCATCGCGGCCACCAATCTCAACCTCGGCGAAGAGGTGAAGGCCAAGCGGTTCCGGGATGATCTCTACTACCGGCTCAACGTCATCGAATTGAAGCTGCCGCCCCTCCGGGACCGGCGCGAGGACATTCCGCTGCTGGTCGAGGCGTTTCTGAAGAAGTGCGGAGAGTCCCGCGGAAAGGATGTGAAGGGGGTCAGCGAGGCTGCGCTCGCGATGCTGATGGATTACGCCTGGCCGGGGAACGTCCGGGAATTGGAAAACGTCATCGAACGGGCCGTGACGCTCAGCCGGGGGGAAAAAATCTCGCCGGATGACCTCCCGCAGGCCGTGCAGGGGGCCCGCGGCGACCGGCGCGTGCTGGATGAAGCGGCGGAGAAGACCCTGCCGTTGCACGAAATCGAAAAGGAATACATCAAGAAGATTCTGGAGAAGATGGGCGGCAACAAGTACCAGGCGGCCCACGCGCTCGGCATCGATCGCAAGACACTTTACCGCAAACTCGGTGAGATTGAAGAAGGCAAAGCCCACGAGTAGACTGGTCTCTCCGGTAACAACCGGTCCGGAGATTCGGTGAGTCCAGCGATCAACAAAACCATTCTCTTTGGAACGGGAACGATCCTCTCCCTCACCGTCGGGATATTCCTGCTCGACCTGCTGACCCCGCATGGCTGGGCGGTCTGGCTGCTCTATTTCATCCCGCTCGTCGTGACCGTACAATCCCAGCGGGAACGCGATCCCTACAACTATGCCGCCGCCGTCACGCTGCTGACGGCGGTCGGAGGCTACCTCTCGCCGGGGGAACTCGATTCGCCGGCTCCGTTGGTCAATCGCTTCGTCGGCCTGATGGTGATGTGGGCCTTCACCTGGTTCATGATCGACCAGAAACGGATGGCCGAGCGATTGACCCGGGCGGAAGCGGCGCGATCGCAGGCGGAAACCCATCGGGAGGCGGCCGTGGCGGCCCGCGAGCTGGCCGAAGCCAGCGCGACCGGGGCGGTGCACCGCGAATCGCAGGCGACCAGAGAACTGGTCATGAGCAACCTGCGGTTGGACAGCATTCTGCAATCCGCCATGGACGCCATCATCACGGTGGACGAGCAGCAACGGATTCTGCTGTTCAACGAGGCGGCGGAGCGGATGTTTCAGTGCCCCGCCGCCGAGGCGATCGGCCGGCCGCTCGACCGGTTCATCCCCGGCCGGTTCCGCGACGCGCATCGCCGTCATGTCGAGGCATTCGGTCAATCCGGCGTCACGAGCCGGAAGATGGGGGAACTCGGGACGGTGACGGGGCTTCGCGGTAACGGCGAGGAATTTCCCCTGGAAGCCGCGATTTCCCACATCGCGGTCGAGGGCAGGAAATTCTACACGGTGATTCTTCGCGACATCACGGAGCGAAAGCAGGCCGCCAGGCTCATGCGCCAGAGCGAGGAACGGTACCGGCGGCTCATCGCCGTGTCGCCGTTGGCGATCTTCGTCAATCGCGACGATCGGGTGATCTTCATCAATGACGCCGGGCTCAGGCTTTTCGGAGCGGTCAAGGCGGAGGAGATCCTGGACCGACCGACCCTGGATCTGTTCCATCCGGACTGCCATGCCCTGGTCCGCGAGCGTCTCCACGAGTTGCTGGAAGGCAGTACGACGGCGCCCGTCATGGAAAAGAAAATCGTGACCCTGGACGGTCGGGTCGTCGACGTCGAGATGAGCGCGGCGAAATTCATCGACGAGGAAGGGCCGGCCGTCGTGGCCATGCTGCGGGATGTCGGCGAACGCAAGCGTCTTCAGGACCAGTTGCGCAAGACCGAGCGTGTGGCGGAGCTCGGAACCCTTGCGTCCGGCATGGCCCATGAAATCGGGACGCCGATGAACGTGATTCTGGGCCGGGCCGAGTATCTGATGGACCGGGTGAAAGAAGAGCCGATCAAGAAAGGGCTGCAAACGATCGTCACGCAGGTCGAACGGATCACGAAAGTGATGAATCAGCTGTTGTCGTTCGCGCGGAGGAAACCGCCGGAGCGGCGGGCGCTGGACCTGAAAGCGGTCGTCGAAAACAGTCTCGAGATTTTTCAGGAGAGACTGGCCAGGCACCGCATCCGGGTTGAGACCGCGCTGGGCGAATCCTGTCCGATGGTCCAGGCCGATGCCGATCAGATGAGTCAGGTCCTGATCAATCTGATCATGAACGCCATTCACGCCATGCCGGAGGGAGGCGCCCTGCGTGTGGCGATGGAGCCGACCGGCGAGATGGTCAGGCTCACGGTGGCCGATACGGGCCACGGTATTCCGAAAGAGCTCATCAAGAGCATCTTCGATCCCTTCTTCACCACCAAGGAGTTCGGGAAAGGGACCGGCCTCGGGCTGACCGTGGTAAAGGGCATAGTCGAAGAGCACCAGGGGACGATCGGCGTCGAGAGCGAACCGGGAAAGGGGACGATGTTCACGATCATGTTGCCGAAGAGCTCCTAGACGGCACGCCAGACCGGCGCGTATCCCCACACCTCTGCGCCGGGGAGCGCGACCGCTTGCCTGCTCCGTTTGCGGACCGCCTGCCTTCGCACTGTAGCATCTCGCACCAGCCCGAGCTCCGTCGAATGGGGTCTTTCTCAACAGCCGATCGAAGGCCTGCCGGGTCTAATGTCGGAAATGGCCGAGAAAACGGCTCCTCCCGTCCCTGCCTCCCTCTGCGCCCCTGGCATTTCGCTTGCCTTTACTCCTACACAGCGTACGCGGAAGATGGCATGATCGGAGAAGAAAGGCATGGCCGTGGCAGTAAAAAGATCAGTCGTGCTGGTCGTGGAAGATGATAAGGAGATGAGGAATCTTCTCTGCGACGAGCTCTGGAGCGAAGGCTACCAACTCCGTGAGGCCAAGGACGGCGACGAAGCATTCCAAGCCGTTCTCGGGGCCATCCCCGATCTGATTCTGACCGACCTCCGGATGCCGGCGGGCGGGGCCGACTATATCAGCCGGCTCCGGACCGTGGCTCCTCAATGTCCCATCATCGTGATGACCGCTTTCGGGGACGCCAAGGCCAAGGCGGAGGTGTTGCGAGCCGGGGCTACGGCCTATTTCGATAAGCCCGTGAGGATTACCGAGATCAAGAACCGGATGAAAACGCTGCTGGCCGATCATCGACAGGTGTCTCACGGCACGGCCTGATCAGATTCGGAATGTGACGACGGAGCGACCACCGGAGCGGAGGGGGGAACCAGAGATGGCCGGATCTCAATCTCGTCATCCATCGGCATCGCCGTTCAGCGATCCGATCTTGAAAGCCCGTCTTGAAGCCATCAAGCAGTTGGCCGGCGGTTTGTCCGATCGCGTGGCGGTGATGGATCGCGAGTTCAACGTGATCTATGCCAACGAATCGGCCTGGGCGGTCCGTGCGACGGGGAGGACGGACGTACGGCCCGCAAAGTGCTACGACGCGTTCGCGCATCGCCAGGACCCCTGCGGCACCTGTCCTGCGGTGAAGGTCTTCGAGACGGCGGACGTGCAATCGGTGTCCTGTGCGAACCCCGGCGACGCGGGCGCCTGCGGGATGCAGCAGGCGCTGCCGCTGATGACCGAAGATGGCAAGGTCGGCGTCATGCTGGTGCTGTTCATGGATAAACCGGGTGCGCCGGCACCGTCGGTGGAAGCCGTGTCGGTCGAACATCCTCCGCAGGCGGTGCGGGAGGCCCTCGGAAAGCTCATCGGCCGAAGCCCGGCCATGCAACAACTCTTCGACATGGTCAGTCTGGTTGCGGACAGTTCCGCCACGGTGCTGATCCAGGGCGAGAGCGGGACGGGGAAAGAGTTGGTCGCCAAGACGATTCATCAGTCGAGTTACCGGCGGAACAAGCCCTTTGTCGTCGTCGATTGCGGGTCGCTGCCGGAAACGCTGCTCGAAAGCGAATTATTCGGACATGTGAAAGGCGCCTTTACCGGGGCGACCGCGCAGAAGCAGGGGCTGTTCGAGGAAGCGGACGGCGGGACCATCTTCCTGGACGAGATCGCGGACACCACGGCGACGTTTCAAGCCAAGTTGCTGCGCGTGTTGCAGGAAGGAGAGATCAAGCGGGTCGGAGGCAATCAGCCGATCAAGATCGACGTCCGGGTCATTTCCGCGACGAACAAGGATCTGGCGGAGATGGTCCGGTGCAAGTCGTTCCGGCAGGATCTTTATTACCGTCTGGCCGTATTGCCGCTTCACTTGCCGCCGCTCCGGGACCGTAGGGAGGACATTCCCTTGCTGGTGGAACATTTCGTGGCGTCCTCCTGCAAGCGGCATCACCAGCCGGTTCGAGAGGTATCCGCGGAAGTCATGCACGCCCTTTGCGATGCGGCCTGGCCGGGAAACGTACGGGAACTTCAGCATTATATCGAGCGGGCCGTGGTGACGACGACCGGTCCGGGACTCACCTGCAAGGATCTTGTGGCGCTTGGGTCCCAGAATGAGCCGGAAGACCTGCGCAGCGCGACGCGCGGAGCGGTGACGGAAGCCGAGCGCGCCCGTATCGTGAAAGTCCTCGAGAAGACCGGCGGTAACAGAGCCAAGGCGGCGAAGTTGCTCAAGATCAGCCGGGCCAGTCTCTACAACAAGTTGCGAACCTACAAGATTCAATAGGGTAACGAGCTTCCCCGTTCCGTTGCGCTCCAGCTCCGTGCGGTCGGCCCGTCCGTACCGCTCCACTCCACTTCAGGCTCGTCACACGATCGCCTTCTGTAAGAAATCGAGTCCGGGCTGCATTTGTAAGTTCAGCAATAGCATCGATTTCGAGTTTCGCTTTTTCGTTTCCCGTTAGTCCCTCAATTCCCCACTTTCTTCGTATTTCTGTCCAAGAAATTAGACAGCGCAACCGCTTGTTTTTATTCAACTCGGTTTCCGTGATCCTTCAATCTGTCTAAGAGCGTAGAAGGATAGGACTGCGTCGCGGCACGCAGAATTTTCTCCCTTCGATTGCTAACTGCTTTGCGCATCGATGAAATGTCTGTGGAAAAACGACGGTCCGGTAAGCGGGCATGGCAGTTGCGCTAGGGAAGCCACGCTGGTGAAGGTCTGGGTGATTAGGACCGGCCTCCGAATGACCCGCTCCTTCGCAAGAAGGAATCCTTCACCAGCTCTAAACCCTCCATGAATAGGGCCGGGCGACCGTCGGAGGCCGGTTTTCTTCTTGAGAAGAAACTTGGACAGACAGAGTCGAGGAATGGATCGGCAGTGTGTTTCAACCAGCCGCCCGATGAGGCGGTCTTAACGAAGGGGAGGCCGTGTATGAGGTCTTTTCTATTTCAACCACAGCGTAAGCGGCGGCGTGGCAGCCTGTCGCTCATGCTGCACAGCGTACTGCTGACGGGCAGCCTGGTGGCGACACCGCTGTTCGCAGCCGGTCCGGGGGACTCGTCGCATGCGGGCCATGCGACCCCGGTCGCGATGCCGGGCTGGACACAGCAGCTCAAAGGTCAGACGGTGGTGGAGAACGCCATCGAAGGCCGCGCCGGCAACGCCGAAATGATGGAGATGCAGCACCATCGCCTGATGGAGAAGCTGGAGCAGCAGGCGCAGAAGGACGCGCAGGCCCAACAGACGTCCGGCGCCTTCAACAACATGTCGATGATGCACCAGTACATGGGCCAGGACGGCAGCAGCTTCCTGCTCATGACCGACTCGGGCAAGGGCGAGCCGGTGTCCGCGTCAGGCGGAAAGTGCCCGGCCAATGCGCCGGTCAAGAAGTACGACATTTCGATGATCAACATCGAAATCACGTTGAACCGCTGGCTCGACTACTATCCCGGCTACATGTACGTCCTGACGGAGGACGTGGAGAAGGCCCGTGCGGAAGAGGCCAAGAACAAGGCCGCCCGCGATAAGGACGGCTATGATCCGGGCGCCGTCACCACCGGATTGCAGGGCGACGTGATTCAACCGCTGGTGATCCGGGCCAATCAGGGCGATTGCGTCAAGATGACGCTCCGGAACCAGATGGAAGCGGAAGACGGCAGCCTGTTCATCCAGGCCTCCAGCACGATCGTGAGCGCGACCGGCAAACCGGCCACGACGACGAATCCGGATTCCATCGTGGCGCCCGGCAAGTCGCAGGAGTTCGAGTGGTACATCCATCCGCACATGCAGGAAGGCGTGCGGCAGTTCCACTCCTACAGCCATGACCGCGAGCTGACGGTGCTGGGCCTCTTCGGCGCCTTCATCGTGGAGCCGAAGGGATCCAAGTACGTCGATTCGATCGGCAGCGGCCCCGACAAGGAAGTCAAGACGGGCTGGCAGGTCAACATCGACAACGGGTCCGGACCGGACTTCCGCGAATTCGTGTTGTTCTATCACGAAATCGGCGACGAAGCCTTCCGTCCGCTGAACAAGAAGGGCGACTTCCTGCCTCAACGCGATCCGTTGACCGACGCCTACCGCCCGGGCGGCCGCGCGATCAACTATCGCAGCGAGCCCTTCGGCATCGACCAGATGCACCTGCAGCATGAGTATTTCGGGTTCGAGGACGAGTCCCTGGCCTACAGCGCCTACACCTTCGGCGACGTTCCGACGACGATCGCCCGCGGGTATCTGGGCGATCCGGTCAAGTGGCGGCTGGTTCACGGCGGATCCGAGGTATTTCACTCCCACCATCCGCACAGCGGGTCCATCCGCTGGCAGCGGAGCCCGGGGACCGAACCGAACAACCTCTGGGCGATGGGTCAGGACGGTCCGGTGAAGTATCCGGTCGTCCGGACGAAGTCCGACCGTGTGGACGTGGAAGTCATCGGTCCCTCCGAGTCGCTCGACCTCGAGCCGGAGTGCGGCGGCGGCGGCTGCCAGCATCTGGCGGGCGAGTTCCTCTACCATTGCCACGTCGCCCACCATTACGTGGCGGGCATGTGGGGCTACGGCCGGTTCTACAATACGCTGCAAGTCGGCGCGGGTCATACCGACACGATGCCGGACCTGGCGGAATTGCCGGACCGGAAGGGCCGCATGAAGCTCGGCGTGTCGTCCGACAAGCTGATCGGCACGACCGTCGATTGGTTCGGCAAGAAGTTCAAGATCGTCGACAAGAGCCAGAAGACCAACTGGAAATCCGATCCGGCCGTCGTGAACGTCAAGGACTGGGTCGAGATGTGGGTGCCGGCCGCCGGTAAACCGGGCCATACGGAAGACGAGAAAGGCCAGATCATGGCCTACGACGCCACCGTGTGGGACTGGAAGTGGAACGGCAACGTCGCCGTCGGCGAGCGCGAGAGCACCGCGCAGAATCCGAAGTATCCCGCCGCCGCCAAGTGGGACGACAGCACCAGGCCCGCCATTCTTTTCGACCCGACCACGGGCCGGATGGCGTGGCCGCTGTTCAAGCCGCACTTCGGCAAGCGGGTGCCGTTCTCCGCGAACCACAACGGCGCGCCCTGGCTGGAGCCGATCCACCAGGATGCCAACGGTGAACGGACCTCCGAGCCGGCCAAGCCGGGCGAGCAGGGACGCTGGAGTCTCTGCCCGGAGAACGCCAATCAGAAGTTCTACAACATTCACTTCGTCCGCATGCCGATCACCCTGGCCAAGAAGCAGGGGAAAGAGCCGGCCATCGTGGACAAGGACGGCCTGATCTACCTGCTCCATGAGGAGGAGCGTCTGACCAGGGCCAACGACGATCTCAAGCTCCCGGCGGTCATCCGCGCCAACATCTACGACTGCGTGGATCTGGTGCTGACGAGCGAATGGGACGACGACGACTACACGAACTTCCAGTCGTCGAAGATCAACATCCATCCCCACTTCTTCCAGTTCGACACAGGGAACTCGGACGGCGTGATCTCCGGATTCGAATATGAAATGTCGGTCCGGCCGTTCACGATGTGGGGCAAGAAGACGAAGCACGGGCTGCCGGCTCCGATGGTCGCCAAGATCGTCGGCGGCGCCAAGGCCGGAGCCACCAGCATCAAGATTCAGATGGCTCCCGGCGCCACGCCGTTCCACGTCAACACCGAGTTGATGGTCGGTATGGATTGTCTGGAGAAGGGCAACGATCCCACGGCCTCGCTGCCGCGGGACAAGAGCTGCTCCGAGGTCGCCCGCATCAAGGAGATCAAGGGCGATTCGATCACGTTCTTCAAGCCGCTGAAGCACAACCACCCGGCGAACGACCTGGTCTCGCCGGAGTTCGTCCGCTATCGGTGGTGGGTGGACGTGGATATGGGCACCGTGTTCTGGCACGACCACGCGTTCGGTGCGACGACCTGGCCGCACGGCGGGTTCGGCGTGACGATCGTGGAGCCGTTCGGGTCCACCTATCACGATCCGAAGAACGGCAAGCTGGTGTGGAGCGGTCCGGTCGCGGACATTCATACCAACGAGCCGGTCGGGTACGGCGTCAGCGGCAGCTTCCGTGAGTTGATGGTCTCCATCCACGACACGGTGCCGCATACGGTCAACGTCATCGAAGCCGGCAATCCTCCCGGACAGCCGGTGGAAGTGGCCCTGGAAGCTGGAAAGACCATTTCGTTCCAGATGCCAGAGAAGATCATGAACGCGCCGAACAAGTACATCAACGGCGGCACGCATACGACCGGCAGCGGCTTCAACTTCCGCGCGGAACCGTTTGCGCAACGCCTGTCGAACAATCCGGATACCTCGAAGCTGTTCAGCAGCGCGATCCACGGAGACCCGGATACGCCGCTCCTGCGGGCGTACACGGGCGACACCATGGTGTTCCGCCTGTTGCACCAGCTGATGAACGAATCGCACGTCTGGACGATCGCCGGCCATACCTTCCTCACGGAGCGGTATGCGG
>DIHJ01000017.1:33654-35296 GCA_002420105.1 Nitrospira sp. UBA5699
ACCAAGGCGGGCGGATTCCAGGGCATGCCGGGCGACTACATCCACTTCAACGGCCGGAGCTCGCACTTCGCCGAGGGCGGATGGGGTATCGTGCGCGTGCTCGACAAGGAAACACCGGATCTGATGCCGCTCCCGAAGGGCACCAACCCGCTCGGGATCCCGGCCACTCCGAGTTCCGTGTGTCCGGCGGATGCCCCGGTGAAGAGCTTCAACGTCGTGGCGTTGGATCGCCCGATGAAGCTCAATCCGAAGGCGCCGGATGCCATCGAAGTGGACTTCGAACGGAAGATCGAAATGACCATGCCGGAAGGCAAGATCTTCGCGCTCGAAGAGGAGGCGACGACGGTGGCCAGCGGGGCGACGCCGCATCCGCTGACGCTGCGCGTCAACCTCGGCGACTGCATCAAGGTCAATCTGAAGAACAAGATGAAGGCCAGCCGGGCGTCCTTCTTTGCGCCTGGATTGGCGTTCGATCCGAAAGACAGCCAGGGCCTGAACGTCGGCAACAACGGCGGCGAGCAGACCGTGGCCCCGGGCGAAAGCCGCGCCTATACCTACTACGCGCATCCTTCCAATAAGGAAACGACGTCGCTGGTGTGGGACGGCGGCAACATCGTCGTCAATCCGCGCAACGGGTTGTACGGGGCCATCATCGTCGGTCCGAGGGGGTCGCAGTATCGCGATCCTGTGACGGGCGCCGACATTTCCCAGAAGAATGCCTGGAGAGCGGACGTCATCGTGGACGCCAGCCTTCCGGAGAACGTGGGCAAGCGGAACTATCGTGACGTCGCCCTCTTCTTCCAGGACGAGGACAACATCATCGGGACCGCGTTCATGCCCTACGTGCAGAACGTGGCCGGTTTGACGTCGGTGAACTACCGCGCCGAACCGTACAAGTTCCGTGAAGAACAAGGCTGCTCGCTCGGCAAGATCTTCCAGCCGTGCGTCGTGGACAAGCCCGAAGATCCGGCGACGCCTCTGATCGAGGCGCATGCCGGGGACGCGATCCGCATCCACGTCATCGGCGCCAACAGCGAGCAGAACGGGATGTTCGGCATCGAGGGCCACGAGTGGCCGATCGAGCCGTACATGCCGGGAGCCGACATGATCAGCGTCGTGGAGTACGCCGGATCGGAGACCCTCGATGTGTTCGTCCGCGGCGGTGCGGGTGGTCCGTACCGTCAGGTGGGCGACTTCGTGTGGTCCAATCAGCGGCTGCCCTACACGCAATCAGGGCAATGGGGTTACCTCCGCGTGTTGCCGGCAGGCGACACCAGGATCCAGCCGCTCGGCGTCGCCGGCATGGGCGCCAAGCAGGCTGAAGCGCAGCCCGACGTGAAAGCCATTCCGACCGCCATGAAGTAAGCGGAGCGGACATGGTGTAACACCTGGTGGGGGAGCTGCCTGTAACACGTAGCTCCCCCATCGTGTTTTAGGGAGGTCGAGGCTGAGGTCCAGGTTGAGAGTGGACCGGAAATGCTGAACCTCAGCCTTAACCTCAACCTTCGAATCAGGGGGAGGCCGGATCCATGGGCATCGTACGACATATCGTTCTGGCGGGCCTGGCGCTCGTCGGTCTCGCGGCCCCCGCGGCGGCCTACGAGGAAATCACGGTCCCGGACGGCGGCACCCTGACGGGGAC
>DIHJ01000102.1:0-4817 GCA_002420105.1 Nitrospira sp. UBA5699
GAGCTGCCGATCGTCTCGTCCGCACTGTCGAGCCGACGCGACGGCGGTTCCGAGCTGCACCGGCTGGCCGAGCAGGTGCTGGAGGAGGCCAAGAAGGTTCCGGGGACCTCGGCGGGCTTCATCGCCGGGGGGCAGGTGCGGGAGTTGCGCGTGCTGATCGACCCCGCGCGGTTGAAGGCCTACGGCCTGACGCCGCTGCAGGTGGCCGGCGTCATCCGCGGGGAAAACCGGGCCCTGCCGACCGGCCGGTTCGACAGCCGCAACCGGAGTTTTCTCGTGGAGACCGGCCGCTTCATCCGGTCGCGCGAGGACCTGGAGTCCCTGGTCGTGGGGGTGAACGAGCAACGGCCGGTCTACCTGCGGCAGGTGGCCGAGGTGACGGACGGGCCCGGCGAGTCGACGCAGTACGTCTGGTTCGGAGAAGGCGCCGGAGCCGCCGCCGTCCCTCATCCCTCCCTCCTGACCCCCGACGAGGAGCCCGCCGTGACCGTCGCCGTCGCGAAACAGGGCGGCACCAACGCGGTGACGGTCGCGAGCGAGGTCATCAAGAAGGTCGAGAGCCTGAAGAGCGTGACCATTCCGACGGACGTGCGCGTGACGGTCACGCGCGATTACGGCGAGACCGCCCGCGAAAAAGCCGACGAGCTCCTGTGGCATCTGCTGATCGCGGTGGCGGCGGTCGTCGCCTTTCTGGGCGTCGCGCTGGGGGTGCGTCCCGCGATGGTCGTGTCCCTCGCGATCCCGCTGACGCTCGCCCTGACCCTCTTCACCTCCATGCTCATCGGGTACACCATCAACCGCGTCACGCTTTTCGCCCTCATCTTCTCCATCGGGATCCTCGTGGACGATGCGATCGTGGTCGTCGAGAACACCTACCGGCATCTCACGCGGCGCCTGCGGCCCCATCGTGAGGCGTCCATCCATGCGGTGGACGAAGTCGGTAATCCGACGATCCTGGCGACGTTCACCGTGATCGCCGCGCTCCTGCCGATGGCCTTCGTCTCCGGCTTGATGGGCCCGTATATGCGGCCCATCCCCGTGAACGCCTCCATCGCCATGTTCTTTTCGCTGCTGGTGGCGTTCGTGGTGATCCCCTGGTTCTGCCAGACCTGCTATCGCCCGGGCGCGACCGTGGCGGGCGTCGATCACGAAGGCGACGAGCAGGGGTTGACGGCCCGTCTCTACCGCCGCCTGCTCACGCCGCTGCTGGCCCATCCGGTCCTGGCCTTCCTGTTTCTGGGAGGGGTCGCCGTTCTGCTGGTCGGCTCCTGCCTGTTGTTTTACACGCGCCATGTCGTCGTGAAGATGCTGCCGTTCGACAACAAGAGCGAACTGCAGTTGGTGATCGACATGCCGGAAGGCACGACGCTGGAGGAAACGGCGCGTGTGACGCAGGCGTTCGGCCGATACGTCCGGACCGTCCCGGAGGTGCGGGATTATCAGGCCTACGTGGGCACGGCCTCGCCGTTCAACTTCAACGGCCTGGTCCGCCACTACTATCTGCGCGAGCTGCCCCATGAGGCCGACGTGCAGATCAATCTGGTGGGGAAAGGGGAGCGCGCGGCGCAAAGCCACGAGATTGCCCGGCGGATCCGTCCCAACGTTCAGGAGATCGCCGAGCAGTACGGAGCCAACGTCAAAGTCGTCGAAGTGCCGCCGGGCCCTCCGGTTCAATCCGTCCTCGTCGGGGAGGTCTACGGTCCCGAGTATGCCCGGCAGATGGCCGCGGCGCGGGAGATACGGCAGTTGTTCGAGTCCACGCCGGGCGTGGTGGACGTGGACGATTACATCGAGGCCGATCAGGTGAAGTACCTGTTCACGGTCGATCGGGCGAAGGCCGCCTTGGCCGGCATTCCCTCGGACGACATCGTGTGCACGCTGCGCATGGCGCTGGAGGGCGCAAAGATCGGCCTGGTCCACATTCCCGAGGAGAAGAGCCCGGTGCAGATCATGTTGCGCCTCCCCCTGGCGGAACGGACCGGTCTCGAACACATCGGCGAAATCGGGCTGCGGACGACGGGCGGCGGCATGGTCCCGCTGTCCGAGTTGCTCACCGTCGAGGAGCGGGTGCAGGACAAGGCGATCTATCACAAGAATCAAAAGCCGGTCGTCTATATCGTGGCCGATGTCGGCGGGCCGGGCGCCGAGCAGGCCGAGAGCCCGGTGTACGGCGTGCTGGGCGTCGGCAAGAAGCTGGAGGACTACCGGCCGGCCGAAGGCTACCAGATCGAGCAGTACTACGCCTCACAACCCTGGTCGGAGGACCGGATCGCCATGAAGTGGGACGGGGAGTGGCAGATTACGTACGAAACGTTCCGCGACATGGGAGCCGCCTTCGCGGTGGCGATGCTGCTGATCTACCTGTTGATCGTCGGACAGTTCCAATCGTTTCTCACGCCGGTCATCATCATGGCGCCGATTCCGCTCACGCTGATCGGCATTCTGCCCGGCCATTGGCTCACCGGGTCCTATTTCACGGCGACCTCGATGATCGGGTTCATCGCGTTGTCGGGCATCATCGTGAGGAACTCGATCCTCCTGGTGGATTTCATTCAACTCCAGGAACGGGCGAACGTGCCGCTCAAGGACGCCGTCATCAGGGCCGGCGCGATCCGCACGAGACCCATCCTCCTGACCGCCGCCGCACTGATGGTCGGAGCCTTCGTGATCATTCTCGATCCGATCTTCCAGGGCCTGGCCGTGTCGCTGCTTTTCGGCGTCGGGGCCTCCACGCTCCTGACGCTCATCGTGATCCCCGTCCTCTACTACCACATGACCGGCTCCCGACCGTCCCCGGCCTGATGCCTCCCGAAGCGGGCCGATCACTCTCCACGGCTCAACGGCGCCTCTCCCCGTTCGCGCGATCCGGTCCTGTTGCCTTCTGCCACAGGCCTCTCTTGGAGGCTGTCGCAAGACTCCCCTGCCGGGTTTCAGGGAAAGGCCGAGTCCGGGGTAACCGCTCAATTTTCCTGCCGAAATGCTGCATAGCCGGTCGGTTCCGGATGGTTCCCTCCTTGCACCGTCGGGCCCTCATCACCTGGAGGGAGAGTCCTATGCCTTCCGCACAAGCACCGGTGAGCCGATTCGTCCGCCGGCCGATCACGCGGCTGCTCGTCTGCGGTTTGATGCTTTGCGCGATTCCCGGCGCGGCCGTCGCCGCCGAGGAATCGGGACCGGTCCCCCCCGAGTTGCGCTTGAGCCTGCGCGATGCCATTCAGGCCGCGATCGACAACAACGTGAACGTGCGGCTCCTGAAAGAGCGTATCGCGGCGGCGCAGGCCCAGGCCGATACGAGTCTGGGCGCGTTGCTCCCGAACGTGTCCGGGTACATGAACGGGCGGAATCAGACGGTGAACCTGGCGGCGTTCGGGATCCCGGCGGACAAGCTGGGCGGTCTGGGGCTGACGCGCAGCACCACCGATCCCTTCGAAGTCTACGATGCGCGTGCCGGCTTCGTGCAGAATCTCTTCAGCCTCAGCCTCATTCAACGGTGGCGCGCGGCGAAAGCCGGCGTCGACGTCGCGGGCCTCGAAGCCGAAGTGACAAAGCGCGACGTGATGGCGACCGTCGGCCTTCTCTACATCGAAGCGCTGCGGGCCGACGAAGCCGTGAAGGCCCGCCTGGCCGATCTCGAGCTGGGCGAACAACTGCTCAAGCTTGCCAGGGATCGCAAGGCGGCCGGCGTGGCCACCGGGCTCGATGTTACGCGCGAGGAAGTCCAACTCGAGAACAGTCGCCAGCGCTGGCTGGTGTCCAAGAACGAGCAGGAAAGCGCGCGCCTCAATCTGATTCGCGCATTGGGCATCGCGTTCGACGTGAAGCTGACGCTCACCGACGAATTAAAACTCATGCCGGTCGAGGCGCAGCGCGCGGACGAAGCCTTGACGATCGCGCGGGAACAACGGGTGGAGCTGAAAGCGCAGGAAACGCGGCAGAAGCTGGCGTCGCTCAGCCTGAGTTCCGTCACCAACGAACGGATACCCTCATTGGCGCTCAACGGCGATTACGGCTGGGTCGGCATGAAGCCGGAAGACGTGGCCGCTACGCGGACAATCGGCCTGACCCTCTCCGTGCCGATCTTCGACGGGGGCCAGCGCGAAAGCCGGATTTCGGAGACCCGCAGCCGCGTGCGGCAGGAGGCCATCCGCATGAAGGACGTCTCCGACCAGGTCACCCTGGAGGTCCGGAATGCGCTGCTGACGCTCGAATCCTCGCAGCAGCAGGTCGCGGTGGCTCAGAAGGGGGTGGATCTGGCGGCCAAGGAATTGACCTTCGCGCGCGACCGCTTCGCCGCGGGGCTGGCCACCAACATCGAAGTCACCAATGCGCAGAGCTCCATGGCGCGCGCCAGGGACAACGTGATCGAGGCGCTGTTCCGGTTCAACGCCTCGCGCATCAACCTGGCCCGGGCCAAGGGCGAGATCGAGCAGCTGTTCTGAGGGCATCGATCGACGGAGATTTCATGAGACTCGCGATAGGCCTCCTCCTCGCGATGACCTGTGCGGCGGTCCCGACCCTCGTCGCGGCCGACGAGTCTCCGGAACGGTTCGAATGGCAGAAGCGGGCCGTGCTGCCGGCCGGGCAGGAGGTCCACGGCGACTACTTTGCGTTCGGTCCCCACGTCGAAATCTCCGGAACCGTCGACGGCGACGTCTATGCCGCAGGAGGCGACGTGCTGGTGGACGGGACGGTGAACGGGGATCTGATCGTTGCCGGAGGGCGGGTGATCCTGTCCGGCACGGTGTCCCAGGACGCCAGGATCGCCGGAGGACAGGTCACCGTCAGCGGAACGATCGGGAGAAACGCGACCATCGGCG
>DIHJ01000102.1:4913-12741 GCA_002420105.1 Nitrospira sp. UBA5699
CGGCGCCGGCAGCGCGCTCCTGGCCGGGCGCATCGACCGGGATGTCCGAATCGGCGCCGGCAATGCCACGTTGTCGAACCAGACGGGCAACGATGTCGTGATCGCGGCCGCGGCCATTCGTCTGACGTCGAACGCTTCGGTGGGGAGAAATTTCAGGTATTGGAGCGAGACCGATCCTTCGATCGACGAAGGCGCGATCGTCCAGGGGACGGTGACGCAACGCCTGCCTCCGGAGCCGTTCAAGGCGGAGCGGTTCCGCCGGGCGCTCTCGGGAATCCGGATGGCCGCCGCGGTCGTCAGCTTCATCTCGACCTTGCTCCTGGGGTTGCTGCTGCTGTGGGTCTATCCCGTCTTCGCCGAAACAGCCGCGTCGATGATTCGCGAACGCCCGTGGGCTTCGTTCGGATGGGGAGCGGCCGCCCTGGTTGGGACACCCGTCCTGGCGGTCGTGTTGGTGATGACGGTCGTCGGAATACCGATCGGTATCATGTTCATGGCTCTGTACACGGCGACCGTCTATCTGGCGAGAGTCTATGCCATTACGTGGGCGGGACAACTGGTTCTTCGTTGGGTGTCCGGTTCCTCATCGCTCGCCTGGGCGTTCGTGACAGGATTGGTGGTCTATTCGTTCCTCTCACTCATCCCTTTCGTCGGATGGCTCTTGAGCCTGGCGACGATCCTGTTCGGACTCGGGGCGCTCCTGTTGACGAAGAAGGACTTGGTGGTCAGGTTGCGAGAGCAGCAGGTGTTGTAGTGCGGCGGCCGAAGAGCGCAACGGTATGGCCGGAACGTCGATGCCGGGAACAGGTCCTCATCCCTTCGATGAAAGCCGGAGCCATCATGTGCGCCCTGCTGGTGCTGGCTGTCGTCACGGCCGGGCGCGTCTACGCGCAGGAGGCCAAGCCCGAGGCCCAGTCCGATTGCCGGTATGAGCCGCGCGAGGGAGGGACGAACAGCTCGGCCTTTCCGACCGACGACGTGTTCAGGCCCCTGATCGCGGACCCCAAGCAGCCGCAATTTTTCGCCTCCTGGCAGGCGGCCCGCGCGAGGACGGAACGGACCCACGCCAACGTCGGGTCGGTGGGATTCGGCGAGAACTTCGGATTCTACACGAGCCGCGAGGGCTGCAACGGCTGGCAGGTCGGGGTGCTCGCCGGCGTGTTCTCCCAGTTCAACCTGGACGCGCCGTCCTCCGATCTGATCAACACCGACTTCGTCGTCGGAGTTCCTGTGTCGTGGCGGTCCGGCGCCTGGTCGACCAGGGTCCGCCTGTATCATCAGAGCAGTCATCTCGGCGACGAATTTCTGCTGGGGCGGCCCGGATTCCCCCGTGTGAACCTCAGTTTCGAGGAGGTGGAAGCGATCCTGTCCTACGACTACCGATGGGCGAGGCTGTACGCGGGCGGGGGCTATTTGATGCATCGGGAGCCGGCCTCCCTCGACCGGAACCGGGTGCAGTGGGGGGGGGCGAGCTGCGCGGTCCCACGATGCCGTCGCCGGTCCTGCGCAAGGAGCTGACGGGTCTGTTGATGACACCGGTGTTCGGCGCGGACTTCAAGACGTTCGAAGAGCTGAAGTGGATCGTCAACACCAACGTGGTCGGAGGGCTCGAATGGTCGAGGGAAGGCTCGACCCGCCGCTTCCGGTTTCTGCTGAACTATTACCGCGGGTTCAATCAGTACGGACAGTTCTTCGCGCAAAAGATCGAGACGGTCGGGTTCGGATTGTATTTGGCGTTCTAGCCGCGCCGTCGATGCCGTCGGGTCGTCGCAATGTCTGAAGACCGCTCTATGAGTACCACGCCGGTCGAGAAGCCGCTCGTGGCCTATTTCTCGATGGAAATCGGGCTGGATCCGGGCATGCCGACCTATGCGGGCGGTCTCGGCGTGCTGGCGGGCGATACCGTCAGGACGGCCGCCGATATCAGGCTGCCGCTGGTGGCCGTGACGCTGCTCTACCGGGGCGGGCATTTCTTCCAGCGGCTCGACGCGCGAGGCGCGCAATCGGAGGAGCCGGTCAAGTGGATCGTGGAAGATTTTCTCGAACCGCTCGAGGCCCGGGCCGAGGTGGAGATCGAGGGGCGCCGGGTCCGGATTCGCGCCTGGCGTTACCGGCTCACGGGAGAGTCGGGCTTTCAGGTCCCGGTCTATTTTCTCGACACCGATCTCGGGGAGAACAGCGAGTGGGACCGGACCCTGACGGGGACGCTCTACGGCGGAGACCTGCACTACCGGCTCTGCCAGGAGCTTCTGCTCGGGATCGGCGGCGTCCGCATGTTGCGCGCGCTGGGCTACCGGAAGATCGGCCGGTACCATCTGAACGAAGGGCATGCCGCCCTGCTGGTCGTCGGGCTTCTGGAGGAGGAACGGACTGCCGGCGACGGACCGGTGACGGCGGAGATGGTGGACGCCGTGCGGCATCGCTGCATCTTTACCACGCACACCCCGGTGCCGGCGGGCCACGATCAATTTCCCTCCGACATGGCCCGCAAGGTGTTGGGAGAGCGGTATTGGTCGTGGCTGCGAACGTGCGGGCAGGAGACCCTGCTCAACATGACGGCGCTCGCGCTGCATTGTTCCCGCTACGTCAACGGCGTGGCGATGAAACACGGAGAAGTGTCGCAAAGCCTGTTTCCCGGTTATCCGGTCCACTCCATCACCAACGGCGTGCACGCCGCCACCTGGGTCGCGCCGTCGTTCCAGCGGCTCTTCGACCGGCACGTGCCGGACTGGCGGCGCGATCCCCTGACGCTTCGGTATGCGGTCGGCATCGCGGGAGCGGAAATCTGGGCCGCGCATCTCGGCGCGAAACGGCGGCTGATCGAGTTCATCAATCACGAATGCAATTCGGGGCTCGACGTCAATCTGCTGACCATCGGGTTCGCCAGGAGGGCCGCAACGTACAAGCGGCTGACCCTGCTCTTTCACGATCCGGAGCGGTTGAAGGCGATCGCGCAGCGGGCCGGGCGTTTCCAGCTGGTCTTCGCCGGCAAGGCCCATCCGCACGACGAGGGCGGCAAGGAACTCATCCGGCAGGTGCACCGGTTCCGCGAGGCGCTGGCGGGGCATGTTCCGGTCGTCTATCTGGCCAACTACGACATGGTGCTGGCCAGGATCCTCTGCGCGGGAGTGGACGTCTGGCTCAATACGCCGCTGCCTCCCCATGAAGCCTCCGGCACGAGCGGCATGAAAGCGGCCATGAACGGCGTGCCGAGCCTGAGCGTGCTGGACGGCTGGTGGATCGAAGGCCATGTCGAAGGCGTCACCGGCTGGTCGATCGGGGACCGGGTCGAAGCCTGTCTGGAACCGAAGGGCGACATGGACGCCTGCCATGCGGCGGCCCTCTACGACAAGCTCGAGCAGCAGGTGGCGCCCTGCTTCTATCACGACCGCGACCGCTTCATCGGGATCATGCGGCACACGATCGCCATCAACGGATCGTTTTTCAACACGCACCGGATGATCGCGCAATACATGAACGACGCCTATTCCGTTATCGACTCGTATTTCGGTAAGGTGATGCCGTCATGAACGATGTGGGACCGGGCCCGTTCGTACTGACCGTCAACGGAGGCTCCTCCAGCCTGAAGTTCGCCCTGTACGGCACGGCGGCGCCGCTTCGGCGTGTCGCCGGCGGCATGATCGATCGGATCGGTCTTCCGGAAAGCGTGCTGGCCGTGACCGGCCCGGCGAAGAGCGGGCTCGGGCGGCAGGCCGTCGAGGCTCCCGATCATGCGGCCGCCGTCGGTCTCCTGATGGAGTGGCTGGAGAAGCACATCGGCTTCACGAAGGTCCGCGCCGTCGGCCACCGCGTCGTCCACGGCGGATCGGTCTACAGCCGGCCCGCGCCGGTCACCGCCGACATGCTGGCCGAGCTGCGGCGGATCGGTCCCTACGATCCGGAGCATCTGCCGTCGGAAATCGCCCTGATCGAAGCGTTCACCCGGCGCGATCCGCAGCTCCGGCAGATCGCCTGCTTCGACACTGCGTTTCACCATGACATGCCCCGCGCGGCCCGTCTTCTGGCGATCCCGAGGCGCTACGACAAGATGGGCGTCCGGCGCTACGGGTTCCACGGGTTGTCCTGCGCCTTTCTGATGAAGGAGCTGGCCAGAATCGGGACGAAGGAGGAGGCCGAGGGACGGGTGATCCTTGCGCATCTGGGAAACGGCGCCAGTATGACGGCGGTCACGGGCGGCAAGAGCGTCGAGACCACGATGGGGTTTACCCCGACCTCCGGTCTTCCCATGAGCCGGCGCTCCGGCGATCTCGACCCCGGCCTGGTCTCGTATCTGGCGAGAACCGAAGGCATGAGCGCCGACCGGTTCCACCGGATGGTCAATACCGAGTCGGGCCTGCTCGGCCTGTCGGAGTGCAGTTCCGACATGCGCGACCTGCTCGCGCGGGAACGGAGCGATCCGCGGGCGGCGGAAGCGGTCGAGTTCTTCTGTTATCAGGCGAGAAAATGGATCGGCGCGCTGGCGGCGGTGATGGGCGGACTGGACCAGCTGGTGTTCAGCGCCGGGATCGGCGAGCGTTCGCCGGTCATCCGGGCGCGGATCTGCGACGGCCTGCAGTTTCTGGGCGTCGAGCTGGACGCCGCGCGCAACGAGGCCGATGCACCGGTCATCTCAAAGCACAAGGGGCGGGTGACCGTTCGCGTCATCCCCACGGACGAGGAGATCGAGATCGCACAGTCGGTGTGCCTGATGCTGGATGCAAACAACAAGGTCCAATGAGGAGAAGATGCTTCGGAAAAGAACGAACTCAATACGTCCGAATCTGCTCAAGAAGATGGACGCCTACTGGCGGGCGGCCAACTATCTGTCGGTGGGGCAGATCTATCTCTACGACAATCCGCTGCTGAAGAAGCGGCTCGTCCGCGCGCATATCAAGCCGCGACTGCTCGGCCATTGGGGCACCACGCCCGGATTGAACTTCATCTACGTGCACCTGAACCGGATCATCAAGGAACAGGACCTGAACATGGTCTACATCGCCGGTCCCGGTCATGGCGGACCAGGCCTGGTCGCAAATGCCTACCTCGAAGGGACCTACAGCGAAGTCTACCCGAACGTGTCGCAGGACGAAGAGGGCATGAAGCGGCTCTTCAAACAGTTCTCCTTCCCCGGCGGCATTCCCAGTCACGTGGCGCCGGAGACGCCCGGCTCGATCCATGAAGGGGGCGAACTCGGGTATGCGCTGGTGCATGCCTATGGGGCGGTCTTCGACAATCCGGACCTGATCGCCGCCTGCGTCGTCGGCGACGGCGAGGCCGAGACCGGCCCGCTGGCGGCCAGCTGGCATTCGAACAAGTTCCTGAATCCCGCGCGCGACGGTGCGGTGCTGCCGATCCTGCATGTGAACGGCTACAAGATCGCCGGTCCCACCGTGCTGGCACGGATCCCGCGTCGGGAACTCGAAGCGTTGCTCATCGGGTACGGCTATCGCCCCTATTTCGTGGAGGGAGAGGAGCCGATGGCGATGCACCGGCTGATGGCCGGGGCGCTCGATGCGGCGACGGCCGATCTCCGGGCGATCCGGCGGGCCGCGGGGCGGGCGGGGGCCGCGACGCGCCCGCAATGGCCGATGATCGTCCTGCGGTCGCCGAAAGGCTGGACCGGCCCGAAAACCGTGGACGGCAAACGGGTGGAAGGCACGTTCCGTTCCCACCAGGTGCCCATGGGCGATATGGACAAGCCTTCGCACGTCAAGCTGCTCGAACGATGGATGAAGGGGTACAAGCCGCAGGAGCTGTTCGACGGAGAGGGCCGGCTCATCCCCGAGCTGGCCGAGCTCGCCCCGGCCGGCGCCAGGCGGATGAGCGCCAATCCCCATGCCAACGGCGGGCTGCTCCTGAAAGAATTGCGGATGCCGGACTTCCGGCGGCATGCGGTGGCGGTGCCGAAGCCCGGAGCGGTCGAGGCGGAGGCGACGCGGGTGCAGGGCCGGTTCCTGCGCGACGTGCTCGAGCGGAATGCCAGGACCTTCCGCATCTTCGGACCGGACGAAACCGCCTCGAACCGCTGGACCGCCGTGTTCGAGGTGGATCGGCGCTGCTCCATGGCGGAGGTGCTGAAGACCGACGACCATGTGTCGCCCGACGGGCGGGTGATGGAGGTGTTGAGCGAGCACATGTGCCAGGGCTGGCTGGAGGGTTATCTGCTCACCGGACGGCACGGCTTTTTCAATTGCTACGAAGCCTTCATCCACATCGTCGATTCCATGTTCAACCAGCACGCAAAATGGCTGAAGGTCACGAACCATATCCCCTGGCGGCGGCCGATCGCCTCGCTCAATTATCTGCTGACCTCGCACGTCTGGCGACAGGACCACAATGGATTCAGCCACCAGGACCCCGGCTTCATCGACCACGTCGTCAACAAGAAGGCCGAGGTGATCCGGATCTATCTGCCCCCGGACGCCAACACGCTGCTGTCCGTCACCGACCATTGCCTGCGCAGCCGGAACCATGTCAACGTGATCGTGGCGGGAAAGCAGTCGGCGCCGCAATGGCTCGACATGGACGCGGCGATCAAACATTGCACCGCCGGCATCGGCATCTGGGACTGGGCCAGCAACGACCGGCGCAGCGAGCCCGACGTGGTCGTGGCCTGCTGCGGCGACGTGCCCACGATGGAAACGCTGGCGGCCGTGTCGCTGCTGCGGACCCACCTGCCCGAGCTGAGCGTGCGGGTGGTGAACGTGGTCGACCTGATGAAACTGCAGCCGCCTTCCGAGCATCCCAACGGCTTGAGCGATCGCGATTTCGACGGGCTGTTCACGACGGACAAGCCGATCATCTTCGCGTTTCACGGCTACCCCTGGCTGATCCATCGGCTCACGTACCGGCGGACCAATCACCGCAATCTGCATGTCCGCGGATACAAGGAGGAGGGCACCACGACGACGCCGTTCGACATGGCGGTGATGAACGATCTCGACCGGTTCCATCTGGTGACGGACGTGATCGACCGGGTCGGGCTGCGCGGCTCCCGCGCGGACTATGTGAAGCAGGCGATCCGCGACAAGCGCATCGAGCACAAGCAGTACATCGCCGAGCACGGCGAGGACATGCCGGAAATCCGCGACTGGAAGTGGCGAGGAACGCGGCGATGACGCGACGCCGCCGGCGCAAGGGGGAGTCTCATGAATAAGAAAGTGTCGTTTTCCATCTGGTACGTTATCCTGGCCATCTGGGCCGTCATCCTGGTCCACGATTTCATCACGGCCCTGCAGAAGATCGAGGAGATCCCCTACAGCGAGTTCAAGACGCTGGTCGCGGCGGGGAAGGTCGCGGAGGTGGCGGTGGGCGGCCAGACGTTGACCGGCAAACTCAAGCCGGAGGGAGAGTCCAAAGACGCGAAGCTCTTCACGACCATCCGGGTCGAGGATCAGGACCTCGTGCGGGAGCTGAACCAGCACGGCGTGAGGTTCGCCGGCGTGATCGAAACGACTTTCTGGCGGGACCTCCTCTCCTGGCTCCTGCCGGCCTTCGTGTTCCTCGGCATCTGGTTCTTCATCTTCCGCCGGCTGGGGCAGGCCCAGGGCGGCTTCATGCAGGTCGGGCAGTCCAAGGCGAAGATTTACATGGAGAAGGACATCAAGGTCACGTTCGCCGACGTGGCCGGGGTGGACGAAGCCAAGGAGGAATTGCGCGAGGTGATCGAGTTCCTCAAGACGCCGGAGAAGTTCACCAAGCTCGGCGGGAAAATCCCGAAGGGCATCTTATTGGTCGGCCCGCCCGGGACCGGCAAGACGCTGCTGGCACGCGCCGTCGCCGGCGAAGCGGCCGTGCCATTCTTCAGCATCAGCGGATCGGAGTTCGT
>DIHJ01000102.1:12879-56247 GCA_002420105.1 Nitrospira sp. UBA5699
ATCTTCATCGACGAGCTCGACGCGCTGGGAAAAGCCCGCGGGATGGGTCCCATGGCCCACGAAGAGCGCGAGCAGACGCTCAATCAGTTGCTCGTCGAAATGGACGGGTTCGATCCCCGGATCGGCGTCATTCTGATGGCCGCGACCAACCGGCCGGAGATTCTCGATCCGGCGCTGCTGCGGGCGGGCCGGTTCGACCGCCACGTGCTGGTCGATCGTCCCGACAAGACCGGGCGGCTGGCGATTCTACGCGTGCATGCCAAGAAAGTGGCGTTCGGCCCCGATGCCGATCTGGAGGCGATCGCGGCGATGACGCCGGGCTTCTCCGGCGCCGACCTCGCCAACGTCATCAACGAGGCTGCGCTGCTGGCGGTGCGCCGCGGCAAGGACCAGGTGGGCATATCGGAGTTGCAGGAAGCGGTCGAACGGGTCATCGCCGGACTCGAAAAGAAGAATCGCGTGCTGAACAAGATGGAGAAAGAGCGCGTGGCCTACCATGAAACCGGCCATGCCCTCGTGGCGTTGTCCGTGCCGGGCTCCGACACCGTTCAGAAGATCTCGATCATTCCGCGCGGGATCGCGGCCCTCGGCTACACGCTGCAGCTTCCGACGGAGGACCGCTTCCTCATGACGAAGTCCGAGCTGGAGAACAAGGTCGCGGTCCTGCTGGGCGGGCGGATCGCGGAGGAATTGATCTTCGGCGAGGCCTCGACCGGCGCGCAAAACGATCTGGTGAAGGCGACCGACATCGCCAAGAGCATGGTCAAGGCCTACGGGATGAGCGACAAGCTGGGCACCATCACGCTGGAGCGGGAGCGGCAGCCGCAGTTCATGCAGATCCAGGTGTCCGCCGAAAAAGGGGATTACTCCGAGGAGACCGCCCGGGAGATCGATTGCGAAGTCCGGCGGATCATCGACGAACAGTACGAGCGCGTGAAACGGCTGCTCTCGGAGAAGCAGGCGGCGCTGCGGGAGGGGGCGAAGATGCTGCTGGAGCGGGAGGTCATCAGCGGAGCGGAGCTGACCGCCATCATGAACAAGGGGTGAGGGTCGGGATGGAAAGCCGGGCCTCGGTCGCGATCAACGGGACCGTGATGAACTGCCGGGGGCCGTGGGTCCTGTCCCACCTGGCGGATCTCGAGCGGCAGAGCGGCATGCTGCAATGGCCCGATGCCGCCGCCCTCGTCTGCGATGCGAGCCGGGTGACCGCGATGGACACGGGAGGGGCGCTGCTGTTGCAGCAGAGCATCGAGACGGCGCGCCGCCGGGGCCTCACGATCGACCTGCGCGGACTGCGGCCGGAGTTTTCGGAGCTTCTGCAGCTGGTCGGGACCAGGCTGCCCCGCGCCGGCCCTGGGACGGTCGCGCCGCGCTCCGGGTGGATGGCACGAGGGGACCGGGCGCTTCGCCGGCGGGCGGAGGCCGCGGTGCAGGCGCTGGCGTTCATCGGCGAAACCGCGGTCGCGATGCGCAGGGCCGCGACCCGTCCGCGGTCGATCCGATGGCGGGCCGTCGTGCGGGTGCTCGAGATGGACGGCGTCCGGGCCTTGCCGATTACCGGGTTGCTGACCTTTCTGGTCGGCGTGGTCATCGCCTACCAGGGCGCCGAACAGTTGCGCCGGTTCGGCACGAACATCTTCATCGTCGATCTGGTCGGCATTTCGCTGCTGCGCGAGCTTGCCCCGCTGGTCGTGGCCGTCCTGATCGCCGGCCGCTCGGGCTCGGCCTATGCGGCGGAGATCGGCGCCATGAAGGTGACGGAGGAACTGGACGCCGTGCGGACTCTCGGTATCCCGCCGATGAGTCTGCTCGTGCTGCCGAAAACCGTCGCGCTCGTGATCGCGCTGCCGCTGTTGACGTTCTACGCGGACGTCGTGGGCGTGGCCGGCGGGATGCTGATCGCGTCGGGGCAGTTGAACGTGAGCGTGAGGGAGTTCCTGGACCGGTTCGACGAGGCGGTGGCGCTGCGGCATCTGGTCATCGGTCTTGCCAAGGCTCCGTTTTTCGCCGTCATCATCGCCATGGTCGGCTGCTATCAGGGATTCCGGATCCGGGGAGGGGTGGACGATGTCGGCCGCCACACGACGCTCAGCGTGGTGCAGAGCATCTTTCTCGTCATCGTCTTCGACGCCGTCTGTTCGATTCTGCTCAACTGGTGGAATCTGTAAGGCACTCACGGGTACGGGGCGCGAGGCAAGTGGTCGACTCTGAATTACAGGCTGCGACGCGGGCCGCGTCACCGGTCATCGAGGTCACCCACGTCACGACGAGATTCGGGTCGGCGGTCGTGCACGACGATGTCAGCCTTTCCGTGCGGCGCGGCGAGGTGTTCGGGATCGCCGGAGGCAACGGGTGCGGGAAGTCCACGCTGCTGCGCGAGATCGTCGGCCTGCTGGCTCCTTCGGCGGGCACGATCCGTCTCTTCGGCGTGGACAGCAGGCGCCTGGAGGAGTCCGACGGCACGCCGCTCCATCGCCGGTTCGGCGTCATGTTTCAGCACGGGGCTCTGTTCAGCTCGTTGACGCTGGCGGAGAACGTGGCCGTGCCGCTTCGCGAACACACCGCCGTGGGCCCGGGGCTGATCCGGGATCTCGTGGCGGTGAAGATCGCGATGGTGGGGTTGCCGCCCGAGAGCGCGGTGAAATACCCCGGCGAACTCAGCGGAGGAATGAGGCGGAGAGCGGCGCTGGCCCGGGCGATCGTCATGGATCCGGAACTGTTGTTCCTGGACGAGCCGACGGCGGGATTGGACCCCGTCGTCGCGGCAACCTTCGACGAGCTCGTCCTCCACCTCAAGAACGTCCTGGGGCTGACCGTGGTCATGGTGACGCACGATCTGGACTCTCTGTGGCGCGTGGCCGATCGCGTCGCGGTGTTGGGGAACGGGAAGGTCCTCGGTGTCGGGACGATGCCGGAGTTGTCGCGATCGGAGGACCCCGTCGTGCGCGCCTACTTTCTGGGACCGAGGGGGCGTGCGGCGAAGGAGCAGGCGGCATGGAACGCGCGCGAACGGGGTGCGTAAGCCGTCGACCGGCATGCATCGATCGTCGACGGATACGGGCCGGGGGGCTTTTCGCTTGACGGACGACGCCCGCCGAACGACGGGCATCTGAGGGAACGCGGGATGGAGCCAAAGGTCAACTATGTGCTGGTCGGCTCGTTCGTGGCCGCGCTGGGCGCGGCACTGCTGGCGGGGGTCCTCTGGCTGGGCAAGGCGGATTTTCGCGAAGCCCACGACCGCTATCATGCTTTCATGCGGGAGTCGGTCGCCGGGCTCAGCGTCGACTCGACGGTGAAATATCGGGGCGTGGACGTCGGACGGGTGAAGGAGATTGCGTTGGCTCCGGACAACCCGGAGGAAGTCCGGCTGACGCTGGATATCGTGCGGGGCACGCCCATCAAGACCGACACGATCGCGGTCCTCGAGACGCAGGGGCTGACCGGCCTCGCGACGATCAACCTCACCGGCGGAAGCCGGGACGCTCCGGCGCTGGTCGCGTCGGAGGGGCAGGAGTATCCGGTCATCAGGACCGGTCCCTCGCTGTTCTTCCGGCTCGATGAGGCGATCTCGCGCCTGTTGTCCGAGCGGGGGTTGTCCACACTGCTGACGGATCTCGATCAGGCGGCCAAAGGCGCCACGGAGCTGCTGAACGACGAGAACCGCGCCAGATTGAGTCAGATGTTGAAGGATCTGTCGGAGGTGGCGCATACCGTCGCGGCCCGCAAGGAGCAGTTGGCTCAGGGCCTGGACGGGGCGGTGCGGAGCGGGGAGAGCCTCGCGAGGATGACGAAGTCGCTGGATGAGCAGGTGCCGGCGTTGCTCGCGCGGATCAACAAGAGCGCCGCGGCGCTTCAGGTCCTGACCGAAGAGCTGGCCAGGACCAGCCGGGCCGTCGGCGCCACGGTCAACGAGACCGGGCCGGGGCTCGAACAGTTCTCGCGGCAGACCCTGCCCGAAACGAACCTGCTCGTCGTCGAGCTCCGCCGCCTGACCGCCACCTTGACTCGTCTTGCGGGGGAACTCGAGCGGGAACCGGACCGGCTGCTGTTTGGACGGAAGGCGCCGGCGCGCGGACCGGGAGAGTAGGGAGGGCGGCGGATGGGACCGGGCGTGAGACCGATCGTGCTGGCGCTGTTGGCGGCCGCGACCGCCGGCTGCCTGTTCGCGCGCGCGGAGCCCCGGGAGGTCCATACCTTTCAATTGAGTCCGGAGGGCCGGTTCTCCGGAGGTGAAGTCCGGCGGCCCGATGTCACCGCGCCGGTCATCCTGGTCGGCCTGCCGCAACCGGAGCCGGGATTCGACACGCCACGCATGGCGTACCTGACCAGACCGTACGAGTTGAATTATTATGCCGTGAACGAATGGGCCGATACGCCTGCCCGCATGTTGCATCCGCTCATGATCCGGGCGCTCGAACAGACAGGCGACTGGCGCGCAGTGGTCGCGGCGCCGGCCCTCCTGCGCGCGGACTATCGGGTCGATGTGGACAGCCTCGCGGTGGCGCACGAGTACGTGCAGTCGCCGAGCCGCGTGCGGCTCTCCTGGAGGGCGCAACTGATCGATCTGCGGGAGGGCCGGGTGCTCGGCAGCCGGCGGTTCGAAGCCGTACGGAACGCCCAGACCGAGGATGCCTACGGAGGCGTGCGCGCCGCCGGCCAGGCGCTGGAGGAATTGTTGAGCGACACGGCCTCGTGGCTCGGAGCCTGCGCGGCCGGGCGGGACAAGGCGACCTGCTGACATGAAGTCGTCCTGGAAAACCGGACTCAGCTTCGGCCTCACGTCCGGCGTCATCACGACGCTGGGGCTGCTGGTCGGACTGCATGCGGGAACGCATTCGCGCAACGTCGTGCTCGGCGGCATTCTGACGATCGCCGTGGCCGACGCCCTCTCGGATGCCATGGGAATCCATCTGGCCGAGGAATCGAAGAACAGCGGACCGGCGGTCCACGTTTGGGAATCGACGGTGGCGACGTTCCTCGCGAAACTGTCGATCGCCCTGACCTTCGCCGTCCCCGTGTTGCTGTGGCCGCTGCAGGCCGCCGTACTGGCCAGCGTGCTGTGGGGCCTGGTGCTCCTGGCCCTCTTGAGTCTGTTCGTGGCCAGGGCGCAGCGGATCCCGCCCTGGAAAGTGATCGGGGAACATGTGCTCATCGCCCTGTTCGTCGTCGCCGTCTCCCACTATCTCGGCGACTGGGTGCGGGGATTTCAGGAAGGACACTGACCGGCCATGCCGATGGATACAAAGGGCCTTGCGGAACAGAACGAGCAGGCGGGACGTCGCGCCGCGTACGAGCATCTCCTGACCCTGTGGACCTCCGGCGTCCGTGATTACCATACGATGCTGTCGGATTACCTGACGGCCAATTCCATCTTCGTGGCGGTGATCGGGTTGCTGGTGTCGCGGGAATCGCTGGCCCTGCCCTTCACGATCCTGATCGTGCTGCTGTGCATCTTCGGCCTGCTCCTCTCCCTGCAGATGGCGATCGTCCTCGGGCGGTTTTCCGGTCAGAACGCGCTCTGGGAATGGCAGATGCGGGGAATCGAGCAGACGCCGGAGTGGGGCGGGCAGAAACTGCTCACGGGGCTGCATCAACTGCATGAATCACGGCAGCCGATCGAGGATCAACGGAACGATCCGCCGGTCTTCGAGCCGAATTGGGCCTTCCGGCAGCATCGCCAGTGGTGGGCGCATCGCGCCGTGAGTTTTCCCTGGTTTTTCGGTTCCGTCTATTGTCTGTTCCTGCTCTGGGCTGCGATCCAATTGGTTCGACAACTGACGGGCGGACCCCGCTAGTTCACGAAAGGGGTATCGTATGTGGAAGCAGATGGTTTCGGTCGGCTGTCTGATCGCGGGGTTGACGGCTGCGTCCCCGCTGTGGGCCGAGGGCGCTGCGGAAAAGAGCGGAGCCGACGGCCGCCACCGGGTCGTACTGCATCTGAATTCCGGCGACGCCAAAGTGCAGAGGGGCCTGTTGAGCAACATCAAACACCTCTACCAGGAACTGGGGCGTGAAGCCCTCACCGTCGAGCTGGTCGCGCACGGAGCGGGGCTCTCGTTGTTCACCAAAAAGGAGACGACGCTGGCCGGGGAACTGGCTCGGTTGAAACGAGACTACGGGGTGCATTACACGGCCTGCTCCAATACGATGAAGGCCATGCAGGTGACCAGAGAGGATCTGATCGAGGAGGTGGGTGACACGGTGCCGGCGGTGGTTCGGCTGATGGAGCGGCAGGAACAGGGGTGGGCTTACATTAAACCGTAGTGCTGAGTTCCGGGTTCTGAGTTGGAAGAAAGGCCGGACCCGGCTTCGTCATTTCGATCACTCTGTCAGTCGGCTGTAGCATCTTGCGCCAGTCTTCGGAAGGGGGCTGGGGTCTTTCTCGCCAATCATGCCGCATCACGGAAGAATAGAAGGGGCCGGTTACCGCTAACTCGTTGTTACGACAACGGTTTCGATGCCGTAACTTTTCAGGAGCCATGGCACAGCCCTCGCAGAATTTCTCCGTGAAATCTTGCGGAACATTCGCGGGCTACAAGCAATGACGAACATGATTCGAGCGGGGTTCATCCTTGCCGCAATCGGATCCCTGTCCGGTATCGGAACGGGGGGGCCGGCTCTCTCGGCATCTCCCGGGGATGCTTCAGCGGGAAAGGGCCTCTTCAGCAGTCTCTGCGCGCGCTGCCACGGAGCTGACGGCAAGGGAGAGGGGTATACGAAATTCACCCCGCCTGTCGCGGACCTCACCGATCCGGCCATTCAACGTCAACTGGACGCCACCCTCTTCAAGCGGATCCATGACGGCAAGGCCGGCACGGCCATGGGTGCATGGAAGATGGCTCTGACGGAAGAACAGATCGCCGATGTCGTCGCGTATGTGCGTCTTCTTGGAGGGAACCGGGAATCGGGCAAACCGTAGGCCGGAGGATGCCGCAGCGGCCTCCGTTTCCCGGCGCGAATCCAATTGTCGGATCCCGTCTCAAAGTATCGTGAACCGGGCCCGAGGGGAGTCCCAACAACCGGCGAAGGAGGTGCGGTCATGACGTGCAACGTGGGAGGAGTGGAGCGGCCGATCAGGATTGTGGCTGGAATTGTCTTGTTGGGCGTGGGCGCGTTCGCAGGATTGCCGGTCGAGGGGGCCGCGATTGCGCTGGTATTGGGAACGGTCGCGCTCGTCACCGGCGCCATCGGCTATTGTCCCCTCTGGATGCTGCTGGGGCTCAATACCTGTCCGACTGCGCCGTCCGGAAAGCGTTGAGGCGCAGGATCCAATCCCCGTCCGGTGCGGCTGGTACGCAAGGAGTCGTATGAAACAGTTCGTGTGCGTCGGTCTGCTCGTGGTCGGCCTGTGGTGGCTTCTGCCGTCGCCGGCTTCCTCTCAGAACGACCAGCCGGCAGGGAGTCCGAGGGATAATGCCGCGATCGATGCGGTGTTTACGCCGCCGTCCCCGGAAACCATTCCCGCAGGCCTGGCGGGGGAACGGATCCGGTTGGGGTATGAGATCGTCGTCCATACGCAGCAGTATGCGAAGCGCTATGTCGGGAACAAGCTGAACTGCACCAACTGCCATCTCGACGCGGGGTTGAATCCGAACGCCGCCTCCTTCGTGGGGCTGAGCGTTCTCTATCCGGAGTACCGGCCCAGGGCGGACCGGACTATGAGTCTGGCCGAGCGGATCAACGAATGTTTCGAGCGCAGCATGAACGGAAAGGCGCTGCCGCCGGACAGTTCGAAATTGCAGGCCGTGGTGGCCTACATCGAGTGGCTCTCGCAGAATGTTCCCCGCGGCAGCCAAGTCGCCTGGCGGGGCATTCCGCGGATCAACCCGAGCCGGCAGCCGGATCCGGCGCAGGGCAAGGCCGTGTTCGCGAAGAAATGTTCGTTCTGCCACGGAACCGACGGGCAGGGCACGATGGCGGCGCCTCCGGTGTGGGGTCCGAATTCCTATACCATCGCCGCCGGTATGGCCCGGGTGAGCGTGGCGGCCTCCTTCATCAAGGCCAATATGCCGCGCGGCTGGGGCTGGTCGGTGTCCGACGACGAGGCGTTCGACGTCGCGGCCTATATCGACAGTCAGCCGCGGCCGGATTTCCCCGGCAAGGCGCATGACTGGCCGAAGGGCGGCAAGCCGCCGGATGCGCCGTACTGAGTTCGTGAAGCGTCGGCCGTCGTCCGTCAACCGTTGCGGGAACGAGACCGGTCAAGAATGATCCGACCGGTTGACGTCCGACGATTGACGAGGAGCCTGTGGAATCTCCATCGAAGGTGAAACCGATTCTGCCCTGGTGGGCCGGCGGGCTCGGAATCGGACTCGTGCTGATCGTCGCCGTCGCGCTGGTTCAGCCGATCGGGGTGTCGACGCAATACGTGGTCTTCGACGGAGTCCTGCTGCGCGCGCTGCTGCCGGCGGTGGCTGCACAGAGCCCCTATCTCGAGGAAACGGCGGAGGGATGGAGCCTCCTGACCTATGAATTCATGTTCGTCCTGGGCGTTCCGCTCGGCGCGTTCATGGCGGCGCTGGCGACCGGGCGTCTGGCCTGGCGCGGGGTGCCGCGGGAGTGGAGCAGCCGTTTCGGTCCGTCTCCCGGTAGACGATTGGCGTGGTCCTTCATCGGCGGATTCATCCTGCTGTTCGGCGCCCGTTTCGGCGGAGGCTGCACCTCCGGTCACATGATCAGCGGCCTGTCGCAATTGGCAATGAGTTCGCTGGTGTTTTCTTCCACGCTCTTCGTGAGCGGCATCGTCACCGCGCGATGGCTGTACGATCGGAGGTCGCGATGAAACTCCTGCTGGGGCTGGTCTTGGGCGCGGCATTCGGCGCCGTTCTGCAACTCTCCGGCGCCTCCAGCCATACCAAGATCACCAACGCGCTGCGGCTGAGGGATTTGGCGATCATCAAACTCATCCTGGCGGCCATCGGCGCGGGGCTGATCGGCGTGCATTTGCTGGATGCCGCCGGCCTGGCCAACATGCAGGTCAAGGATCTCTATCTGCCGGGGGTTGCCATCGCCGGCTTGATCTTCGGCGTCGGATTCGCCGTGACGGGTTATTGCCCGGGCACGGCGCTCGCCGCGGCGGCGGAAGGGAAAGTCGATGCCTGGTTCACGGTGGTGGGTGGGTTGTTCGGGGCCGTGATCTTTGCCTTTCTCTATCCCGAGCTCGAGGCCGGGCTGCTGTCGGTGGGGCGATTCGGTCCGGTCACCCTTCATCGCGCGCTGGGCATATCCGGCGCGCTGATGGCGGTGCCGCTGGGTCTGTTGTGTCTCTGGCTGGCCGCGAGGCTTCCGGAAAAGGGAGGGCTGTCATGAAACTCAATGTCTCCTATCACGGCGGCACGCGGTACGACCTGACGAGCGGGAAGCATCGCATCGTGACGGATCAGCCGGCCGAAGACGGCGGGCAGGATGCCGGGATGAGTCCGGTCGAATTGTTCGTCGGCTCCGTGGCCAGTTGCGTCGCCTATTTCGTCGGCCGGTTCTGCGCTCGGCACGAGATTCCCCGGGAGGGGCTGACGGTGGAGGCCGAGTGGGTCATGGCCGAAGGGCCGCACCGCGTCGGCCAGATCAATCTGGCCATTCATCTCCCGCACCGGCTCGCGCCGGACCAGAGGGAGAAACTCCTGAAAGTCGCCCATGGCTGCACGGTCCATCAATCGATCGCGGTGGCGGCGACCGTCGCCATCAAGTTGAACCCCCACGGCCATCATACGGAGTCGCGTCCATGAAAGAGAGCGGCGACATCGGTCGGGTGTCACGGCGGTCCTGGTTGAAGACGTTATTCTGCGGGCTCGGAGCGGTTCTCGTCGTCAATCGTGTGCCTGCACGGGCCGCCTCGGTCGAGAGCGATCTTGGATCGAAGGAGTCCGGTCCGTTGACCGTGCGGGTCAGCAGACCTTTCGATGCGGAGACGCCGGTCCGGGAATTCACGTCCTTCCTCACGCCCAACCACCGGTTCTTCGTGCGGAGCCACTTCGGCCCACCGGCGCCCGATCTGATCGCGGAGGCGAATTGGAAGTTGCGGATCGGCGGTCTGGTCGAGCGATCGCTGGAATTGACCGCCGGGGACCTCAAGCGGTTCGAGCCGGTGACGATTACGGCCGTCGTCCAATGCAGCGGCAACGGCCGGGCCTTTTACAGTCCGAAGGTTCCCGGCGTGCAGTGGGAACGAGGCGCGGTCGGCAATGCGCAATGGACGGGAGTCCGGCTGCGGGACCTGCTGGTCCGGGCGGGGATGAAGGAGCAGGCGCGGCACGTGCAGTTCCAGGGCGCCGACCGTCCCGTCGTGGCGTCCGTGCCGCTGTTCACCCGGAGCATCCCGCTGGCCAAGGCGATTCATCCGGATACGATCCTCGCCTATGAGATGAACGGGCGTCCCCTGCCGCTCCTGCACGGCGCGCCGCTGCGGGTGATCACGCCGGGCTGGATGGCCGATTCCTGCATCAAGTGGCTGACCGACATCACGGTGCAGGCGGAGGAGGCGAAGGGGTACTACATGGAGACGGCCTATCGCGTGCCGACAACACCGGTGGAGCCGGGCGGCGCGGCGGGCGGACCGTCGATTCCGGTTGAGGAAATGATCGTGAAATCGCTGATCGCGACGCCACAGGAGGGCGAGAGCGTCAAAGCCGGGCCCGTCGCCGTTCAAGGCGTGGCCTGGAGCGGAGAAGCCGCCATCGCGAAGGTTGAGGTGTCCATGGACGAGGGAAAAACCTGGGAGCCGGCCCGTCTCACGGGAGATGCGTATCCCTACGCCTGGCGCCGGTGGCAGTACATCTGGCCGGCGAAGGCGGCCGGCACCTATGCGATTCTCTGCCGTGCGACGGACGCACGCGGACAGATGCAACCGGCGGCGAGTTCCTGGAATCCCGGCGGATTTCTCTGGAACGGGTGGGATCGCGTGACCGTGACGGTGACGGCGTGACGGGGGACGGAAGCGTGACACGTGAAGCGTTGGGCCTAAATCGCAAGAAGGTCATCGCCGCCGGGCTGCTGCTCGCCGGAGGATTTTTCGTTCTGGCGATGACGACGGCGGCGCAGGAAGATGATCCGGTTTCGGTGAGCGCGGCGCTGGCGCCGCGCGCGGAGGGGTTGATCATCGCGCGCTGTTCCGTCTGCCACAGCGCGGACCTGATTGCCCAGCAACGGTTGCCGCGGGCGCGCTGGGAGGCGACGGTCGAGAAGATGAAACACTGGGGGGCGGAAGTGTCCGGCGAGGAGGCGGACCTGCTCGTGCGGTATCTCTCGGCCCGCTACCATCCCGGGGCGCCGGACCACCTGCCGCCGCTCGACAGCGAGGTGAGGAAGGCGGAGCCGTTCTCGCAGGAACCGGCGAAGGACGGTCCGGTGACCGGGCTGGCGTCCCGGGGAGCTGGCATTTTCGAACACAACTGTCAGGCCTGTCACGGCACCGGCGCGATGGGTGGCATGGGACCGAAGCTGGCGAAGAATCCGATTCTCAAACACGAGGACCTGTTCTGGGAGACGGTGTTGCACGGGCGGGGACCGATGCCGGCCTGGGGCTCGGTGCTGAGTCATCAGGACATTGCGGATGTTCATGCATGGTTGTTGACCAGATAGGGGCGGGACGCAATCCACAGAGGTGAAAGGAGTCGCCAGATGAATCTGAAGAGAGGCATGGTGATCGGAGGCGCATTGGTGACGTTGATCGGACTGATGTCCGCCCCGCGTCTGTTGTTCGGGAGCGATCAGCCCCGGGCCAAGGAACTGCTTCAGCAGGCCTGCGTCCAATGTCATCGCCTGGAAGGGCAGGCCGAGTCCCGATTCAATCTGCGCGCGCCCGACCTCATCTGGGCGGGCAGCAAGTACCAGCGCCCCTGGCTGATCCGCTGGCTGACCGGCAGGGAAGCGCCGCTCTATGCGAAGGGCTATCGGTGGGATCTCAGCGAGGGGCCGGTCAAGCATCCGGTCGTCACCGAAGCCGAGGCGAACGCCATCGCCGACTACTTCGAGAAGCACAACAAGGATCCGCGCGTGAAGGTCGGGGCATTCGACGCCTCGAAGGTGAGCAAGTTCGAGGTGACCTTCGGCGGCATGGCCTACAAAGCGCATGCCTGTCTCGGCTGCCATACGATCGAGGAAAACGGCAAGCTCATCGGCGGTCCGCAGAGCGCCGCCCTCCAGAACGCCGGCCAGCGCTACAACATGGACTGGCTGTACCGGTTCGGGCAGAATCCGCAGGACTTCATCATCCATACAGGAGAGTTTCTCGCCGACGCGACCGACCCGCAATTGCGGGCGGTGATCGGGTACCTTGCCGCGCAGGGCGTCAAGGACTTCAAGTACTACGAGCCCTGGACGAGTCAGGAGTTCGCCAACGCAAGCGTCGATCGCGGCAAGGGGCTCTACAAGGAATATTGCGCCCAGTGTCACGGGTTCACCGGCAAGGGCGACGGTCCCGCCGCCTCGGGGTTGGAGCCGAAGCCGGCGATCCACGCCAACATTCCGTTCGAGAAGCTGCCGATCGAGTACCTCTACAACGTGGTCAATCACGGCGGGGCGGCGATGGGCAAGTCGCCGAACATGCCCTATTGGAACCTGACGATCGGTCAGCAGGGCGTGGCCGATGTGATCGCCTACCTGAAAGCGACCTTCAAGGGCGCCCCGGAGGCGGCCGCAGCCGTTCCGGGCGGCAAACCGTCGGGTGTCTGCCCTCAGCCCCGCAAGACCGTCAAGGCTCCGGGAGAGTTCCTGTCGAAGACGAATCCCCTGCCGGCATCGAGCGAGATGGTGGAGGCGGGGAAGACACTCTTCCAGCAGTCGGCCCAACCGGTGGCCTGCGCCCTGTGCCACGGGAACCAGGGAGACGGACAGGGCGTCATGGGCGCGGCCCTGGTCCCGCAGCCCAGAAACTTCACCTGCGGTTCGATGATGAAGGACCTTCCTGACGGACAGCTGTTCTGGATCATCAAGAACGGCTCGCCCGGGACCGGTATGATGTCCTTTGCCGGATTGCCGGACGATCAGGTCTGGCAGCTCATCCACTACATCCGCACGCTGGCGCGTTAAGGAGGGTATTATGAAACCGACCATCCCATCGGTGGTGCTGATTGCCGCCGCGGTGGCGCTGACCGCCGGCTGTTCCCGTCATTACACGGGCAAGCTGGATCAGAGGCTTCACGCCAAGGCGGTGATCGCCGGCCCGGGGATCACCGGCGAGGCGAAGCTGCATCAGGAATACGAAGGCCGCGTCCGGATCGTGCTCAAGCTGGAGGGAACGGCCGAGAGCAAACTCACGCCGGGACTCCACGCCGTGCACATCCACGAAACCGGCGCCTGCGATCCGTTCACCGCCGCCAAGGGCCACTTCGACGGCAACGTCGATCCGCAGGTGAACCCGGAGGCGAACGTGACGCCGGGGCTCGGCAACCATCCGTACCATCTCGGCGACCTGCCGAATCTGACGGTCGACGAGAACCGCAAGGGGTCGCTCTATACGATTACCAGCCGGGTGACGCTGGCTCCGGGGCTGAACAGCCTGTTCGACAAGGACGGGAGCGCCTTCATCATTCACGGGCTCGAGGATAAGTATCTTCCGGATCCACCGGCGAAGGACGCGCCGGGAGGACCGAGGATCGCCTGCGGCGTGATCACGATGGAGCCATAGCAACCGGCCGGACACACATTGGGACGGAACGAGGAGGAGAAACTGATGGCCAGTTTCATCATTTCCGGCAGTCGAGGCACGGACGACCCCACCATGGCGACGCTGCCCTTCATGGCGGCCAAGACAGCGAAGGAGCAGGGGCATGACGTGGTGCTCTGGCTCTGGAACGAAGCGGTGACGTTGGGCCGGAAGGGGACCGCGGACCATGTGACCGGAGTCAACCTGACGCCCTTAAAGGATCTTCTGGCTGCGGTGCAGGCGGCGGGTGTGCCGATCTGGGTCTGCGGCGCCTGCGCCGTCGCCAGGCAGATCGGCGGATCGGATCTGGTTGCCGGCGCGTCGATCAAAGGCATGCCGGATTACATCAAGGCCGTGGCCGAGCGCGACCGGAACGTGGCGTTCTGATCGCGCGGAAAGGACGGGTACCGTTATGGCATCGGGTGACGAGCCGGCGGGGAAATCCAAAGGGCGGAAGGACCGTCGGGACGAGGCGACGCGCTCGGCGCCGACGACCTGGAGGCCATCCCGACCGCGGTTCCGCGGGAGGGCGACGGGTACCGGATCGCGGCCGGCGTCACCGCCGCGAAAGGCGCCGTCGGCGAGCCGGGCCGCAGGCTGACGGAGGACGATCTCAACCGGATCAACACGAGAAAAGGGCTCATCGAGCTGCTCGAACGCAGGAACGTGGACCTGGAGGAGGTCCGCAAGACGCTCCTCTACGAACAGGAATTGCGGCAGCTGCAGGTCGAACTGGTCAGGCTGCAACGCTGGGTGCAGGCCGAGGGGGAGCGGATCGCGATCCTGATCGAGGGCCGCGACGCGGCGGGGAAGGGCGGCACGATCCGCCGGTTCACCGAGCATCTGAACCCGCGCGCGATGCGCGTGGTCGCCCTGCCGAAGCCGACGGACGAAGAGCGCGGACAATGGTATTTCCAGCGCTACATCCGGCAGTTGCCCAATCGGGGCGAGATCGTCTTCTTCGACCGGAGTTGGTACAACCGCGCGGTCGTCGAGCCGGTAATGGGATTTTGCACCAAGAAGGAACACCAGCGGTTCCTGCAGCAGGTGACGGAATTCGAGCACATGCTCTATGAGGACGGCGTCACCCTCATCAAGTTCTGGTTCTCCATATCAAAAGAGGAACAGGCGAAGCGGTTCGATGCCCGGCGGCAGAATCCGCTCAAGCAGTGGAAACTGAGTCCGGTGGATGAAAAGGCCCAGGAGTTGTGGGATGCCTATACCCGCTACAAAGAAGAGATGTTCAGCAAGACCCATACGACATTCAGTCCCTGGATCATCGTCAAGGCGAACGACAAGCAGGCGGCGCGATTGGAAAGCCTCCGCTATGTATTGAACCTGATTCCCTACAAGGGGAAGGAAGAGGCGCAGATCCGGCTGGCGCCGGACCCCAACGTGATCACCAGGTTCCATCGCAAGATGGTGGAGCTGGATTTGTAACGGCCGGACAACGGGAGAACCAGAAGATGCATGTGATTCGCGCGTGTATGGATTCGGGCGGGGTGAAGAGGCTGGCCCTGTGGGTCGGCCTGCTGGTCGCTTTAGTGCCCCCGGCGTCGGCGCCGTTCGCGGCCGAGCGGCACATCATGCAGCCGCGGGTGCCGGTTGAGAGCCTCGCGGAGGTCCGCGCCCTCAGGAATCCCCTGCCCGATTCTCCCGACGTCGTCGCGAAGGGGAGCGCGCTCTATCGGGGGAAGGGCACCTGCGTCAACTGTCACGGCCAGAACGGGGAGGGAGACGGTCCGGTCGCCGCGTCGCTCGATCCGTCCCCCAGGAATTTTCATCATCATGGATTCTGGCGCCATCGCACGGAGGGCGAGCTCTTCTGGGTCATCAAGTACGGGTCGTCCGGGACCTCCATGATCGGATTCGGCGACGTGCTGTCCGACGAAGAAATCTGGGCCGTCATTCAATACGAGCGCAGCTTCGCGGGCGAGCACGGCTCGGGGATGATGGGCCATGGGAAAGGCATGATGGGACAGGGCGGCGGGATGGGCGGCATGGAGCATCGCGGTCCGCGAGGCGGGATGGGCGGGTGCGAAGGGGAGCATTGCGAGCGGTGACCGTCGGGATCGCGCAGCTGATCGGGTCTAAGAAGCGGATTGCTTAAACCCGCGAGTCACGCGTCGTACGAGACAAGACCGGCCTAGTTCGTGAGGTCTTCCGGTTCATGCCGCTCCGTCCCGTCATGGCCAGGTCCCCGTCGAGTCTGCTTTGCCGCGATTACTGATGGAATCCCTCCCTTCCCCGCCGAAGATTACACGAGTTAGTTGGATTCTCCCGACCCGTAAGCCTCCATGCCGGCGTCGGGGCATTTTGCGTCAGTCGTAATCCCCGCATCTGTGGCTTTGGTCTGCAATCCAGAAATTCTTTCAGTGGTTCCTCCATTCTGATTCTCCCAGTGAAAGCAAGTAGTTAGACCCCTCTTCCTTCCTGCAATGCCCATCCTCTAGCCGGGCATGGCTATCGCACGATCGGTCTGGTGAGTGATTGAGCGGATCCTTTCGCCGATGCCTGAATCTCTTTGTGCTTTGATGGCTCAAAGTGTGGGGGAAGGCGAGGAAGTCGGAGGCCAGAAGCCTCGATCACACATTTGTTCGGGCCGTGAGCCATTTCAACATCACAAGAGGAGGATTATGCGATGACGACGTTAGCCAGACCAGGAGTTCCGGTTGGTGGATTCAAGACGGTGGGGCAATTGCACGCGACGAACGATCTGCTATTCCAGAGGACGCAGAACGCGATGGGTGTGGCCGTCGAACTGCTCACCACGCATACGCCGGGGGCGCCGGTTGTGGACGAGAAGGGTGAGTTCGTCGGGTTCATCAGCGAGTTCGACATTCTTCGGGCGCTGGAGGCAAAGAAGGACCTGAATCAGCTCACGGCCGGCGACGTAATGGCGAAAGACCGCATTGCGGTGACGGAGGATACCAGCATCGACGAGGCCGTGAAGATCATGGAGGAGAAGCGGTTGCTCAACCTACCGGTCAAGAAAAACGGCAAGGTGGCTTACTCCATCACCCGCCATGATCTGTTGCGTGCATGGATCGGTCTGGGAGTGTCTATCGAAGGTGTGATGTAATCGCCTTTGGTGTGAGCCCGGATGCCGCCGTGGTCACTCGGCCGCGGCGGTAGGGGACAATTGAGACGACGGGGCTGTCATGGGTGCGGGAAGGATCGTCTTCGGCTTCGCTTATGGGAGTAACCGCAATCGGGACGTGCCATCAGAAGGAGGGTGGGGCTGCGATGACACGATTGCACGCACGATTCAAAGTCGGCTCCACAGTTGCTCTCGGTATTCCGGTCCTGCTGCTGGGATTGGTAATCCTTCCGGGCCGATTCGACAAGGCGGTTGCAGCAGATCCCGGTGAAAGGATCGTAAGGTCGGTGTGCGTGCAATGTCATCGCCTTGAAGGGAAGCCTGCGCCTCGTCGGACGAAGAAAGCGCCGGACCTCATCCGGGCCGGGAACAAATACCAGCGCGACTGGCTGGCCGGCTGGCTGCAGAATCCCGAATTCAAGCATTACCCGGTCGGGTACGATTACAAGCCGGACCGGAAGAAAAGACATCTCTTCCTGCCGGCGGATCAAGCCAAGGCGGTCGTTGCGTTCCTCGCCACACGGAAGGATCCTCGCATCAAGGAAGGTGTCATGAAACCGGGCACACCTGAACAATTGGATCGAGGCCAGAAGTTGTATAATGAGCACGGGTGTCAGAACTGCCACTTCACACCGGCCAAAACGGCCAAGGGTTACGTCGGGGGGACATCCAGTACCTCGTTCATCAAGATCAATGAACGTCTCAATGCGGACTGGGTCTATCGCTTCAACCAGAATCCAAACGATTTTGAACCGGACAGCGGCGCCTATATTCCGAAGCCGGCGCTGCCGGATGAAGATATTTATGCGATTACCGCGTATATGATGACGCTGAACTAAAGGCGTCAAACGTGAAGTGTCAAGCGCGCAACGAGCAAGGTGAGAATCGGAGATCCAGGAGCAAGGCAATGTCATCACTGAGAGCAGGGAGTCTACTCGCAGTTCTGGTTGCGTTCGGATTGGTACAGGTAGTGCTGGCGGCCTCATCGAAGGGAAATCCGGAAGCCGGCAGGACAATCTATCTGGAGAGTTGCCAAAGCTGCCATGGCCCGACGGGCAAGGGCGACAGTGACATGGCCGCCTACCTGACGCCGAAGCCGGCCAATCTCGCCGCGAAAACCACCCAGACCAAGACGGACGCGCAGTTGCGCAAGATTATTCTGGAGGGGCGCCCGGGGACGGCCATGTCGAGCTACGACGGAGCCTTTGAGGAGAAGCAGCTGGATGATTTGATCGCCTACATCCGGTCGCTCAAACCATAACCTCAAGAGAATCGCCATGAGTCAGACCAGCATCCGGGGATGGATCGAACGAGACCGACTGCCATCTCCGAAGCTCGTCTTTATTATGTAGAGGTGCCTCTCCGTCTCATAGAGAGAAAGTGGAGCGGTAACCTGTATCTAATTCAGTTCTTCGGGCCGGAGAAGCGTCTACCGAAGGGAGGGTGCCATGTCATTCTGGAAGCGGCATGCCGGAAGCTTGGGCGTTGCCCTGTGTGTACTCGCAGCCGGGGGGTGCGGATTTATCGGCAAAGAATCAGCCGGCGCGGTCCCGTCGGAAAGGGTGGTGGATTATATCCATGCCGTGCTGGAGGCCGACCGGACCTTTTACACCGTCCACGTTGTGGAGCGGATGCAGCGACGGGGCGTGATCGAATCGTCTGAAAAGTGGCGATCAGAGAGCACGCTTCCACTTCCCGCCCAATTCTTCCAGGAGTCGTCGAGCCTGGCTGCGATGACGGGAACCAAAGTGCGATATCGACTGATCAGCCTCAACCCGATCAATAAACAAAACGCGCCCCAGACAGAATTTGAGCGAGCGGCGTTAGAGGCGGTCACGGCACACCCCGAGCAACCCTTTAAGGGCCGGGTAAGTGAAGGAGGAAAACCGTATTTCCAGGCCATCTATGCCGACCATGCGGTGTCGCCCATCTGTGTGAGCTGCCATAACGCCGACCCTCGCAGCCCGAAGCGGGACTATAAGCTGAACGATGTCCTGGGCGGCGTCCTGATCTCAATTCCGGTTTCCGAGTGAAAGCTCGAAGCGAGACCAATCGGACAGACGGAAGATGAGTCGTGCAATTTTGAGGGTGTAAGAGCGCCACCATGACCATGAGGTAGTGCACAGGGGGATTACACGAGGCATTGCTGGGCGACTTGATCGTGTCTCTGTGGTCGCTGAAGCCGTGAATGAGAAGCTTCACATCGTATGCCCGCACTGTCGGAGCATCAACCGCATGCCGGAGATTCGGCTAGCGGATCGTCCACACTGCGGGCACTGCCATGCAGCACTGTTTCCTGGCTATCCGATCAGCCTGACGATGAAGGAGTTTGAGTTGCATGCGTCTCGCTCCGATATCCCCCTGGTCGTAGATTTTTGGGCTCCCTGGTGCGGTCCCTGCCGGATGATGGCGCCCGCGTTCGAGGAGGCCGCGAAGACTCTGGAGCCTCATGCGCGCCTGGCCAAGGTGAACACGGAGGAAGAGCAGACGCTTGCTGCCCGCTTCGGTATTCGGAGTATCCCGACTCTGATCGTATTCCGCGGTGGACAGGAGGTGGCGCGGCAGCCCGGTGCCTTGGGTCTCCAGGACATCGTGCGATGGGTTCGTGCGCACATATGAACCGGCTTCCTCGTGGCTTCGACTGTAGACTGATGCGGAACTCCTTATCCTGATGCCGGGACCCGGCTGGCCAGAGGCGAGGCGATGAATCGCAATCTATTGGCCGGATTAGCGCTGGCGGGGTTGCCGGGCTTTGCGGGCATCTTTGAGGCGCTCCACCAAGAGACCGAGGATCTGGCGACGATGCTCCCCTCCAAGGACCTCACGACGATCCTGCACAACTCGGCAAGACCATCGGCGCCTGCGTTCCCTGCCACCGGGCCTCTAACTCATAAATTGTGACGATCCGCCATGACTGACGAGAAGACCAAGGCGATGATCTTGGGAGCCATCAGCGACGAGCAGAAGGCGCGCGCTCTCTATTCGCTGGTGATCAGGACCTTCGGCCCCGTGCGGCTGTTCATCAATATCGTGGAGGCGGAGGATACCCACGCCAATGCGCTCGAAACGCTGTGCGCCCGGTAGGGGCTTCCTCTCCAGGCCGATGATTGGAAGATGAAGCTGCAGCCGCCATCATCGGCTCAGGAAGCCTGTCGAGCCGGCGTGCAGGCTGAGATCGAGAACATTGCGATGTATGACCGGTTGCTGCGCGAGACAAACGAACCCGAGGTGCGGGCCCTCTTTCAACGGTTGCAGGCCAAGTCGCGCGACGCGCGTCTTCCGGTGGTCGAGCGCTGCGTTGCATGGGGAGGGGAAGCCGGGAACGGGACCGGACCCGGCATGAGGCGGCAGCCGACTTCCGGAGCCGGACACGCAAACCGAACCCGTCGCCGGGGGAGAGTCGCATGACCTCATTGCTCGAAAAGGGCGGAGGGACGTTTGCAGGCATCAAAATGCTGCTCTGCGAAAATCCGCTGCCGCCAATCGAAGAAGCGATCGCCGCAGCGCAGGACGAACTGGCCCGGAGCAACTACTATACAGAAGCCTACTCAGTGCCGCTCCGCCGGTTGTTGAGTGACCAGATCGGCGTGCCGGAGCGGCGGATTCATATCAATGCCGGCTTGGAGTTGATTCTCCGGCAATTGTTCGCGAGGCTCGGGAAGCGCGTGCACTTGTTGACGCCGACCTATGCGCTCTTCCCGGAAATCGCGGCGTCCTACAGCGAGACGCATCTCTTGCCCCAGGACCAGTTCGCATTCGGCCTGGCGAAACTGGCGATACCGCCAGGGACGACATTGGTGGCCATCGTGAATCCCAACGGCGGCACATTCGATATAGCGCCGTTGCCCGATCTCCTCGTGCGTTACCCGCAACCGCATTTCCTCGTTGATGAAGCCTTCGTGGGCATGGCCGGTGGGTCGGTCGCTTCCTGGGTCTCCCGTCACCGAAATCTCCTGGTGACGCGCACGGTGCCAAAAGCACACAACCTGGCCGGGTTCCGTGTGGGCTACGGAATCCTTCCGGAAGCGCTCGCCGATGATCTCAATCAGAACAACGATGCCTATCCGTTAGCCCGTCCCAGCGAGGCGGCTGCGATCGCCACGCTGCGATATGAAAGCAAGATACGGGAAAGAGCAGTTGCACTCCATGGCTGTGCCAGAGAATTGGCGGTTGAATTGGAGAAGCTCGGGGCGAAGACGTTTCCATCGAGAACATATTCCTTCCTGGCGGATCTTGCCCCGCACGATGCGAAGACGATTGCTGCCAGACTGCGTGCGCGACAGGTGCTGGTCAAGCCGTTGAACGCCCCGCGGTTGGGTCCCGGCTACCTGCGCGTGACGACGGCGCTGCCCGAGGACAACCGGCGGTTCCTTGAGGTGATGAGAGAGGTTCTGAGAAGAGAGTAAATGCATGTTAAGGAGGGGTGATGATGCTTCGGCATAGGCGTGCGAAGTCCGGTTATCTTGCAGTCGGAGTGCTGGCTGGGATCGGGTTATTGGGGGCAACACTGGAAGCCCAAGTACCCGCTCTGTCGGGAGCAGTCTCTGTCGACGGCATAACGGTGCCCGGTATCGGTCCTCTGCCGACCGTGGTGCCGATTCCCTCGACGAATCTCAATTACAAAGCCAAGGTGGACCTTGGCAAGCAGCTCTATTTCGACGGCCGGCTCTCGAAGAGCAATGCCGTCTCCTGCGCGTTCTGCCACAACCCCTTCACCGGCTTTGCCGATCCGCGCCAGACTTCGATCGGCGTCGGCGGGGGCATCGGGGGGCGTCAGGCTCCGACCGTGTACAACACGGGACACATCCCTCTCCAATTCTGGGACGGCCGGGCCGGTTCGTTGGAAGAGCAGGCGATTGGGCCGATCGTGAATCCCGTCGAGATGGCCGAGACACACGAGAACGTCGTTAGGAAGCTCGGTAAGATCAAGGGCTATCAGCAGCAGTTCCGCGCGGTCTTCGGCACCGACGTCAATCTCCAGGGAATCGCCGAGGCGATCGCCGCCTATGAGCGGACGGTCATCTCGACGAATTCCCCTTTCGACAGGTACGTGCTGGGCGAGGCCAAGGCGATGGACGAGGCGGCGGTCCGTGGGATGGCCCTGTTCAAGGGGAAGGCCCGCTGCGTGCTATGTCACAACGGCCCGAACTTCACCGACAATCAGTTCCACAATCTGGGCGTGCCGCAAGTCGGGCCGATGAAGGAGGATCTCGGCCGTTTCTACGTCACCAGGCAGGAGCGGGACAAGGGCGCGTTCAAGACTCCCACGCTCCGGAGCATCGTCGAAACGGCTCCCTACATGCATGACGGCGCTTTCAAGACGCTCGAAGAGGTGGTGGATTTCCTCGATCAGGGCGGCGGGTCGAACCCCCATCTGAGTCCCTTCCTCAAGCCGCTTGGCCTGACCAAAGACGAGAAGGCGGACCTGATCGCATTTCTGAAGGCGCTGACCGGCGAGGCGATCAAGTTCGAGATGCCGATATTGCCGAAGTGACTCTTCACGGGATATCGCTTCCTCACGGCAGGCAGGAGAGGATCTCCGCGGCGTCGGCAACCTGCGATGCTGCCCGCAGGACAAGGCCGCTGGGCAAGGACTGTGTCCTCTATCTCGGCCGGGCTGACCTGATCCCGGGGCCGTACCGGCGGGGTTCCGAAGCCGGTATCGCGCAGTGTGTGCTCCTCCCGGCCGGCGGAGGGAGGAGGCTGCATTCTTTGATTGCATCACGGAGGATGATGCCTGTATCACGACGTCGAACTTTCAGGCCGGAGGGAGAATGGGGAACACGATGGCGGGCATTTTCGGGGTCTTGGCAATCGTGCTGGTGAGTTCCTGGGTCACGGCGGAAGCCCTCAGCTCGAATCCCGTGAAGGGCGAGGCCATCTTTGCGGAACATTGCGCCCGCTGCCACGGAAAATCCGGCGACGGCCTGGGGCCTGAAGTCAAATAACTCATCGTCTCTCCGGCGGACCTTCGCGCGCTGAAGTCCCGATCGAAGACCGATATGGAGTTGCTGCTGGCCATCAAGCAGGGAGTACTCTTCAGTCCGATGCACGGCTGGAAGGATCGCTTGAGCGAGCAGGACATGTTGGATGTTCTCGGCTATATCCGCAGTCTGGCGCCGTTTAATCCGATCACCTAAGCGACGTTCAGCAATCAGAGCTGCGGGGAAAATCGCCCGGCTCCGCCGGCTGTTGCCTTTTGCGACAGCCGGCTTTTTTCGTTGTGCCTGGAATGCCCCAGGCGGTGAGTTCTCTCCTCCGATTGCTTCCCTAATGCCTTGCTAAATCACGGGTATCGATGAGCCGGTCCGGGCCTGCCCCTGGCATGGACCTCGCTTTTCCATCAGGAAGAATCTGTCCTACTCAAGGAGGAGCAGCCATGGAAAGTCGGAATGGCAGGTGTTCGGGTCAGACCGTTGCGCTCGCATTTTTGGGCGGCGCGATCGCCGGCGCGATCGCGGGGATTCTGCTGGCTCCCAAGTCGGGGGAGGAAACCCGTCGAGCCTTGAAAGGATATGCCAGGAAGACGGAAGAGGAAGTGATCGAGAAGGCCAAGGAGGCGCGCGCCGCGCTCGACGAGGTGATCGAGCGGGGCAGACATTTCATGGCGGAAAAGCGGGCCGAGGTTGAAGCGGCGGTGAACACCGGCAAAGAAGCCGTGAAGGACAAAATGGAGAAATGCTGTAGCTGAGGCCGGAGCATGCTGTCCATTCGCTTTCATGGCCGCGGCGGACAGGGCGCGAAGACCGCGAGCCGCATCGTCGGAACGGCGGCATTCCTCGAAGGGTTTACGGCGCAGGACTCGCCGATCTACGGGGCCGAGCGGCGCGGCGCACCGGTCGCCGCCTTTACGAGAATCGCCAAGAAGCCGATCCGCGAGCGAGGCTTGATCGCCCGTCCTGATCTGGTCGTCGTCGCCGATGCCTCGCTGATCGGTGATCCGTCGGCCCGGGTCCTGGACGGCGTCGATGAGCGCACGGTGTTGTTCGTGAACTCGCCGCTTACTCCGGACCAACTGCGAGCCCGGACTTCCGTTTCTGGCCGGTTGACGGTCCTGGACCTTACGGACCTCGCCTTGAAACAATTCGGCAAGCGGGGCGCGATCAGCGCTCTGCTCGGTGCCGTGGCAGGCAGGCTCGCGGGGCTCCGCCCGGAGTCGATCCGCGAAGCGATCGTCCGGGAATTGACGGATCTGGGGCTCACGGCTCCGGTCATCGAACGCAATCAGGCGCTGGCCATGCAATGTTTCGAGGCCGTTCAACCCGTGACGCTGGAGCCTGGTCCGCGCGCGCCCGTTCCCTCGGCGCAGCTTCGCACGCCGACCTACGATCCGCCGACCAGAGGCACCGCCGGCATCACGGCCGGTCCCAATTCCGCGATCCGGTCGGTGAGCGGCTGGCGCACGTTTCGGCCGGTGTTGCGTCCGGACCTCTGCAACGGCTGCTGGCTCTGTTTTGCCAGTTGTCCGGAGGGCGCGATCACGATCAAGCCGGATGGAAAACCCGCCGTCTATTATCCGCATTGCAAGGGCTGTCTCGACTGCGTCGAAGTCTGTCCGACCGATGCGATGACGGTGGAGCGGGAACCGGAAGGAGCAAATAAGTGAGGAGGTCCGTCTGGTCTGTCGTGTCTATCTGGTGCGGCGGAGAGATTTAGTAACCAGACAGACGAGATAGACCAGATGAATCAAGCAAGCCAAATGATGACCGGCAACCTTGCCGCGGCCTGGGGCGCGCGGCTGGCGGACGTGGACTACGTGCCGGCCTTTCCGATCACGCCGCAGACGGAGATCGTCGAGACCCTGTCCAAATGGTGCGCCGGCGGAGAGTTGAACGCCCGGTTCGTCACCCTGGACTCCGAGCATTCGATGATGACGGCGGCGGGCGCCGCGTCGGCCACGGGCGCCCGCGTGTTCACGGCGACGTCGAGCCAGGGACTCCTGCACGCGTTCGAAGTGCTGTACACGGTGGCGGGATGGCGGGTGCCGTTCGTGCTCGTGAACGTCTCGCGCGCGCTGGCCTCTCCGATTACGCTGGAACCGGACCACAACGACGTACTGGCCGCGCGCGATTCCGGCTTTCTGCAGATCCATGCGGAAACCTGTCAGGAGGTGGTGGACTCGATCCTCATGGCCTATCGGATCGCGGAGGATCCCCGGGTCTGTCTGCCGGTGATGGTGAACCTGGACGGGTTTGTGCTGTCCTTCACACGGGAGCCGGTGGTGCTGCCTGAACCGGCGATGGTGCACGAATTCCTGCCGCCGTTTCGACCGGCCCATCTGGGATTCAAGGCCTCGGCGCCGCATGCACTGGGAACGGCCGTGGTGGGGGGGAGCATCTACACCTACTTCCGGCATCAGATTCATCTGGCGTCGATGAACGGACTGGCCGTGTATGACGAGGCGGCCGCGGCATTCGAGCGGATCTGCGGACGCCGCTACGCCGCGATTGACGGCTATCGCCTGGACGATGCGGAGGACGTGCTGGTCATGACGAACGCCTCTGCGAGCAAAGGCAAGGCTGCGGTCGATGCCGCCAGGGAAGAGGGCCGCCGGGTCGGATTGCTGCGGCTGCGGCTGATCCGTCCCTGGCCGGCCGAGGCGATCCGTGACGCGCTGCAGGGCCGCCGGGCCGTGGCCGTCCTGGATCAAAACCTGGCGCCGGGACAGGGCGGCATCCTGTTTCAGGAGATCGCCGCCTGTCTCTACCACGAGGCGCTCAGGCCGCGCGCGCTCTGTTCGTTCATCGGGGGCCTGGGAGGGAAAAATCTCTCGGAAGGGGAGTTCCGGGCGATCTTCGAACAGACGGCGGAAGCGGGAGTGCGCGGGAAGGGCATCGGACCGGTGCTGTTGTACACGGAGGCGGAGCACCGGGAGATGCAACAAATGCAGTATCTGGCCCACGAACTCAAGACCGGCAGGTGAGAGACGGGATGACCTGGGAACCGCACATTTTCAAGGACCTGCACCAGATCCCGCGGGAAGAACATGTGTTCCCGGGCACGCCGCTCTGCGCCGGCTGCGGCGGCCTCGAGTCCCTGCGGCTCGCGTCGAAGGTGCTGGGCAGCAACGTCGTATACGTCAACGCCGCCGGCTGTTTCACCAATCTGGCCGCCTTCCCGTTCACGCCGCTTGATGCCTCCTGGCTCTACACGACGATGGGATCCGCGCCGGCCGGCGCCCAGGGGGTGCGCGACGCCCTCGATGTGCTGATCGCGAAGGGCCGGCTGCCGAAGGAAGAGGATGTCAAAGTGGTGGTGCTCGGCGGCGACGGCTCCACGTACGACATGGCGCTGTCGTCGACCTCCGGGGCCATCACCAGAAAGCTCGACTTCTATTATTTCTGTTACGACAACGAAGCCTACGGAAACACCGGGGTGCAGCTCAGCCCCGCCACGCCCTATGGAGCCAGGACCGCCACGTCGCCCTGTGCGGTGCGGCATCCGGCCGGCACCATGCAGGAAAAGAAAGACATCTTTGAAATCTGGCGGGCGCACAAGCCGCCTTATATCGCGACGGTGTCGCCGCGGTACCCGCTCGATCTCGAAGAGAAATTCGCGCGCGCGGCGCAGTATTCCGGCCCCAAACTGTTCCTGGCGTTCGCCGCCTGTCCCACCGGCTGGCTGTTCGACCCGGCCTATACGCCGGACGTGGCGAAGCTGGCGGTGGAATGCGGGATCTGGCCGCTCAAGGAAGCGATCAACGGCGAGGTGGTGCACACGTACCTGCCGAAACGGCAGCCGGTGGAACACTATCTCAAACTTCAGGGCCGCTTCCGCCATCTGTTTGAGCCGACCGTGCAGACGGACGCGATCGCCCATATCCAGGAACGGGTAAATACGTATTGGCGGGACGTCACCTAGGCCGATGGCGGGCTCGGCAGACGCAACTCTTTGATTTTTCTCGTCGAGGGTACGAATGTTCAGAATCGGGAGGGTACCATTATATAGAGGCCAGCGGCTCCTTCTTGGAGGGGCCGCCCTCATCGTAATTGGCGCAGTCTTTTCAACCGGTTGCAGTGAGGTGCCCCATCACGGGGGAGCGGAGCGCCCGAATCCCTATCTCGCCTCCGACACCAGGCACTCCATACCGCTGTCGCCGGCGGAGCGGAAGGAGCACCGAGCCGTGATGCTCCAGCATCTCGAAACGATCCAGGTGATCGTCAATGCGCTGGTCGAGGAGGACTATGACCTGGCCGAAGGACTGACCGAATCGCACCTGGGATTTTTCATGCACCGCCAGGCGATGGCGAGTCAGCATCCGGAGAGTTTTCCTCCCGCCTATCACGACCTGGCGATGGCGCACCACGAGGCGGCGGAGGAACTGGCGCGCATCATTCCCACGAAGGACCTCAAGCAGATCCTGCCGCGGTTCAACAACGTGCTGAAAGCCTGCGTGGCCTGTCATCTCGAGTACAAAGTGCGGGAACCTTCGTGAAGCGTCTCTCGTCCCGACAGATCAAGGCAAGGGGCACGGGGTAAGGGGCCCCTACTCTTCTTCTCAAAACCTCTCGCCCCGAGCCTCGCACCCGGGATGCGGGATACGAGAGACAAACGACGAACCAACAAGATGGTGATGGAATATCCCGTGAATAAGAAGGAGGAAATCAATGAGTGACGAGAACACCGTCAGCGCGTTCTTCCAGCAGGACCACGACCGGCTCGACGCCCTGTTTCAGTCGTTTCAGACCTTGAAACGGCACGATTTTTCGAAGGCCAGGGAGGCCTTCAAGGAATTCAAGTTCGGACTGCAACGGCATATCGTGTGGGAAGAGGATCTGTTGTTCCCCCTGTGGGAGGAGAAAACCGGCATGTCGGAAGGCGGACCGACCTTCGTCATGCGGAAGGAGCATCGGCAGATCGGCCGGCAGCTCGAAGCGATTCACGACAAGGTCGCGGAGCAGGATCCTGAGAGCGATCAGGAAGAGCGGGCGTTGCTGACGCTCCTCGGTTCGCACAACATGAAAGAGGAGCGGGTGCTCTACCCCGCCATCGATCAGGTCACGAGCGCTGACGAGCGCGACCGGCTGTTCCGGGACATGAAGAACATTCCCGAAGAGCGCTACAAGGTCTGTTGCGGCCATGAACGGGCGTGAAGGAGCCGCTTCGAAGCGGCGGGCGATGCCGGCAGTCCTGCTCGGGACGGCAGCGATCCTGTCCGGCGGACCCGGCGCTCCGGCCGTGGTCATGCCGGTCGTCGCGGCGGAAGAACGCCCGAATCCCCACAGCGATCTCATCTTTCGGGCGACGGGGGCGACCTCCTGCCGGGATTGTCACCGGATCGGGAAAGACGGCGGCCTGAGCGCCAGGCCGATCGAGAACGATCTGGTGCGGACCCTCCGCGGAAGAGCCAAAGGCGTCCATGGACCGGGCCGGTTTGCGGATTGCCTGCGATGCCATGCGGGAGGGAGCAAAGGAGTCGAGAAGAATTAGATCATGACGCCGTTAGCCCGTCGGTTCACCGTCATCCTCGTTTTGATTGCCGTCGCGGTGGGCGGCGCGTGGTTGTGCGAGGCGTTCCTGAGCGCCGGACGTCCCTCGCCTTTCGCCCATAGCGGGCGGGGGCACCTCATGGGCTGGGTCGGGCTTGGAACGCTCCTGCTCGTGTTCGTCTATCCCCTGCGGAAGCGGGTGACGCAGAACCGTCGATGCCCCGCGGCTGGTTTCAGGTCCATATGGCGGCCGGCATCATCGGTCCGATCATCATCCTGCTGCATGCCGGCGCGCACATCCATGCGCTCGTGCCGCTGCTGGCCACGGCCGCGATGGGGATCGTCGTCGTCAGCGGCATCGTGGGACAGGGCATCCATTACCTGGCGTTGAGGACGTTCAACGAACAACGGCGGCAACTCCATGATCAGGGGCTGGGGCCGGATGAAATAGAGTTGCGGCTGCACAAGATGGCGGCCCAGGAGGAGGCCTTTCGCCTGTGGCAGGCGATTCACGCGCCGATGACCCTGATGTTTCTGGCGCTCACGACGTTGCACATCGTCGGGGCCCTCTACTTCGGTGGAATATGAACGATGTCCTATCCGCCGTTACCCAGGACCGCCGTCCCTGTCGTCGTGACGGCGACGCTGCTGCTGATCGTCTGGCTGGGCTGGGGATCGGTGCGGGATCCGGAGACCCTGTGGGCTCCGGGAAACTTGAGCCGGTACCATGCGGATGTGGTCCGCTGCGCCGGTTGTCACGAGCCGTTTCGCGGGCCCTCCAGCGCCAAGTGCATCGGGTGCCATTCGGAGTCGCGGTTTGCGCAGCGGTCGGCACCGGCGGCTGGCGCCTTTCACCGGGAAGTCATCGGACAGCGGAAGACCTGCCTCGTCTGTCACACGGAACATCGGGGAGCCCTGGCCCAGATCACGGCCAGCGCAATGCTCAATCCGCACGGGGAGTTCATCTTTCTTGCGACGGGCACCAACTCCTGCAGCGCCTGCCACGAGTTCGGCGAGACGTTCGGCGTCCGGCCCCTGTTGCTCGACAACGAAACGGTTCGCCGGCTCCTCGCCAAGGGAGGCGGCTCGCACCGTCCCGGGCGCATGGCCGACTGTCTGGCCTGTCACGGCGACAGGCCGCTCGGGAGCGGACAGAACGACGGTTCGAGCCCGTAGAAGCACGCCTGCCGGCAAAAGGAGATACCGATGCGGAAGCCATGTCGCAGGAGAATCGAACCATGTGTCTTTCCGGACTCTGTTTGATCGGAGTGCGCGTGACCCAACCCCCATTCCTGACGGGGGGCAACGTGTCGGCTGCTTCACCGGCAAAAGCCAAGGCCGCGCAGAGGCCGGGAGAAGCGTCTTCAACGGAAAGGGCGTCTGCTACTACTGTCACGGGATGGATGGATATCGAGACAAGCTGCCGCAACTGGCCGCCGACACGGCCGCGCTCATCGCCCAGCTGAACCCGCAACCAGCCGATCTTCGCAATCCCAAGTCGCTGCATCTGAAAACCGACAAGCAGCGCGCGCGGATCATTCGGGAAGGGCATCCGGGCACCGGCATGTTTCCCGACACGACCATGACCGATCAGGAACTCGCCGACACGCTGGCGTATCTGGCGCAACTCCGGCGCGAAGGCGCCGCGGGCAAGCCGTAACCGTGGAGTGCCGTTGTGTTGACGCTTCCGATCATGTGGCAGAGGCTCGTGAGCGAGGACGGCAAGACCTGCGATCGCTGCGATAGCACCTATCAGGCGATCCGGCGGGCTTTCGATACGCTCAAGGAGACCCCTCCGCCCACTGGGCATTGAGCCGATTCTCGAAACGAGAGCGATCGATGAACGATCATTCAGGGCCAACCCCTCAGAGTCCAACCGCATTTCGATCTCAGGCAAACCGATGGAGGACTGGCTTGGCGCGAGAGTGGGAAGCAGCCGGTGTTGTTCCGTGCGCGGCGACTCAGAGTGCCGAACGGTGGAGATTGGAGGAAGGGTATTCGAAGCGATTTCCGAGAAACTTGTCCTCAAAGCCGCACTCGTCGCCGCCTCTCAGTTGTTGGATCCCGCCACAGACAGGCCGGCACACATAGGTGAGCAGCGGTGCTGTTGAACTTGAGCCGCTATCGAGGAGGAAGGATAATGCGGCGGCCTGCTTAAATTCTTCCGATGGCCTATCCCCCTTCCTCCGACACAAAGGTTTCAGCCAAGAGCGAATAAGCACGGTCGATATTTCTTCTGGTGGTCTCCTCTTTATGGTTAAGAACGAACCGGAGTCGGTAACTTGCGATGGAAGGATGAGGATAGACGGCCTCACCGGACAAGCCCGTCCCCGGTCTTGATGACAAAAGGCACACGCTCGGTTATTATCTGGACGTGAAGACGTATCGATGGAACGAGAAGAAGAATGAGCAGCTAAAACAGTCTCGCGGCATTTCATTCGAAGACATCGTTCTGGCGATTGAGTCGGGCGGGCTTCTTGACATCCTTGCACATCCGAATCCGGGGCGCTACCCGAACCAGAAGGTGCTCGTCGTGGCTGTGATGGAGTATGTGTATCTCGTGCCTCACATCGAGGAATCCGGCCATGTATTTCTCAAGACCGTGATCCCAAGCCGAAAAGCCACTCGGGACTATGGAAGAAGAGGTGGGACATGAAGAGAATGAATCGGTACGAGAAAGAGGTTCTCGCTGCGTATGAACGGGGCGATCTCAAATCGGTCGTCACGTCGGAGGCATCGCTGCGTCGGTATCGAGAATACGCACGGGCGACGTTGACCAAGAATCGGCGCGTCAACATCCGCATGTCAACTCTGGATCTTGCCGACATCCAGGCACGAGCGGCCGAGGAGGGCATACCCTATCAGACCCTCATGGCGAGCGTGCTGCACAAATTTGCCACCGGCCGTCTTCTCGAACGGCGGTCGAGCCTCGCCTCGCGTTCACGACGGGCGGCTCGCAAGCGCAGCGCGGCGTAGTCCACAGGAGCGCATGGTGAGCAAAGCCGCGACCGCTTGCTACGATGTTGTCGAGCATTTCCGAGCGTCAGAAAGGATGGCGGCGAAAGACGGGACTGAATAACATAGAGGGCTGTCCTTAAATCCCCCTCAAGCAATGACAGTTAACCGATGATTCGAGTGGAACTGCATTGGTTCAAGTTCCCTAAGCTGACTGATGCACGGGCGGCATTTCCACATCAGGCCTGCGTGTATGTGCCGACTGATCAAGAGGGACGTCCGTTGAGGATCGGCAAGGCATCGAAGGGGTTGGAGGAGCGATATCACGGTGGCAATGGGTACGTCATGGACGCCGCCATGCACCAGTCCGGCAATCTGATTTTTGTGGCCGCGGTCGAGAAGGGCCTTTGCAAGCCCGTTGAAGATACGCTCATCTGGGAAGGTCGCCGTATCCTGATTTATACCAATCAGGGTAAGTTAACACCACCGTTGCAGCAGATCCGAATTGAACATTCCGGTGAGCCGCCTCTCTTTGGAGATGCATCATGACCGGCAATGCCACCAAGCTGACAGAACACAACCAGGGCTATTGGGATCGCATTAAGAAGCGTGCGCGATCCTGGGTTGAACGGGCCAATGAAATGGAATCCGCCAGGAGCGATAGGGGGGGATTCCTCGGACTCGCAAGAGATTTTCGTGATGTGCTGGATCGCGTTCAATGCTCTTTACGGCCGGGTGAATGAAACCAGTCACGGGAGATATCTGCGTCCTGGTGACGAGGATGCCCGCTGGTTTTTGCGAATGATCTGTGACCTTGACGGCAGTCCAAAGCGTATCGAATCAGCTGTTTCTATGATTCGCAAGGATGCGCGGGCACTGTTAAAATCGAGGTACCTTTCTGAGGCCTACTGGCGACAGGGCTATAGTTCGTTCATAAAAGGCCGGATCGAAGAAGAAACTGGTTCTGTCGAGGATGCATTGGACTCCGGTGATCCTTACCCCTACTTGACGACTCTTTTGTGGGGGCGTATCCGAATCTTGCGGAATCAGATTTTTCACGGGTGTTCAACTAATCGCGACAGTCTCAAGAGAGACACGATTGATCCAGCCCTTCGCGTGCTGAATAAGCTCATTCCCTTGTTTGTTAATGTTATGGAAAGCAGGATAGACAAAGAGAATGATTGGCCTGACATTCCGTTCCCCCGCCACGGCTCTCCGAAACATCCGATCTTCAAGAGTCATTACCGCTAACGTCGGTACGATTGGCCATGGTTTCAGTTCTGGCATTTGGCCATTCACTTGACGGTCCAGTGAGGGAATGCACTAACCCACTGACAGATTGTCAGTCGCCTCAACCCGTATTCTCGCATCCACGATCTTGCAACCTTGGCCTGCCGGCAATGCGAAGATCGGGTTCAGATCGAGCTCGCCGATTTCGGGGATTTCCTCGACCAGGCGGGAGAGACGCAGCAGGACATTTTCGATCGCCTTGATGTCGACGGCCGGCCGGCCCCTGTAGCCCGCGAGCAGCCGGTGGCCCTTGATCTCGCCAACCAGACTGGCCGCATCGTGATCGGTCAATGGAGCGAGACGGAACCGCACGTCGCCGAGGATTTCCACGAAGATCCCGCCGAGGCCGAAGCCAAGCAGGGGACCGAAGAGGGGATCGCGCGTCATGCCGGCCATCACTTCCACCCCGCCCGAGAGCATCGGCTGCACGAGCACCCCTTCCATGGCCTCTAATTTGCGGTCCTGCGCAAGCCTGTCTCGAATCGCTGCGAACGCCTCGCGCACGGCCTGCTCATCGGTGAGGTTGAGGCGGATTCCGCCGACCTCGGTCTTGTGGATGATCCGGTGCGACGCGAGTTTGACCGCCACGGGAAATCCCAATTTGCGCGCGTGCGCGACGGCCTCGTCGGCGTTCGCGGCCACCCCGCCCGGGACGAGCGGCAGTTCCATCGCGGCGAGCACGGCGCTGGTTTCCTCGGTCGTAAGCCAGCCAGCCCCGCGCTGCGACAGGGCGCTCATGCAGATTGCCTTGGCCTTCGGGAGATCGACCTCCCCGAAGTCCGGGACGGCTCCCACCGGTCGTTGCCGCCAGGCGTCGTAGGACAGGGCACGGCCGAGGATCCGGGCCGGCATCTCGGGATGCCGGTAGGTGGGAACGGTTTCTCCGTCGATCACAAACGTCCGGTCCGGATCGCCTTCCGCCATCCAGCAGATGTAGACGGGTTTGCCGGTTGCGCCGGCCTGCCGCGCCGCGCGGATGCCCCGTGCGATTCCGGCCGCCACCGGGGGATTGTCCTCCGCCCTCACCGAGACATGCACGATGATCAGGGCGTCGAACTCGTTCGCTCGGAGCATGGTTTCGACCGCCCTGGCGTGCTGGTCCTCCGTCGCGAAGCCGATCACGTCGACGGGATTGCCGAGCGCGGCGGTGCGCGGGAGAAACCCGGCGAGCGCGGCTTGTGTCCGGTCCGAACAGTGCGGCAGGGTGAGGCCCTCTGCGGCGCAACCGTCGGCGCAGAGGACGCCGGGACCGCCGGAGTTCGTCAGGATGCCGATCCGGCGTCCCCGAGGAAGCGGTTGGGCGGAAAGACCGGTCGCGAGCGCCAGAAATTCCTCCAACGTGCCGGCATGAATCGCCCCACATTGCGTGAACAACGCATCGACGGCCGTTTCATTGGTGGCCAGAGCCGCCGTATGCGAGCCGGCGGCGGACTGGCCCGCGGGTGTCCGCCCCCCTTTCATGACGATGACCGGTTTGCGTCTGCCGACTCGTTCGGCGATCTGCCTGAACCGGCGCGGTTCCACGACGGTTTCCAGGTACAGGAGCATCACGCCGGTGGATTCGTCCTCCTCCCAGTATTCGAGCAGGTCGAGCACGGAGACATCCGCGTGATTGCCGAGGCTGACGAAGCCGGACAGTCCGAGATTCAGTCGCCGCGCAGCCGTCACGACGGCCAGGCCGAGACCGCCGCTTTCGGAGGCGAACGCGACCCGGCCGGCCGGTGGAAAGGCCGGCGTGTAGGTGGCGTTGAGATTCACGGCCGGGTCCGGGTTCATCAATCCGAAACAGTTCGGTCCGATCAAACGGACGGGATGTCGGCGGATTTTCTCCAGGAGCTGCCGTTCGAGCGACGTGCCCGCCGCCCCGGTTTCGGCAAATCCCGCCGTAATCAGGATGACCGCCGGGACCTGCTTGACGATGCAGTCGTCGATGACCGTCGGGACGACCGCGGACGGCACCGCAATCACGGCGAGATCGACCGGGCCCGACACGGCGGTCAGGGAAGGGTACGCCGGCAGGCCCGCGATGGCGGTCGCGTGCGGATTGATCGGGAAAAGCGATCCGGCGAACCCGCTGCCCCGGAGCGATTCAAGAATCCGATGTCCGATGCCGTTGCCTTCGCGCGACGCCCCGACGACGGCGACGGTCCGGGGCCGGAAGAACGGCTTCAGCGATCGGATGGCGGATGGAGGCATACGGTCGGTCCCCGTTCTGGTTGTTCCAACGGACTCCGGAATCAGATAAGCCACTTGGGTTGAAGAAGCAAGACCGCTCCGAGCGCCGCCATGCCCAGGCCGCTGACGGCGACGAACGTCCCGGCGATCAGGACCATCTTGAACCGGTCGTGAAGATTGACGAGCAGGGATAGGAGAAACAGCAGCACCCACATGGCGCAGGGGTTGAATCCGTCCAGGAGGCCGATGACGATCGTGAAGAGCCGAAGGCCGAGTTCCCCGGCACGGAGCACGCCGAACCACGGGGTCCGTATGCCGTCGGCCGCCGCAGGCGGTGCGGCGGCTTGCGCGCGCCGGTCGTTTCCGGCGAGAGAAACCCGACGATCAGTTCCGTGCCGATGAGAAAGGCCCGCACGCCGACGCCGGTGACGCCGTGCTCGGCGGCCAGACTCTTGAGGCGCTCCAACGCGTCGGCGTCACGGGCTACGTCGCGGATGAGGATTCGAAGCGACGGGCGTTCGAGCCGGAGGTCGCGGAGAAACAACTCTGCGGCTTCGCAATGGGGGCAGCCGCTCCGGACGGACACTTCAAGATCCGGCGGCGGTCCGGCCGCGTGAACTCCGGTGCTGAATCCGAGCAGCAGGAGGAGCAGGACCGCGGCGAAGCGGCGCGTGAGCCTCGGCAGATCTGTGTCCTGGCGCCGCACTCCGGTCCGGCTAACTCACCGCGTCGAACGGCGCCACGCTCCGGATGTAGGACAGGACGTCGAGCATCTGCTGATCGGTCAACTTGCCCCGGAATCCGTGCATCGGCGTGAACAGCGCGCCGTTGGAGATCGTGACGAGCAGCTCCCAGTCCGTCTTGGCCCGCGAGTTCACGGATTGCAGATTGGCTGGCCGGACGATCAGGTCCTGGCTGTCCGGACCTTTGCCGTCCAGGTTGCTGCCATGACAACGGAGGCAGTGCTTTTCATACACGGCCAGTCCCGCCCTGGGATTGCCGGGGGCGGTTTGGGCCGAGACCCAGGATGAGGCGGCGAACAGGAACAGGATGGCGGCGGCGACGGTGATCTTCATGCGTAATTCCTTTCAGCGTACCACGAGGATGGGGCATATGACCCGATGGACGATGGCGTGGGAGGCGCTGCCCAGGAGAAACCGTTCGACGCCCCTGTGCCCGTGCGAGGCGACGACGACGAGATCCATGCCGGCGGCCTGTTCCGCCACGGCGGCGGCCACTTCCCCCGTCACGACGCGGGTGCTGATGGTGTAGCGGCTTCCCGTCAGTTCGGCGCCGACGGTGTTGACGAGATTCTCCGCGTACGATTTGGCGCTCTCGGTCCAGGACTCGTAGCCGACAACGTTGTACGGCTCGACCAGCCGGATCGGAACCACGACGCTGAGCACGCAGAGCTCGACGGGATTGGCGAAGGGAAAGACCATCAGCCATTGCTTGATCCGCTCGGCGTCTTCGCGCCCTTCGACCGCGACGAGCACCCGCTGGATCGGTCTGGCGGCTTCCTTGACGATGAGGGTCGGACGGGTGGCGTGCAGGAGCACGCGGTGGGAGACGCTGCCGAGAAGCAATTCCGCCATCCGGTTCTGCCCGCGCGCGCCGACGGCGACGAGATCGGCTCCGACCTTCTCCGCCGTCTTGAGGATGATGTCGGCCGGGCTGCCGACCTCGTTGACCTGACTGATGGCTTCGGAATCGAACGGCAGCATGTTGGAGGTGCGCGCGAGCACCTGGCGTCCGGCATCGACGAGCGCCGTACGGAAATCGTCGTAGCCCTGCAGATTGGCGGCTTGCGCGACGATCGGATATTGGAAGATGCCGAGATCGACTCCGTGGACCAGGATCAGCTCCGTCGGGCGGTAGAGATGGAGCACCTGCTGCACGGCGGCGAAGGCCTGCTCGGACCAATCGACGCCCACGACTATCTTCATGGCATCCTCGTTTCAGCTTCCGGCCGGACGGCGATGGGCGCCAATGCCTTTCAACGCCCGTATGACGGCTTCGGTCGACAGTTCCGGAACGCTCCGGCCCCTGTGCTCGCCGGCCGCGAACACCAGATCGTTGATCGACAGCATACCCTGTAAGACCCCCCCTTCGTCCACTACGGGGAGACGACGGACTTTGCCCCGCTCCATGGCCTCCAGGGCCGTCCGGATGTCGTCGTCCGGGCGGCAGGTGATCGCCTTGCCCGAGGAGGTTTCCCAGACGGTGATGGCCGCAGGCGTCCGGTTTCTGGTCGAGGCCGCCATGCAGATGTCCCGATCGGTGATCACGCCCAGCACGACGCCGTCCGGGTTCAGAATCGGCAACAGGCCGCAGTCGCTGTCCCACATCATCTTGGCCGCCGCGGCCAGATTCGTGTCCGGCGCGCAGTATTGCGCGTCACGGGTCATGAGGTCCCGCACCTGCATGGCTACGTTCCCGCTTCCGTCGCGATCGAATCCAGCGGCCGGTCAGCGGGCCCAATTGACGCGGACGAAGTCTTCGTCATGATCGTAATGCAGACTCAATTCCCCCCGATAGGCATGCTTGAGCGCTTCGCCGATCCGGCGGGGCAGGTGCGTGTCCGTCGTCGAAATCACCAGGCCTTCGGGCCGCCGTTCGATGCCCATGATCCGGGACAACGGATGCTCCTTCCTTTCCCGCGCTTCCGCGTTCCTGATGACACCCTGCACCTGCTCGTGCTGTTGTTCCTTGAACGTTCCCGTGATCGTCACGAGACCCTTGGGGTATTTGTCGCGGGTCCGGTGGCAGGCCGGGCAGACGGTCGATTTGGCTCCGACCGGCGCGGCACCCCAGGTCCAGCGCCCCTTGTGAAAGAGCGCTCCGCAACCGCTGCAGACCGTCGGCTCCTTCAGCTTGCCCCGCTGCTTATAGGTGTCGTGCTGATACTCCTGAACGGTCCGATCCCGTCTCGCCCCCCGCCCTGCCTGTCCTTTTGCGGCCATACTCCGTCCTTTCTCCGTCGGTTACATCGTCGTTGAGTGCGCCCGGTCCTTCCGGTCGCGCAGCGACTCATCGGCCAGATTCAAGTACTCCAGCACGTCGCGATCCTGCACCTGCGTGAAATCGACATAATGACTCCCCACCGCCCAGAACGGTTCCGGTGTCGCCAGCACGACCAGTTCGTCGACAAGGGACCGCGCCTTCGCGATGCTGTCCGGCGGTCCCACGGGAATGGCGGCCACCAGACGCCCGGGCGCCTGCCGGCGGATCGCCTCAACGGAGGTGAAGAACGTGGCTCCCGTCGCGATGCCGTCGTCCACCACGATGACCGTCCGGCCTTTCAGCGCCGGCGGATGCCGCCCCTGGCGGTAGAGCTGTTGCCGGCGTGTGATTTCCTGCTTTTGAACGGCGACGAGATCCGTCATCTCCTCGTGCGACAGGCGGAACTCCGCCACGGCATCGGGATTGAGATAGATGTTCCCCGTTTCGCTGACGGCGCCCAGCGCATACTCGGGATTGTCCGGCGCCCCGATCTTGCGGGTGATGAAGACGTCCAGCGGCAGATGCAGCGCCAGACTCACCTGATAGCCGACGGCTACGCCGCCCCGGGGCAGCGCCAGAATCACTCCGTCCGGAATTTCCCGGTACTTCTGCAACCTGGCGGCCAGCTGGCGGCCCGCTTCTTCACGGTTCTGGAAGACCACCGACACTCCTCTCCGTTCGGTTCATCTGGTTTGTCTCGTTTATCTGGTTTCATAACCGGACGAACTACACAAACCAAACACACACTCTCAACCTGCATTCAGTCCGCTCGTGACGCCGATTCCGATCATGAACATGGCCGCCAGGACCAACAGCGCGATCAACCACCAGAGATGACGGTGCCGCGCGTCCGTTCCGCCGTGCCAGTGAATGTCCCAGGGGACTTCAAGATAATGCGGGTGGCGAAGCATGATAGCCTCCGTTGGAAGGAGGTTAAGGATGAGGTTCAGGCTGAGAACCGCGCATTCATTCTGCGTCCCCTCGACCTAAGCCTCAGCCTTGACCTGTTGTCTTATGCAATTTTCACGTCGATGGCTTTCGGCTTCGCCTTCTCGGATTTGGGCAGATGCACTTTAAGGACACCGTCCTTGTACTCGGCGCTGATCTTCGTGCCGTCGGCATCCTCGGGCAGGGTGAAGCTTCGCACGAAGCTGCCGTACGCCCGCTCGATCCGGTGGTACTTCTTCCCCTTCTCCTCTTTCTCGTACTTCCGCTCGCCGCTGATCGTGAGCACGTCGTCGTGCACATTCAGCTTGATCTCTTCCTTCTTCATGTCCGGAATCTCGGCTTTCACGAGGTATTCTTTCTCATCCTCCGTGATGTCGACGAGCGGAGACCAATCGGCGACGGCCATCGCCTCCCCTTTCTCGCCTTCCGCTCTCCTGGGCGCATGGCCGAAGATGCCCGACAGGCGTTTCTCCATGTCTTCCAGTTCCTTGAGCGGACTCCAGCGTGCCAACGGTTCCCATCTGCTCGGTAGGCTCATGATCCTCTCCCTCCCTGTTGAATGAGTTGATCTGTCACAGCGGCGGGCGTTTCGGCAATGACGACGCTCGACCCCGCAGGGTATCGGTGACGCCTCCTTTTACATGCGCTGCTGTCGACCTGATGTGCATCGCCAATGCCAAAGAGCATAGCAATCGGACAAAGTCCAAGGTCTTTCACAGATTCAACGAGTTGGAAGCGCTTCTCCCCAGAGGCCCTTGCCGGCCGCCTGCCGAGTTGTTGCGTTAGAGGGCAGGATCTCTGCGGACACTGTGGAATCTTTCAACATCGAGGATGATCGGGACGAGCGATGTGTCCAGGCCGGGAGGGGGCGCGATCAGGAAGAGCGAGACAATCCGTTCCGGGGCCGTCGGATCATGGGTACCCGTCAGCCGGTGAGCAGGGGCAGGGCGCGCAGAGGAGCGCGCCGGCTGTCCTTCAGAGAAGTTCCCCCGCTAGAACAGCGGGTGCGGCGCCACGCCGAACTGCAGGACCGGTTGTGATTCTCCACCGACATTGCCCACGATCCGCCAACGGCCGTTCTCTTTTTTCAGGTAATGGATCTCTTCATACCAGCTGTCAAGCGGCGTCCGTAAAGTCGTATCCTTGGACGTTCCCCAGACGACGCCCGTGCAGGTCATTTCCACGGTCAACTTGCTTCCGGACCCGACGGCGCGAATCACCGAGAAGGTGTGAAAGCTCTCCAGGTCCTTGTAGTGCTCGAAGAGCCGGCTCCAGATCTTCCTGATCTCCGCCTTCTTGAGGCCGTGGTAGAGATACTCGTCCGAGTAGAGACCCATGATGCTTTCCAGGTCGCGGGCCTGCATCGCCTGCTCCGCCTGCTCGAACGTCGCGAGCAGTTCCTTCAATGTCTGGGGATCGACTTCCTGAATCGTGTTCGGGGTCAGCTGCGTTTTCGCTTCGGCGACGATCGGCGGGGATGAAGCCCAGAGGCTCACCGTGACAACGAAGATCCGGAATGCCGTGGTCAGTCGCCTGTTCATGGGAGAGGCCTCCTGTGAATGGTGCGAATCCGTTGCGAGCACGGGTTCTGCAAGGTAGAGACCATGAAACGGCGGTCCGGAAGAAGAGAATTCTCTTGTGAATCCAGGGGTCCGATCGACCAGCCGGCCGCGAGAAAGGATTGGTCTGTGGCAGAAATCGTCAGTGCGGGAGGCCGTCCCGTGGAAAATCGCGCCAGCGTCGTGGCCAACGTGGTCATCATGGGGGCGGCCGGGCGAGACTTCCATAACTTTAACGTCTTTTTCCGGGGCCATCCCGGATACCGCGTCGTCGCCTTCACCGCCGCACAGATTCCGAACATCGCCGGCCGGACCTACCCCGCCGTGCTGGCGGGCGACCGGTATCCGAACGGCGTTCCGATCGTGCCGGAATCGGAACTGGAGCGGGTCATCGCGTCCCATGCGGTGGATCAGGTCATCTTTGCGTACAGCGATCTGTCCCATGAAGCGGTGATGCATCGGGCCTCCCGTGCGCTCGCGGCGGGAGCGGATTTCCGGTTCCTCGGGCCCCGTTCCACCATGCTCCGCTCGACCAAGCCCGTGATTTCCGTCTGCGCGGTCAGAACCGGAGCGGGTAAAAGCCCCGCCGCGCGGAAGATCGCGGGATGGCTGCGGGAGCGGGGGCTGAGAGTCGCCGTCGTGCGCCACCCCATGCCCTACGGGGACCTGGCGGAACAGGCGGTCCAACGGTTCGCGACGCTCGAGGACATCGAGCGGGCGCGCTGCACGATCGAAGAACGCGAAGAGTACGAGCCTCATGTGCAGGCCGGCGATCTCCTGTTCGCCGGAGTCGATTACGAGCGCATTCTCCGTCTCGCCGAATCCGAGGCCGACGTAGTGCTGTGGGACGGAGGGAACAACGATTTCCCGTTCTATGCTCCGGACCTGGAAATTGTCCTGGTGGATCCGCACCGGGCCGGAGACGAGGAACGGTATTTCCCCGGCGAAGTCAATCTGCTGCGCGCCGATGCGATCGTCATCACGAAAACGGATACGGCCGACCCGCAGAAGGTCGCAGCCGTCCGCCGGGCGGTCATGACCGCCAATCCCGATGCCCGCGTCATCGAGTCGACGATGCCCCTCAGGCTGGAGGATGCCGCCGCGGTGCGGGGCAAACGCGTGCTGGTGATCGAGGACGGGCCGACGGTCACGCACGGCGGGATGGCGTACGGCGCGGGCGTCCTGGCGGCCAGACTGTACGGCGCGACGTCGCTGGTCGATCCGCGGCCGGTTGCGGTCGGCAGCCTTCGGGAGACCTTCCGGGCCCACCCGCATCTGGAGGGCGTGCTGCCCGCGATGGGCTACGGTCGGGAACAAATTCACGACCTCGAGCAGACGATCGAGCGGGCGGACTGCGATCTCGTGCTGATTGCGACGCCGGTCGACCTGCGGCGCCTCCTCAGAATCAGGCAGCCGAGCTGCCGCGTCCAGTACGAATTTGAGGACGGCAGCGGCGCGCTTCGGGGCATGCTGGCGACGCTGCCGGCGAAGGGCAGGCCGGCATGACGCCTCCCCGGCGGTCCGGCCGTCGCGAGGGCCGTTCATGAAACGGCGGCCGTCGTTCAAGAATCTGCCGAAGATCCAGGCGAAGCGGTTCAAGAAATTCCGACTGGAAAAGGAACGGGCCCGGGCCGGGCGTACGAGGAACCGGCCGATCAACAAGATCGGCCGGCAACGCCGGGACCGGCAGGAGAATCGTGGCGTCCTGATCGGCAGGTTCCTGCCGTCGCGGCATAAGGGCGCAAAGCGCTGATCGGACGACGGTAAAGGCCGCCGCGAGCCGGGTGGTCGGAAGGGGGACGGCGAGACATGAATCCTTTTCGAAGAATCCGGCTCATAGGGGTAACCCATGATATCAGCCGAAAGGAGGGCTGTGCCTATGGTCAAGCTGTCAAAAATGTCCGTTCTCCGGCAACAGGCCCATGGCGATCGCTGCCATCGCTGCGGAGGGCTGATGGTGCCGGAAAAGGTCTTCGAAACCGGGTCGTTCGACTGGCGCTGCGTGAGCTGCGGCGAGCGGATCGATCCTGTCATCCTCTCCCACCGTCAGGCCCATCGTGCGAAGGACCTCGCGCGCGACGAGGCCGAGAAGCTGTTCGTCGGCCAGGGGAAGTCCCGCCTCAATTAAGCCCGGCCACCGCCGACCATCGGGGGGCCGGAGGATTTTCGCATCCAACGTTCCGGACCAAGGTTCCGTGCAGCCATGGCTGCACGGGTAAGCAGCCGGTTCAGGCCCCTGTTCCGTCTTGATCGTGCGCTCGCGAAGAGGGACCAGATGACGACCAACGAGGAATTGTTGGCCAAAGCGCAGCGGCCGACCGAGGAGTCGAGGCGATTGCATGCCTTGTACAAGGGCAAGATCCAGGTGTTCCCGAAATGCCCCGTCCGCAGTCTGGACGATTTCGCCATCTGGTACACGCCGGGCGTGGCCGCTGCCTGCAAGGACATTCAGCGGACTCCGGCGCTCGTCTACGACCTGACGAACAGAGCCAACAGCATCGCGGTGATCTCCGACGGGACGCGTGTCCTGGGATTGGGCGACATCGGTCCGGAAGCCGGTCTTCCCGTGATGGAGGGGAAGGCGCTGCTCTTCAAGTATCTGGGCGGGGTGGATGCGGTGCCCGTCTGTCTTGGCACCAAAGATCCGGCCGAGATCGTGCGGACCGTCAAACTATTGGAACCCTCGTTCGGAGGCATCAACCTCGAAGATATCTCAATGCCGAAATGCTTCCGCGTGCTGGACGAATGCCGGCGAAACGGGACGATCCCCGTCTGGCATGACGATCAGCAGGGGACCGGCACGGTCTTGCTGGCTGCCCTGATCAATGCGCTGAAGATCGTTGGAAAGCCGATGGGGCGGGTGCGCATCGCCATGATCGGGATGGGGGCCGCCAACGTGCCCACCTACCGCTTCCTGAAGGCGAACGGAGCGGACCCCGCCGCGATCGTGGCCTGCGACCTCGGCGGCATCCTCGGCACCCACCGGACCGACTATCGGGAAAACGCCGACTATGCCGAGCAGTGGAAGGTCTGCGTGGAAACGAATGGAGAGGGCCGCCGGGGCGGGATTCCGGAAACCCTTCGCGGCGCGGACGTCTGCATCGCCTTTGCGGCCGGCGGAATCATCAAACCCGAATGGATCAGGACGATGGCGAAGGATGCCGTCGTCTTCGCCTGCGCCAATCCGATTCCCGAAATCTGGCCGTGGGAGGCCAAGGCAGCGGGTGCCAGGATCGTGGCGACGGGGCGGAGCGATTTTCCCAACCA
>DIHJ01000102.1:56308-94157 GCA_002420105.1 Nitrospira sp. UBA5699
GTCAACAATTCCCTCGTCTTTCCCGGCATCTTTCGCGGCGCGCTGGACGTGCGGGCCCGCACGATCACCGACGAAATGGCGCCGGCCGCGGCGAAGGAACTGGCGGCCTGCGCGGAAGAGCGGGGCATCGACGAAGAGCACATTCTGTGTACGATGAACGAGTGGGAGGTGGTCCCGCGCATCGCGGCAGCCGCCGGATTGATGGCGCAACAGCAGGGCTCGGCTCAAGTGAATCGGACGAGAGAGCAACTGCTCGCGGAGGCGGAAGCGAGAATCCGGACCGTTAGGGAGGGAGTGTGTCTATTCATGAAGGGAGGGGTCATTTTGCCGCCTGAACGGCCGTGAGCCTGTGGCGTCCTGGCCTGTTGATTTTTTCCGACCGATGATTACCAAAGAACTGAAGGAGGTGGCTTGAGCCTAGAGATGTCGACAACCTTGGAATTGTGACCCGCTCCCGTGCAGCCAGCGTGCAGCGGATGCGGGCGCCGTAGCAGTAGCGGGGTTGGATCCAAGGTACGCGCCATCAATGGTCGGTGCCACTAGGCATGGCCGTAGATGCGAGCCCGAGCGAAGATTGAGGCGCGGGGCAATCAGCCTCAAGCGACTGAAGGATTGCCGGATCTGGCTCCGGCCGGGAAGCGGCCCCCGTGGTCCACACGAGAGCGGGCCGTTTTGTTATGCCACATTTCCCTCACACCCGTTCATTCCTTCTCCTGTTCTCCTCCCCCTTGAAAATAACGGTGAGGGAAAATCCCCCACGAATAGGTCTCAAACATACAACCGCACTCTGTCGGGGGTTCGAGACTCGGTGGAAGAGCACACAAAAAAGCGGAGCGGAGGCGGGTCTAGAGAGCTTGACTCAAATCGTGGAGGTCTTGGAGGGGTTTTAGGCTTCCCACCCGTCGGCGGGCCTGCTCACCGCCCCTGCGCTTGACCTCGATATCCTTGACTGTTCCTCTCACCGAGGCCTCCGCTCACCTATAAGGTAAGCCTCAACGCCAACAGGTCAACTGCCACGCAGGGCATACCCGCGAGGTTCTGGTTCTCGGCACCACCGATGAGTCCCGACTTCCGTTATTTTTGGGCTTCATGCAGCGACTGGATGACGATGGCTTCCGCCTCAAGCCAATCTTCCAGATCATGTCCGCGGCAGCATCCGCGTTGCTCCCAGAGCTCGTACGCCTTTAGCGCGATTCGTTCGCGTCGGTCTTCGGGCTACACCATGAACTCCTGAGCGGCTTCTGTTGTTGCCGGAGACGGGCCCACTCGTGCGGTAACTAGCCCCTTCGACTTCGATGACGGCATCATAGGGCACCTCCCTCTTGGTCTCGATTAAGGGAACAGTCGTCTTCTCGCCAGGACACAGCCTATGGCTTCCCTGGCTTCATGGTTTTCAGCGTTCGTGCGACACGCCACGTTGCCCGGTCCATATACAGGATCAGCATGATGCCGAGCAGCTCGACGAGATGGACGAGATGCCACCCTTCGATCACTTCCACCTCCACGATAATCAGCAAAATGGTTGCAAGGAGAAAGACGAGCATGTGACGGCGGGGCATGGTGAAGACCTTCCGCAGAAATGCGCTGACCCATCGCCGGGGCTCAGCCATGGTCAACGATCTCCTCTGCGGCTCTGCACTCAGGCCGCCCTCGCGCTGATACGCGCACGGTCTCCTCATCTCGCCGAACGTGCAGGATCACGAGCGCACGTGAACAGATCTCCGCAGGGGTGCGCATGCGCGCGTGAACCTTCATGAGCCGTCAGCGGCTGGGCTGAACGGTCGGGCGACAGGGCGATTCCGCTTTCCGTCGCTGCGCCAGGATCACCGAGTCCACACGCTCCCCGCACAGGATGCAACGCCATCCGGTGAAGTCGTCGTCAATCTCCGGGACCATCAGGCCGCCGCAGCGTTCACATTGCGTATCGTGTCGAGGTTGCGCCGGGACGGGGGGGCGGACCGAAGCCTCCTCCGACGGCGATGCGCGGAATGTCCCCTCGGTGGGGATCACAAGCGTATATCGACCGGGCCCTACCAGCGCTAACATGAGGACACCCTCCCGACTCAAACGGTCCACCTCAGAAAAGATCTGATTCCAGGTCAATTCGGGGCAGAATCTCGCCAGGTCGTCAAAACAGCAGCCTGGGTGGCGGGCGATGGCTTCGATGATCTGGTCGGCTGGCGTGGTGGCGCTCTGTGCCATGGCATCCCTCCTTCCAACCGCCTCCGAATGACCGAGGTATTTCTAATCAATAAGCAGATTGGATGCCATGGAGTAAGAGACACGTCCGGTCATCTCATCTGGCCATAAATAGTAAGAGGTGTCGGGTGTGTCTCAAGATCGTGTGTAGGATCAGATAGTATTGCGTGACGTCTTGAGGAGAATAAGGACATGAAGTCATGCGCGCCTGTTGCAAAGCGCCACAGGAGACAGTCGTCGAAGACGTGTTGGACGGCCAGTGGGCAAGGGGACTGTGCCGGGAAGGGTGGGTGTCTGTACGGATGGCCGGTCATTCATGTATGGTGGCAACACTCCAGAATGGCCTCTCCGAGGATGACGCAGGACGATGCGCAAGAAAATCACGATCATCGGCTCCGGGAACGTCGGCGCGACGGTCGCGTTATGGTCTGCGCTGAAGGAACTGGGCGATATCGTCCTCTTCAACCGCACGAAAGGGCTCGCCGAAGGGAAGGCGCTCGACCTCAAGGAAGCCTCGCCGCTGGAGGGTTTCGACCTGGCGATCCAGGGCACCGATCAGTACGAGGCCACCAGGAATTCCGATATCGTCGTGGTCACAGCCGGGCTGCCTCGTCAGCCCGGGATGTCGCGTGAAGAGTTGCTCAAACGAAACGCCGCGATCGTATGGGACACCTGCGTTCAGATCGCGAAGTTCTCTCCGGAGGCGGTGCTCATCATGGTGACCAACCCCGTCGATGCCATGGTGCACGTGGCCGCCCGTGCAACCTCGTTCCCGAAGCGCCGGGTCATGGGCATGGCCGGCATTCTGGACTCCTCTCGATTTCGCACCTTTATTGCCATGGAACTCGGGGTGTCGGTGGAGGATACCAGCGCGCTTGTGCTGGGAGGCCATGGAGACTTCATGGTGCCGCTCCCGCGCCACGCGTCGGTCGGCGGCATTCCCCTCACCGATCTGCTGCCGGAGGATCGCATCCAGGCGCTGATCGAGCGGACGCGAAAGGGCGGGGAAGAAATCCTGGGACTGCAGAAGGTGAGTTCGGCCTACTATGCGCCGGCCGCGGCTGTGGAGCTTATGGTCGAAGCGGTGCTCAGGGACAAGAAACGGGTGCTGCCGTGTGTCGCCTACCTTCAAGGGGAGTACGGCATCGAGGGCCTCTTCATGGGCGTGCCGGTCATAATTGGCGCCGGCGGGGTGGAACGCGTGCTCGAGCTGAAAGTCAACGCGATGGAGCTGGAAGCCATCCGAAGGTCGGCCGACGCGGTGAAGAGGCTCATTGACCAATTGTCCCACTAACCGCTCGCGGGTCAAACGGGCGATGCGGACGATATTATCTTCGATGCTGTGCTTGGGATGGCACATGGAGGGAATGAATCGGCTGGCAGGCCAATGGTAAAATGATGCCGTATCCACGGCTGTCCTATTCTGCGCGCTTCGTAGGTCTAGAGGATGGTGGAGTCGCCTGATGAAACGGATCTCGACCATGCTGCAGCGAACCGCCGATGGCGCCATGTTAGCCGATGAGCAGGGCACCATCGTGTTGTGGAACAAGGCGGCGGAGCGTCTGCTGGGCTTCCGGGCGGGTGAGGTTCTCGGGCGTCCCTGTCACGAGGTGATGTGCGGTGTGACCCTCTCCGGTCACCCGTTCTGCTCACCGTCCTGTGCCGTCGGACAACGGCTTGGCTGCGGCGCCGGAGTGCGGAACTTCGATATTCAGACTCACACTAAAGCCGGCAAGGTTGTCTGGCTCAATGTCAGCTCCCTGCCTGTCCCTTCCAGGAAGAAGGATCGGTTCCTGTTCGTCCATTTGTTCCGAGACATCGGTAAGCAGGCGAAGGTCCGGCATCTGGTGAATGAGCTGCATTCCGTGCTGTCCGCTCCCGGGGAGCGATCTACTCCTGGGGCGACGCCCTCCGTTGCTCCAGCGTTGCCGACAGACACCGTTCCTGACGTTCCGGCCACGTTGCCCTTGAGCCAACGCGAGCGAGAAATACTCCAGCACTTGGCGCTGGGCGAGCGCACCGCGCGTATTGCGGATATGCTCTGCATCAGTCCCGCCACTGTGCGTAATCACGTCCAGCACATCTGCGACAAACTCGGGGCGCACAGTCGCCTTGAAGCCCTCGCGATCGCTTTCCACCACAAAACGTCCTCTGCTTAGATCTTCCCTGTCTGAGGGAGTTCATCCGTCCTCGGCCCGTGAACTCACACCGTGCTCGCCGTAGTGCATCTGTATCATCCTCAAAAATGACGTAACCGGCTCATTGTTCATCGAGCCTCGTCGGCTTAGCCTATGAACATGGAATCAGAATGCCATATTGGGAGAAGGGCTGTGAGACGTGAGGTGAGGTTACGAGTTCAGGATAGTGGTGGTGAGCAGCGGGAGGCATACCATGGGGGTCATCGAGGACATCAGGTGGACGGCGGCGGTCCTCCTCGCGTTGACCGGTCTCATGGTGGTGGCGCTGGGAGGGCCTGCGTGGGCTCCAGCTGCAGCAGACGACTGGCTCGATGCGATGATGCGGGCGGTGCTGGTCGAGCAAGCGAACGAAGGACCATTCTGGGGAACATTTGCCCCCTATGTTGCGCAGCTGGAGGTGATACGAGGGCATCTTGCCCGCCACGATTCCGGAGCGGTGTATCTGGCTATGAACCGTCTGATGGACATGCTCGAAGGCCGTGAGAACGGCATTCCGCCGGAAGTCGCGGATCGGCTCTTCGATTACTGCTATCTGGTCACGCCGGCGAAGTATCACGACGTGTCTCGTCACATCGATCGGTTCATCGAGCATCAGTTCGGAGAAGCACCGGGTTGAGTGCCATCCTCTTCGGCCAGGAGGTGTGCCATGAGGAGCGTCAGAGGTGATCCGATGACCACAATGTGCCTTTCAGCAGCGTTGGCGCTGGGCGTGCTGGCGGGGCTAGGAACGGGGGCGACCCATGCGGCCACGACGGAGAAGCCGGCTCCGGAGCTGACGCTCCATTTCACCAAGGGGTCGGCGGAAGCCCCGCTCACGATGATGAGCCCGTTTACGCGGCATGTCATCTGGTGCGATATGCACCCGGATGTGAAGGGGGAGCTGTTCATCATCGAACGTCGGGGCGGATGACGAATGGTTGAACAAGCTGAAAGGAGGTGACGGACCAAGTGGTGCGGTGATGTGCGGTGAGATAAAGGAAGAATGACCCGTTCACATTTCGAGAAAAGGAGGTCGATCATGAGGATCAGAGGACACACAACCACAGTATTGGCGGTTCCCCTCGCCCTGGCGGCCATGATGCTGCCGGGCGGAGGAATGGATGACGTGTATGCCCAAGCGCCCGGGATGGGAGCGGCGCGGCAGAAGCTGGAGATCACGATCAAGGACCGGCAGCATGGCTACGAGACGGTGGGCTTTACGATGCCGGATCAGCAGACGACGATCGTGATTCGCAACGAGGACAACGTCACCCATGGGTTTGCTTCGAGCCTCTTCAAGGGCATTGATGTGCGCATGGAAGGCGGCTTGGAGGTCCGGGGGAAAAACTTCAGGTCCTTCCACGTGGATGCGGGAAAGACCATGACGCTGCGCTTCGCCACGGCGCCGACGAAGTTCGATCCGGCGACGGGCGGGGCCGAGAGCCTGCGTCATGCCATCTGGTGTGATATCCATCCGGAAGTCAAAGGAGAGGTGTACGTCATCGAAACCAGGGGCGAGATTGGCGGCGGATGATCTCGCCGGTCGCCTGATGCCAGAAGGACTCGCACCATGAGCCGTCTTCTGAAATCCTCCCATTGTGTGAGCGGTCTGGCAGCCGCAGCCTTGGTCGGCGCTCTGGGTCTCTGGAGCCCGGCCGGGGCTGCAGAGTTTCACTTTGTGGTGCACGACCGGGGAGAGAAGAAGGCGGTGTGGGTGCCGCAGGAGGTCGTGATTCACCGGAGCACGGAGATGCAGGACGGGTTGGTCTTCGTGCTGGAGAATCCGACGGATCGCACCCACGCGTTTGCCGCCTATGGACTGTTTGAAGAAGTGATGGGTGCGGGCGGGGCAGTGACCAGGAAGCCGTTACGGGTGAATGTGACATCGGACGATACGGTGCGAGTGCAAATCAGCACGGCGCAATTCGAGCGACGCACGGATGAGGCAGTCGAAGAGTTTCCGTTTTTCTGTCCCTTGCACAAGGGAGATACCCATCTGGGCGGAACGATTCGCGTGGTGCCGTAGGCTCGGTCAGGACGGGGTCCGGACGAACGAGGACTCAAGAGAGGACCAGCATGCATCGCATACACCACCGAATAACTGGGTCAGCACTCGGTCTGCTTCTGCTGATCGCGGCGAGTGGCGCCAGGCCTTCCACGGGTCTCGGCGGAGAGTTCCATTTTGTCATCCATGATCTGGAAGGCGAGGCGGCAGCCTGGTCTCCACGCGAGGTGGTCATCCACACGCGCACCGATGTTGAGGGAGGACTGTTCTTCATCCTGGAAAACCCGACGCCCCGCACCCATGTGTTTGAAGCGCCGGGCCTGTTCGAGCAGATTGTGGAGGGACCCGAGGCCCCGACCGTGAAGCCGTTACGGGTCTATGTCGCGCCAGGGGAGACCGTCCGGGTCCAGGTGAGCACAGAACAGTTGAAGGTTGAGCCGGAACCCGACGCGTCGGGAACACAAACTTGCCCGTTCTTCTGTCCGTTGCACGGGGCCGATGAGGCCTTGCGGAGTACGATCCGGGTGGTGCCCTGACGACAGGCGGCGGGAGGACGTGGGATGGCTGTCGACCTGCGACAACTGCTGCGGGTCAACCACAAGCCAAACAATTGGGGGGAATCATGAAACAGGTCATCATCTCGCGACAGGCGGTCGTCCTCCTGCTGTGCGCGTTTGCCATGGCGCTGATCCCATGGGCCGCCCTTGCCAGGTACAGCGGCTCGGAGAACTTGGTGGATCGACATAGTGATGTCAAGTGGAGGGTCAATACTTTAGTCGCCATGTACACCGGCTCCGAAGGCTGGGAGCAGCAGTTAACGGGGTTCGTCATCGTGCAAGAAGGGATGGCCTCGGCCAAGAGCGAGCCGGGATCGTTCGATCCCTATGTCGGCCAGATCCTCCTTGTTCGGAGCCTCTACGACCGCGGCGACTGGAAAGGGACCTATCTGGCGATGAATCGCTTCATGGACATGCTGGAGCTCCGCGAGGGAGCCATCAGCGCCAAGGCCGCCGAGGCGACATGGGATTTCTGCTATGAGATCACCCCACCGGCGTTGCACGACGTGAAACGGCATAAGCAGTGGTGGGAGAAGACCGTGGATTGGGAGAAGTTCTTCTGGGAGGAATAGCGAACGGCACAGAGTCGGCAGCGGACCGCGCATCGAGTTCGTGGTCTGTGGTGATCGGCGATGCGCGGCTGGCGAAGAAGGGGGGATCACAATGAAACCTGTCATTCACATCACACTCAGGGTGATGGCGTTAGCCGGCCTGTGTGCGTGGCTCCTCATGTCGGTCACAAGAGCGGCGGACGCGTCGCCTGTCTATCCGTATTGGATCGACGACATCAAGGGCGCCATCGCCTTTTACAAGGGAGACGCCTACTACAAGAAAGAGTATCCAAATGCCAGGTGGGATCTCTACGTCGCGCAAATGCACGAGGTGGAGACCGCCTATCAGAAGGGGGACGTCCAGACGACCGCTGTGGCCATGAACCGATTCATGGACATGCTGGAGACTCGCGAAGGAGGCATTCCCGTGCAACCGGCCAATGAGCTGTTCAATCTCTGCAACTTCGTGACGCCGCCGGAGCTCCACGACGTGACGCGCCATGCCGGGCCGCCACGCATCGAGCAGCCGCGAGTGCTTGAACGAGCACCATGGTCTGGATAGGTCTGCGCTGTAAGAGCGAAGGGGCGTTCCTGTGACCTGCGGGGGCGGCACGCAGGTCGCTGGAGGCAATTGTGAAACAGCTCACCGCCATGCTGGAACGGACGGCCGATGGCGCGATGGTCGTGGACGAGAGGGGGAGGATCGTGCTCTGGAATCGGTCCGCCGAACGCCTCTTGGGGTTTCGAGCCACCGACGTCGTGGGCCGCTTCTGTCGCGATGTGATGCGCGGCGAAACGCTGAGTGGCCATCCCTTGTGCTCGCCGTCCTGTCCGATCGGTGCCCGTGTCGCGCGGGGCGGCGGCGTGCGTCAATTCGACATGCAAACCCACACGAAGGATGGCCGCGTGGTCTGGCTCAACGTCAGTTCGCTGCCCGTGCCCTCTCGTAAACGCGGCGCGTTCTTGGTCGCCCATCTCTTCCGGGATATCACCAAACAGGCCACAGTCTCGCACTTGGTTGAGGAGCTTCATGCCATGGCCTGTCCGATTCAGGTGCGGCCGCCGGCGTCTTCTTGTAGAGCGTCGATGCCGGACATTCCCGCCGCGCTTCCGCTCAGTCCCCGGGAGCGGGAGATCCTCCGCCGGCTTGCGACCGGCGAGCGCGCCGCGGATATGGCCATGGCGCTCGGCATCAAACCCAAGACGGTGCGCAATCATATTCAGCGTCTCCTGGAAAAGCTCGGCGCCCACAGCCGCCTTCAAGCCCTCGCGCTCGCGTTTCGTCCGGGTATCCGGTTTCCTTCTCCTGCCCGGCGTGATGCCTGAACGGTTCCTCACGCTCCATATTCTTCGGTGAAGGAAGCAGCTACCGGCGCGAATCGTTGTCCGTTGCCGCCGCTTGAAGGGCCTTTCCGGTCCCGCTATAGTGACGCGCCATGCGCAAGAAACGTTCGCAGCCGTGGCATGGGAACCGTCCCTCTGCGGAAAAGAAAACCGATCCCTTCATTCCCGATCCCGACTCGTCAGCGGTGCTCCGCGCGTTTCGCGTCCTCTCCAGCAGCGAGGTCTACGCCATGGCCCCGAAGGAGTCGGTCGTGCGCGGCTACCGGTACTACGAGCAACAGCGGCTGTTGCACTACATCTGGAATCAGGACGGCACGACGCTGACGGCGCAGGTGCAGGGGACCCGGCTGTATAGCGTCGTCTTTTCCCTCGACGGCGGTTTCCTCGATGCCTCCTGCGATTGCCCGGCCTGGGATCCCGACTGGCTCTGCAAACATGTTCTGTGCGCCTGCTTCGCCACCAAGCACCTGCTTGCGCCGGAGACGTTCAAATTACCGGGCCGGCAACAAACCGGACTGCCTGCGCTCCGAGCCGAGTTACTCGGCGACCTCCCCGAACCGGCAAGGGGACAGTCCCCTTACCGGCAGGGGGAGCGTCCCTTTGAACCCTCTCGCACGGCGACGATATATGAGATTGTCATCGACGCCAGCCAGTCGTACTCGCAGGTCCTGGTTAACCGCAACGGCGCGCCGCTGGCCGCGGGATGGGGTCCTGCGTTGCCGCCCGAGCTGCGCCCACTGGTGAGTCCATCCTGGTTTGCGTCCGGATTTGGAGAAGAGCCGTTGCTGCAGTATCTCCGATTCTCCGACCGGCCCGCCCCGATCGTGCTGAAAACCGGCCGTGAGTCCGTCGCGCTCCGCTGGTCTCCGTCGGTCAAGTGCCGGAGCAAGACGGAGATCGCGGTCGTGGGAGATGAGGTGAGCATCCGCGCGGCCTGTGTGGCCGACGGGACGGCGCTCGACCGGATCATCCGTTTTCGCAGCTTCGTGGCCGACGTGGGCGGGGGCCGGCTCCTCTTCCTGGATGACGAAAGCGGCTGGGCCTCGTTTCGCGCGTTGCGGGACGGGTTCCAAGGGCTCAATTCCTATGACGCCGGCTTCGACGAGACGTCCTGCGCCGTGACCCTGCCTGACGGCCGGGGCTATGGCCGGTGGCAGGGCATTCATCACGAGACGGAGTTCTCCGTCTCGCGCGACGAATTCCGATCCGCTCAGATCGATCTGATCCACAAACAGGGCGACAAGACCTTGCGCGATCTCCTGTTGCGCGTGGATGGGGACGATGTGGCGGTTCACCCTTCTGCTCCTGCGCCGGGAGACGACGAGACGTCGTACACCGTGATCCTGATGCCTCCTCCCGAGGCCGCCCTACCGACCGCCGCATGGACGTTGCAGACACAATGCCGGCGGGGAGACAGTCGGTTCGCGCCGAGCGCCTCGACCTTTTCTTTCATCTGGGCGTTGGAGCAAGGTCGCGCCGGTTCGGGCCCATTGCGGGCACAGAAGCGCAAAGCCGTGTTGTACGACCTGTTTTTCACGTTGCTCACGGTCAGCGAGGCCAAGGAACGAGACCGCCGTATCAAAGCGGCGCTCGATCAGACCGGTTGGGCGCGGGACATCCGTCTTGAGGCCGCTCGTTGGCTGAGACACCATGTGTCGGTGTATGCCAGGCGGGACGTGCGGTTAGAAGTCGACCGCAGACGGTGGGCGTTGCGTGCGATCGACAAATCCCGGGAAGTGCAGCTGTACCGGATTCCGTTCGAGGTGTTCGGCCTCGACGCGTTTCGCGGCATGCAGCGTTACGACGCCATGGCGATCGACCCCGACCTGCTGCTCCCACGATTGGCGGATCTCTTCGAAAAGCTGACGGCAGCCGGGATCGCAGTGTTGTATGAAGACACACCCCTCCGAACGGCTCATTGGGATGTGTCCATCCACGTGGGGCGTCAGGATCGGGACGGGACCGGAATCGACTGGTTCGAGGTCCGGCCGGAGATCCGCTGTGACGGGGCGGTGCTGGACGAGGCGGATTGGCGGGCGGCCATCAGCCGGGGTGGACTGGTCACAACCGCTCGCGGCCTGAGGGTTCTGGATGGTCCCACCATGGAGCGGCTGCGCGCCATGTTCGATCTCACGGGCGCGGCAACAACGGATGGACGCAGAAGAGAAGTCATGCGCGTGCCCCGGTTACAGATCCTCGACTGGCTGGCGTTGCGCGAGCAGGGCATCCGTGTGTCGCTGCCCGCCGAGGACGAGGCCGTACTCGCGCGGTTGCTGGGATTTGAGCGGATCGAGACACCGCCGTTGCCGAAGGGGTTGCGCGCGCTGCTGCGCCCGTACCAGCGGGACGGCTACGCCTGGCTGGCGTTCCTCTACGAGCATCGATTCGGCGCCTGCTTGGCGGACGATATGGGATTGGGGAAAACGCTCCAGGCCATCTGCCTGCTGGCCGCCATCCACGAAGGCCGCCTCACTTCATCGACGGGTGTGAAGGGCCCACATCTGGTCGTCGTGCCGACGAGCCTGCTCTTCAACTGGGAACAGGAACTCGCGCGTTTCGCTCCGGGCCTGACCGTCCATGTCTACAGCGGGAGCGAGCGGACGCTCGACGCCAAGGACGGCGAGGTCGTCCTCACGACGTATGGGCTCGTTCGCCGGGACATCGACCGACTGGAGGGCACGGTGTTTCACGTCATCGTGTTCGACGAGGCCCAGGCGGTGAAGAATATCGTGGCGGAGACGACGAACGCGGTTCGCCGCCTCAACGGGCGCTTCAAGCTCGCCCTGACCGGCACGCCGCTCGAAAACCACCTGGGCGAGTATTTCTCCGTGATCGACCTGTGCGTGTCCGGCCTCCTCGGCGAGTACGAGCGGTTCAAGACGGACCTGAAGCGCGTCGCGGGTCGCGCGCTCGATCGAGTGCTGCGCCGGACCCGGCCCTTTATCTTGCGCCGGACCAAGGCCGAGATTCTCCAGGACCTGCCGCCGAAAATCGAGAGCGAAGTGTTTCTCGACTTGACCGATCGCCAAAAGGCGCTTTACCAGCAGACGGTCGCCCAGGTCCGCTCCACCATTGACGAGGCCTATCGCACCAAGACGTCCGGCCAGGCGCAATTCATCGCGTTGACGGCCATCCTTAAACTCCGTCAAGTCTGTCTGTCGCCTTGCCTTCTGACGAACCGAGCCGACGAGCCCTCGCCCAAGCTCAGCTTCCTGGTGGAACGCCTGAAAGTCTTGCTGGATGAAGGACACAGCGCCCTGGTGTTCTCGCAGTTCACGAGTTTTCTGGATCTCGTGCAGGAAGCCTGCGTTCAACACGCGCTGCCGCACCACCGGCTCGACGGCTCCACCGCGGCGACCGTCCGCAAAACCCGCGTGAGCGCGTTTCAGCACGGCGATCAACCGGGCGTGTTTCTCCTGAGTCTCAAGGCGGGCGGCCAAGGTTTGAATCTGACCAAAGCCAGCTATGTCTTCCATCTGGACCCCTGGTGGAACCCGGCGGTGGAAAACCAGGCCTCCGACCGCGCACACCGGATCGGGCAACGGCGGACCGTCTCGATTGTGCGGGTTCTCATGCGCCACAGCATCGAGGAAAAGATGATGGCGCTCAAGCAACGGAAGCTCGATCTCTATAACGCGGTCCTGGCGGGCGCGGTGCGCGGCGCCGGGCAGGGGGTACTGACGAGAGCCGACTTCGAGTTCCTCTTGTCGCCGGGCGGATATCCCGCACACCCGTGAAGGAGATTGAAGAGGTTCGGGGCTACGCGCCCGCCGCGGCGAACCACACAAAGCACGCCGCACGACGGAAGCAACCGGATCGGTTGTGCGCCAAGCAATCGGCTTGTCTCATATTCGGCCACCAGTTTGATCAGGCCCTTGGTGTTCCGAGATGCCAAGGCATGCGGGACATACTCAGCAGGCAGAAATATAGGCAACACTTGGATGCCTGAAGAACGAGCGAATGAGTGCGGGGCAGTGCGCCATCTCGGTGAGTTGCGCGGTAATGCGATCGGCCAGACGCTCGCCCTTCTGCAAGGGCCGGCGTGCGTTGCCGGTGCGCTTCGCATGACTCCAGACCAACTCATCGGGGTTGAGGTCTGGGGCGTAGCCGGGTAGGTACTGCACGGTCAGCTTGCCGTCGAGCCCTGCGACGTATTCCTTGACCGCGCGTGCCTTGTGGGCTGGCAGTCCATCAAGGATGAGATGCAAGGGCTTGCGTCGTCCGCGCATCATCCGGCGCAGCAAGTCCACGAACAGCGGGCCGGTCAAGGCCCCCGCATAGGTGGCGAACCAGAAGGCGCCTGTGGAACTCACGGCCGAGGCGGCGCTGATCCCTTGGCGTTGGCCGGGCACGTGAACCACCGGCGTGTGCGCCCGTGCGCCCCACGTCTTGCCGTGAACCGCATCAGCACGAAAGCCGGACTCGTCCCAGAAATAGATCTCGGCCTTGTCGCGCTGGGCGTTACGCGCAATCGCGGGATACGTCTCACGCTGCCAGCGGGCAATCGCATCGGGATCCCGCTGGTACGCCCGCTGCAGGGGCTTCTGTAGTGTCAGGCCTTCTCGCGCCAGCAAGGCGCCTATCGAGGCCAGGCTCAGGCGCACACCGACTCGCTGCACGATCAGTTCGCGCACGATCTGGCGGGTCCACAAGCCAAAATCAAACCCATATTGCCGCGGATTCTTGCCATTGATCCAGCAAAACACCTGGCGTTCCTGCCTCGCGGTCAGCATCCGTGGGCGACCGGTCGCGGGGCGTGCCGCAAGCGCGTGGAGTCCGTGGCCACGCCCACGGACGGCCTTCAGCCAGCGATAAATCGTGCAGCGGTGAAAGCCGTAACTGGCGATCACGTCGCTCGGGCGCTCGCCCTCGCGTACGCGCTCGACGGCCATCGTGCGAATGGCCTCCAGCGTGCCGTGATCCAGTGTCCGCCCGTCTCGCGTCATAGCGGAACGGAGTATGACACAATCAGCAGGTGTTCTCTAACTTACTGACCGATGAGTAGTAGAGAAAGAGTATCGCTGTCAGCGCTTGGTCTTGCGCCCCCAAGCGGTCTAACAGACTCCACGTCGCCCAATGGACCTCGATGGCATCGGGCGCCAGTTCTGCCGCGCGGCGATAGGCGGCCAGGGCTTCGTCAAAGCGGTCAGCAATATACTTCGATCGTCCCTGCTGCCAGGCCAGGCTCAGATCAGCGTGCAGGATAGCGAAATCGTTGGCTGTCGCCGCAACGGGCAGGCAACCGATGCACACAGCCATCAACAGGCCAAAGATTTGATAGACCCGTGATGGGTTCATCCTCGATCCCCCGGTCAAGACGCGGTCGCGGATCGGAAGGGGACAGACACCACGCGAAGACGCGAAGAAAGGTGTCAGTTCCCGAGAAGCCTCATCAATGAGAGCAGCAGACCGCTGCCGAATCCGACATTGTCCCGCCATGGCGCTCTTTGTAGGCGGCAAAGGCTTTGAGCGCCCACTCTTCCCCGGGACAGCCCTGCATGGTCATGGCCACTTCGAGGAACTCGAGCAATTCCTCCTGTGTGATCCCTTTGTCAACCGCCATCTGCACATAGGCTCTGATGCAGGGTTCGCACCGGATCGCGATCGAGATCGCCATGGCAGTCAGCAGCTTGTATTTGGCCGGCACAGTCGCATCCCGATAGGCTTCCTGCCGCATGCGGAGCAACCCGCCGGTGACTTTGGGACTCAATTTTCTGAGTTCGGCGAATAGTCCGGTTTCAACATTGGTTGTTTGATCCATGATGCCTTTCCCCTCCTCCCGCTTGCCTCGCGCCTCTTGCCCCTCGCCTATTTTTCGACCAGCCGCGCCTTGTATGCCGACAGCGGGCTGCCGGCCGCTTCGCCGGCCTTGACCAACGCCTCCACACCAACTTTCTCCGAATCGAACATCACCGCCGCGCGCGCATCCGAATAGTCGGGGAAAAAGATCCACTTCGTCTCCACACTGATCTCGACCGTGCTGACGCCGGGCACCTTGGCGAGCGCGGCTGTCACATCCTTGACGCAGGCTCCACAGGTCATGCCGTCGATCTGCAAGGTCACCGTCTGAAGCCCGTGACTTTCAGCCGCAAATCCCCGGAGTCCGACCAAGCTCAGCGTCACGGTACCGACCAGGATCGTCATCGCAACGAGCCTCCACATTGTCGATCTCCCCTTTTCCGAGAAGAGCTGATAGCGAATAGCCAACCGTTAGCAGCGGGCATCCTGAAACGATGGAGAAGCTGGTAGTTGGTTTGAAGCTATTCGCTGTTGGTTATTGGCTGTCAGCGTGCTTCTCCCTGCCAGTTGCTCGTTACAACCTCAACCAGTACGGGGCTAAGAGCAGCACAAGCGCGAGGACTGCCAGCACCCACAGCACTGTCCGATTTGCCCCGCTCGTCGCTCCCGGAGCACACACTTCCCCCGGCGCGCATACGGCGGACTGTGGTTTCCGGTAGGCCGGATAAAAGCTGATGGCCAATAAGATCAAGGTCAGGACGATGAAGCCCGGCCGATAGGGCAAGAGTACCTTCAGGAATCCGGCCGTGCCGGCCAGGAAGCCTGTGGCCCCCACGCCTACGCCGAGGGCTGCGAACACCACCGGCCCGATGCAGCAGATCGACGCGAGCAAGGCCGTGATCAGCCCGCCCATCGATGCGGCCGTGATCACGGTTTTCTTCGGCTCAGCCACGGACCCGTGGCCTCCTATCACCTCCGCTCAGGGTTGGCCGATACCGGCACTTCTCAACCGATCAGCCGTGATCGGCTCGCGCCGGCGGCAATCCAGCAAGAATCCATTCACTGCGACAGCCGGGACCGAGGTGACCCCGTATCGCTTCGCCTTCTCGCGGCACTCGTTTGTCGCGCAGCCTTCCCGCAGGTCGTACACCCGGACCTCACAGTTTGGGCAGGTTAACGACCGGACTAACCCGACTGCCTTTTCACAGAGTGGACAGCCAGCCGTGAACACCTCAACGCGTTGTGTTGCGGTTATCATTGTTTTCCCTCCTTCCTTTCTGCTCCAGCGCCTGCAGAATCGGACAATGATCGGTCGGCTGCCCGGTCCGGCAGGTGCGGATCAAGCGTCGCAGCGCCATCGCAAGCGATCGCAGGTCGCGCACTTTGGCTTCCACGTGTTTCAATTTGGCCTCCGCTTTTCGTTGGACATCACCGCAGCGGGCCTTCGAACTCACTCGAAGAGCGAGGAGTTCTTCGATCTCATGGAGCGTGAAGCCCAACGCCTGCGCGTTCTTGATGAACCGCAGCCGCCGTTCTTCATCGGGACCATAGAGTCGGTACCCCGATGGCTTCCTGGCTCTGGGACCGAGCAGATTCAGCCGCTCATAGTACCGTACCGTCTGAACATTGACCCCGACCGCTTTCGCCAACCGACCGATCGTATGTTCCGCTGCCATCGCATCACCCGTTGATATAGACCACCTTACACCTTGTACCAGGGTATCGAGTCAAGAGCCCTTCTCGCAGTATTTCATGGCGGCGTGGGTCATATCGGCTGAACGGCGTATCTCGTGACGCATCTTCCGTGTTTCGCAGACACACATATAGATGTACTCATGGCGGTCTCTGCTTCGGGCTTCACAAACGACGCTTCACCGGCTCGCGTGGGGAATCTGCGATTGCGGCCGACACGCTCACGTGTCATGGGATTGGGGCAGTTGTCTCAACCCTAAAATGACGCGCCCGGCTCATTGTGCGTGATCACACAAGGCCATAGCTTGGGAGGGGGTATGGAAGATGGCTTGGCAGGTCTTGAGCGAAAGGCGCGCGAAAGGAAGTGAGCGCCAGTGAACAGTCGTTGGAGAAGATAGGGAGCCAGACGCATGCGCGCCATTATAACCTTGCATAGCCCGGTGTATCAGGCAAAACAACCGTTCAGCATGCCGCGTCCTAACGGTTCATTGCGCAAGTGCCCAAATGGGGCAAGTCGCTCTTCGATCGTCCGGCGTCACTGGTCGCGAAAGCCTACGGCGCTATGACCGTGGACACTCCTCGATCGATTCTGTGCGTGATTGCAAGGGGAAGACCGGTTGTGGGCTCGTTGAGAATACGCCACGGCAAACTTTCCAGGCTTTGTCCAGCTTGCGTCCACCACGATATTGGCATGGTTCAGCATGCGCTCACCACCTTTCGGATCATGCCATATAACTGATCGACTGCTGCTTCTTTTGACAGGAGTACGGTGGCCCCTGCCTTGATCATGCCGTTCCGTGTTTCCTGACCGTCGTTAAATGACAAGCCGACGACAATCGTGCCCGGATAGCGTTCCTTAATGCGGGCCGTCGCCTCGATGCCGTTCATTCTCGGCATGTTAATGTCCATCACTACGACAGTGGGTTGAAGTTGTTCGACCAATGCAACAGCTTCAACACCGTCTGAGGCCTGACCGACGATCTCCACGTCAGGAAAATCTTCCAAGAGGCTACACAACCCTTGGCGGACCATCACATGATCATCAACGATGAGCAGACGGATCCGAGGCATTGTCACGACTGCAGACGCAGCCGGCGTAGCCAAGCCCTGTTGGCCCGATATCGTCCGGCCCAGCTCTCGTCCCTCATCTGGCTCCAACGGATAGATGAGGATCGCCGTTGTCCCATTGCCCGGCACCGAGTGGAGGATGAAACGACCTCCCAGGGCCTGCATCCGCTCGCGAATACTGAACAGCCCAAACCTAGACCCAAGGGGTGACGGTTCGACGGCCGCTGCAGCATCAAAGCCTGTGCCGTTATCGGCCACCTCAATGTGAAGCGTCCGCTCTCGGTGCTCCAGCTTCACGGAAGCTTGCCCTGTGGCGGCATGCTTCCACACGTTCATGAGCAACTCCCGAACTGATTGAAACAGCAAGGTGGCGACATCGTCGGGGAGGGGCCGAATCTCCTCCCTGGGCGCTTCCACCGTGACAGCGAGCTCATATCGTTTCATATACCCGCCGAGCCATTTCAGCCCGGCCACCAAGCCAAGGTCGCGCAGGACGGGCGGGCTGAGTTCAGCGACTAAGTCTCTGGTATAGGCCAGGACCTCCGTCAAAACTTCGTCAACCCGCTCCATGATGTGGGCACAAGCCGGAACCGAGCCGGCCAACCGTTTTCCCTGGTGAAGCTTCAGCTTGAGGAAGATCAATGTCTGTTGAAGATGATCGTGCAACTCCGTCGCGAGGCGCTTTCGTTCCCGTTGTTCAGCCAAGTTGAGCTCCGTGGTCATGGCCCGGAGTCGTTGCTGTGACCGCACGAGCTCCTGCGTCCGCTCCTGAACGAGGTGCTCCAATCGGAGGTTAAAATCATGTAACCGCTCCTCGCTGCTGCGCAGCGCCGCCTCCGTTTGCCGCCGTTGAACGATCTCGCCCAGCAGCCTGGCCGAACTCTGCAATCGTTGCTTGGCCAGTTCGATGATATAGGGAGGCCGGGATTCATACTGCTCACTCAGCGTCCGCAGTGTTTCAACGGTGACGCCATAGCGCTCGGCCAAGACTTGGAGCGTCGGGGCGTCTTTGGGTGGATCGCCATACCCGAAGTTAATGCTGCCAATGATCTTGTTGTCGGTTTTAATGGGTACGGCATAGAGCCGGATGCCTCCCTTACAGGCCAAGTCAACCGGCTGGCCCGTGTCCATGGAACGTCGTGATGCTTCCCAACACGATTCGTGGCAATGCCATCGACCGCTCTGTAAGGCCGCATGATTATCATCTGTCCCGCATTGCGCCCGCGAGGTCCGATCCATGAACCGGCACCACTGGGACGTGAACAGGCCTAGAGCATAGTCCCCATTACACTCATACACGGCGGCGGAGGTACGAAGGAGCCCGAGATAGTCATTGGCCACTTCCCGCAGTAACGACTTGCCGATTGAGCCCAATAGCTGGCGCTGCGTGTTCAATTCCGTGAGGTCGCCATACGGTTGATCGATTATGTCGTGCGCGATCTCAGCTTGAAGCAGCCATGCAAGGCGCCGCAATTCCTGTTCGGTGCGCTTGTGCTCGGTGATGTCTTGAATCATCGCGAGGAAGTGTTGGGGATTCCCCTTGGCATCGTGAACGAGTGAGACGGCTCGCGTCACCCACACGATGGATCCCCTCTTGTGAACGTATCGTTCGTCCATCGTGTAGGTCCGAATCTCGCCTGCGACAAGGCGTCGGGCTTGGGCCCGGTCCGCGTCGACGTCATCAGGATGGGTAATGTCGGCACATGTTGCCGCAAGCAGTTCTTCCCGGGTGTATCCGGTGATGGCACAGAGTCGGTCATTCACTTTCAGCCACCGTCCGTCGATCCCGACGTGCGACATCCCTACGGCTGCATTGTCAAACGTCGATTGGTACTGAAGCAGGAGCTCGCGCAAGGCATTGTCGCTTTCCTTGCCATCATGAATGTCTGTCATCGATACACCTCGGCTCGATGAACCTCTATGAATACTTGCCGGCTGTGAGATGAATCAGCGGGGGAATGGTACAACGTCAGATCGGATCGGTAAAGTAGTTAGGAAAAGAAACCGGCAGAACAATCCATATCAAGGAGCCGAGAGATGGGTCGGTCAATGTCTGACAACTGCCGTGAGACCTGTCCAAACTTAGCCGGGTGGTAGCGATTTGGAATGGACCTCACCAGGAGTTTCTTGAAAGACCGACAGCAGGTTGGTATTCAGCAGATCGCCTTCGAATTAAATGTTCTGCAAATGGCAAAATGAGGCGTAGGTAGACTTGCCAGGAATGCCGAGCATGCACACGTTCTTCCTTCTCTATTTCAGGGAGTTCGGACTGTCCGCGGTGATTCGCAATGGCAATGGGCCGCCGTTTTCCCTCGGTAGCTAGCCCGGCTGTCTCGGCTGGCTGAATCTTGGATTCGGTTGGAGATCCGACTGGAACGGATTCAGGCCAGGCCCTTGAGCAAAATGGGTGGTATGAACGATTGCGTTCTAAGGCTCAAGCAGGCGACGAACTGCAATTCTGTCTCGTAAAGAAATCCTTCCCTGAGTAAGATACTGGCCCGGCCGGAGTTTTGATGCCGGTGGTAGGAAACAGCGGTAAAGACGTTTTCTTCTTTTTCGTTTTCTCGGTCACCGTGCGGTCCCGCAACCGGCGGACCAGTTCGGGGTAGGAATCGGCCCGGATGATCTTCTCGAACTGGCTCCTGTAGTTCTTGACCAGGCTCACGCCGTCCACAACGATGTCGTAGGCATGCCACCCGTCTTCCTTCAGGAACAGGCGGTAATCCATCGGGATCTCGACTTTGCTCGACCGCAATTCGGTGCGCACTTCCGCGTAGGTGCCCTCGATCCGCTCCGAGAGATACGCCACCTGTTCCCCGGAATAGCCTTCGATCTTTTCGGCGTAGCGGTCGGACAGAAAGCTCTTGAACAGTTCGACGAATTCGAGGCGCTCGGCCGCCGTCAGCGGGGTCCAATGGGCGGCCAACGAGCGCTTGGACATCTCCGCGTAATCGAAGCGGGCTGCGATCACCTCCTCCAGCATGCGCCGCCGGGACAGGAGCTTGGACGGATCCTTGAGCTTGGGGTCTTCCAGGATGCGGATGACTTCATCGATGGTCGCACGGACCACTTCGGTGGGAGTCTCCGTCTCCGCAAGTGCGGGAGACAGGAAGAACAGGGCGACGGCCAGGAGCCCCGCAATGACCGGGAGCGGTGCCGGCCGTCTGTCGCGTATCGATAACGTGGGGTGCCCTCTCCTATGCGTCGTTCGCCGCGCCGCATCCCTGCGCCGTACCGGCATTATACCCGGAATCGGTAAGGGAGGGTGGTATTGCGGAACCGGCAGGGTCGGCGGGTATCATCGACGACACGGCTCGCTTATGCAGCCACCGGACGTCCGCGGACCACATTGTGGCGGGCGCGCCGGCGAGTCGCGCGATGTCGGGCCGGTCCCACCGGACCGCATGGCACCTTCTCCGGAGCCGTTCGATTCAGCAGTATCTGCCGATCCACGTAATCCCCGCAGTTCACGCAGCGCCACAGGACGACGCCTTCCCCGATCTCGCTCGGGCTGATGAGATCGGCATAGGTCTCGACCATCATGCCGCCGCACCGGTAGCACTCGGATCGTCGGGCAACCATGGCCCCTCCCTTCTCGTTCCCCTCGCCGGCCGCTGGTCCGGTTCCGGCGGGAGTCGCAGATGCAACCTCACTTGTCCGGCTTCTCGGCCCGGTGAGGAGCCGAGTAGGCAACAGACGTGCCGTGCTCTCAAGGGATCCAAAATGACTGAGAGGAAGCCGGGTTAGTAGGCGATGGGCGGCGGACGGACGGCGTCGGACTGGGGACGGACGCGCCACTGGAACGGAACCATTGTGGAATCCTGCATCAACGGTGCGGCGACAGCACCAGCACGATTCGACTGGTGCCGCCGTCCGCCGGGCGGAGGCCGAAACCGCGGACGCGAAGCTGTCGGGAAGTCAGGGTTTGACGATCAAAACTCACTGGTAGTCCTCGCTGTCAGTCGTTGTGGCGTCCTCCCGTCTTGCACACCCTGCGGCAGGGGCCTACAATGATCCCCTCTCCCATGCCCGCCAAGTCCACCAAGAAGCGTCTGCCGAAGAAAAAGGAATCGACTGCCCGGCCCGCGCGAGCCCCAGCCGGTTCCGCGCCACGAAGACGGACGGCGCATCCCCGTCGCGCCTTCACGCGCGGCGGACGTCGCGTCGCTCGCCCGGGCGCATGCCGCATTGCGTCAAAGCGACGAGCGGTTCAGGGCGTTTCTCGACCACGCGCCCCATCTGGCCTTCGTGAAGGGGGTCGACGGGCGATACCTCTACGCCAACCGGAAGTTCGAGGAAGTGTTCCGGCTTTCGACGACGGAGCTGCTGGGCAAAACGGACGTCGAGTTGTTCACGCCCGAACAGGCCGCACAGTTCGAAGCGCACGATCGGCAGGTGCTGCGTTCCGGAGAAGCGGCCGAGTTCGAAGAAACGGCGGAACATGTCGACGGCCTTCACACGAGCATCGTCGTCAAGTTCCCGTTGCGGGATGCCGGCGGGCGGATCTATGCCGTTGGCGGGATCGTGACGGACATTACCGATCGCAAGCGGGCGGAGCAGGCTCTGAAGGAAAAGGAAAAACTGACCAGAGCGTTCCTCGATAACAGCGCCACCGTGGCCTGGATGAAGGACACGGAAGGCCGGTACGTCTATCTCAGCTCGAATTTCGAGCGGCGTTTCGGCGTCCGGCTCGACGATGCGCTGGGCAGGACGGATTTCGACCTGTGGCCGCGCGAGATGGCACAGCAGTTTCAGGACAACGATTGCCTGGTGTTGCGGCAGGACCGCGGCGTCGAGGCGGTGGAAGAGGCGCAGGATCCTGACGGCGGCCGCTCCTGGTGGCTCAGTTACAAGTTTCCCTACCGAGACGAGTCGGGGAAGCGGTACGTCGGAGGGCTCGGCGTCGACATCACGGACCGCAAGCGTGCCGAGGAGGAGCTGGAGCTCAGTCAGGAAGAGCTTCGCCAACACCGGGGACAACTGCAAGGCTTGACCCCGAAGCTGATCTCGGCCCAGGAGCGCGAGCGGCAACGGATCGCGCGCGAGCTGCACGACGATGTCAGTCAACGTCTGGCTGCGCTGGTGCTCGATGTCGCCGCGCTGGAGCAGCAGCCTCCGCTGCTCCCCGAGCGGATTCCCGACGCGCTGTCGCCGCTCCGAGAGCAGCTGGAGCGACTTGCCGACGACGTCCACAGGCTGGCCTACAAACTGCCTCCGTCGATCCTGGAGCATGCGGGATTGCGGCCGGCCATCGAAGACCACATCCAACAGGTGACCCATCGAACGGGACTGCGGATCGCATTGAAAACCAGGGGCGTTCCCGACGGAGTTTCCCTCGACCACGCGACCTGTCTGTTTCGCGTGCTTCAGGAGAGTCTTCAGAATGTCGTCAAACATGCGAACGCGACCGACGTCATCGTCCGGTTGAGCGGGTCTCCCAGAGGGATCGGTCTGTCCGTGGTCGACAACGGGACCGGATTCGATGCGAGCGACAAGAGCGGCCATCAGCTGAAGGGGTTGGGTCTGATCAGCATGCAGGAACGCCTGCGGCTGCTGCACGGATTTCTCCGCATCCATTCGCGCCCGGCCGACGGTACGAAGGTCTGCGCCTGGATTCCATCGCACGGGAAGGACCCGTGATGCGTCCCCGCATTCTGATGGCCGACGACCACTCGATCGTGCTGGCCGGTCTGCGCAAGCTCGTGGAGGCCGAGAGCGAGGTGGTCGGAACGGTCGAAGACGGCCGGGCGTTGGTCGAAGAAGCGCAGAAGTTTCGGCCCGACATTATTCTCCTTGACATCTCGATGCCCCTGTTGAACGGGCTCGATGCGGCGAGGCAGCTGGCGAAACTGGTTCCGGAGAGCAAGTTGATTTTTCTGACGATGCACGCGACCCCGACCTACGCCACGGAGGCCTTCAAGGCCGGGGCGTCGGGGTACCTGATCAAGCGGTCGGCGGCCTCCGAGCTCAAGCAGGCGATCCAGGCCGTGATGCGCGGGCAGGATTACATGACGCCTCTGATCACGAAGGACGTCCTGGCCGCCGTGATCCATCAGGCCGATGGCGCGGCCTGCAAGCGGTCCCCGGCCACGCTGACAGCCAGGCAGCGTGAGGTGCTGCAACTGATCGCGGAAGGGAAAGGGACCAAGGAAATAGCATCTATTTTAAACATTTCCGTGAAGACCGTGGAATTCCACAAGTTTCGCATCATGGACGAGCTGGACCTGCATTCGACCGCCGAACTGACCAAGTATGCCATTTCGGAGGGATTGGTGAGCCTGTAAACCGACCCGATCTCTCCGGTCGGCGCGCGCAACGGGCAATTGCAGGGCGAGTGTACCGGTTGCGCCTCAAGTAAACTTTCTTCGCGATCCTGCCAATCTCCCTAGTTCACTCGTCTCTTCATCCCTCCTAGGATGCCCCGCAGACAGAGCCTTCGGCGAGGAGGTGCCTCATGGTGGTCTCAGCCATTATCGATCGTGTGCGGGGGGCGCTGGAGAATCTGGGATCCGATTGCCCGTTGGAGGAGGTCGTCGGACTCTGCCCCGACCTGACATGGAATCAGGTGTTCCTGGCGATTGACTATCTGAGCCGGACCGGCCAGGTTCGCGTGCTGTTGGACGCAGACCGAACGTACCGGGTGCAGACCCCGCACGTCGCGGTATCCGGCGTCGGTCACGCTGCGGCCGGGCACCGGTAGAAGCCGGGTCCAAAGGGAGCAGGCTCCTACCGACAGTACAACGCTGTGGAGGCACAAGGGCCGGCGCGGTTTCGCGCAACGCGATCGGCAAAGGGAGCGTCACATGGACCAGTGGAACGAGCGAGTGGAACAGGACGGTTCGATGCCGCGGCAGACGGAGAGGCCCGTGCAGACCCCGGCGATGTCCCGGAGAGAACAGACTCTCTCCGAGCGGTCCTGCGCCCATGGACGGCTCATTGACGATGTCCTTACGAGAAACGGCAAGCGGACCGGGAAGGTCCGTTGTCTGGAGTGCAGAACCATTCTGGATGATCCCTATCATGGTTGGAGATGACGTGAGGGGGCGGAAACGGCCTGCGCTGCGGAGCGTGAGATTCTCGACCTGGAACGCCGGGCGTGACGGCGGCCGGGGTGCCGTCGAAGCCGAAGGCCACCACGGGGCGGCAGCTACAGCCTCAAGGGCTGAATGTGGGATTGTGGATGAGGAGTTATGTCCGGCGGGTCTTCAATGAGTTCCGATGCCCAGTCCACATTCCTAATTCATCATTAAGAGATTTTCTGCCGTCCCGGAAGCGGTTCCCCCGCTAGGGGTTTTTCAACCGCAACATCCGGTTTTCGATCGTCGTATCCTGGATCAGCTTGCCGAAACTGTCGGTGAGGACGTCGTTCACCAGGGCTTCGACGTCCTCCGTATCGAACCAGAATTCGTCATCGGCCCCGCTTCCGTTCAACGTCATGCGGACCATGCTGCCGTCCGCGGCGTTCTTCGCCTGCACGGCGAGCTTGGTATTGGCCGTGATCTCCGTGTACCCGACCCGGCTCTTGGCATGGACGCCCAGATCGAGGATTTTTCCCGTCAGGACGACGTCCGCCGCGTCGCCGCTTCCGCCTGTGGTCACCTGCCAGCCCTTGGCGGTCAGATAGTCGGAGAGGGCCTTGCCGACGACGTCACCGGGATTGCCGCCGGGGACATCGAAATAACTGACGCCGCCCCACAGGTGAGTCCGAACTCCCAGACCGGTCTTATGGGGCCGGCCGTCTTCGATCGGACCGACCGCAACCCGAACGGTCGCCGCCGGTTTGGAAGCCGGTCCCGATCCGTTCCCGAGCGGGTGGACCTGAAGCGGTATCACCTCGCCTGTCCCCGCGCACCCGGCCAAGGCGATGAGACTGATGCCGCACATGAGTAGTCTCCGTAAATCCTTCACGACTCCCTCCTTACTGAGCAAAGAAGCTCGAGGACCGTTCCTTTGACGGGCCTCCCTCACGTTCGATTATCGTTTGGTGATATGGGCGCGCCGATTCGACTGCCAGCAGGCCTCGCTATGCTCGGTGCAGAACGGGCGCTCCTTCCCATAGCTCGTGATTTGCATCTGTGACGGGGAGACGCCCAGGTCCTGGAGATATTGTCTGACGGCCTGTGCGCGCCGTTCACCGAGAACCAGGTTGTACGCGCCGGTTCCCCGCTCGTCGCAGTGACCTTCGATCAGGAACTTGGCACCGGGCTGCGATTTGATGATGCCCGCATCGGTTTCAAGCGAGGCTCTGGCCTCGCCGCGGATCGTGAACCGGTCGAAATCGAAAAACACGTCTGTGAGTTCCGCTGCCGGGGCCGGAGGCGTCGGTTCAGGAGCCGGTGCGGCCGGGGGTGCCGGCGCGACCGGTGCTTCCGCAATGCGCGTTTCCTCAGCCGCCGGCGCGGCGGCGGGAGGGGCTTCCGTCTTCGGCGGCTCTACCGGCGCGGGAGCGGGGATGTCCGCCTTCGGGGTTTCGACGGGAGCCGGGGCTGCTTCAGAAGCGGAGGCCGTTTCCGGCGCCGGAGGGGGAACCTTCGCCGCTTCCGCGGCCGGCGCTTCGGCGGCCGCTCCCGGCACAAAACTCTGATTCTCGACCGCCGTGACCACCTTGCGGCTGGCACAACCCGGCAACAGCGCCAGGGCCAGCAGGCAGAGGCCGAAACCAACAGAAGACACGTGATACCGCATCGACATGGGCGCTCCTTGCATTATCGTACGTGAATGGACGTAGCCGTCAGCCCGTCCGCCGTTTTGACGTAGGTGACATCCGCCGGTTCGCCGACTTTGACGTCGGCCAAGCCGGACGCACGCTTGCCGCGCGTGATGCGCGTGTCGGCCGGCACCCGCGCTCCGACGATCATCTCTTCCTTGTTGGGGAGCGTCACCCGAATCACAATGGTCTGGGGATCGACGGTGACGTTCGTCGCCACGACCGTCCCCCGTACCGTGCGTCGGCCGCCGTCCGCGGAGACTTCAGTGAACGGCGCCGTCATGGCCATGAACCCTGCAACGAGAACAAGCCCTGCGAAATACGCTCGAGTTTTCATCGAAACGACTCCTCCCTTGGTCCAAGCGGCCATCAGTGCATAACATAACCAGTCGAAAAAATTAAGTGGGTTGTCGGTACGAAAGAGACCGGCGGTTTGTGACCCCGGTTGCCGTCGTAATGCGATGGAATGGCCCGAATCCACATGCAAAAGAGCTGGAACCCCGACGCAATCGTCTGAGGCAATCCGCTACAATTGTGAGTCCGACCTGTCGCGAAAGGTCGCAGGGATCGTCGAAGGCGAGATCCCTGGAACCGGCCTATTTCATCCAATCATCCGACCCTCTCTGCTGCCATCATCTGGAGTTTCTTCGGCAAACCCTTGCCCCGCCGTCTTAAATCGCCTTCGAAGCCGGTGCGGCATTCCGATTGCTCATGGCTATCCGCGAGCAATCGCATCGTCATGTTCGTCCGGGAAGAGACCCTCGGCATATCGGTTGTGACGTTGTCGAAGAGGAAGGGGGACCCATGAGCGTAGCTCGTCATCTTGAAGAAGCCGCGGAGAAGCTGCGACAGGCATCGGCGCTGATCGCCCAGATTCGCAACGGTCCGGTCATCTGCGAGAATCAGAACCTGTGGCTGGCCGCGCTGACGGATTATTGCCAGGCGCTCGCCGACATCCAGACCTACAACAACGAGTCGGTTCACGAGAAACTGCACGAACTGGCGGGCTTGGCCGGCCTGCGGAAGTTTCGCTCCTCGACCTAGCGGCCGCGCATGAATTTCCGGAGAGACAGCGGGGAGCGGGCGGACAAGGCGGAACGGGATTGGCTCTAGGGAGGGATGAGACAGGTCGAGGAAGAGAGAAGACTCGTGATGCCTGACTTCCGCTTCGGTCTTGACCTTAACCTGTTAGAAGTGGTGCCCCGGTGACCTCACTTCACCTGGTCGATAAGACGCCGCCGGTGCCGAGAGTCGTGTGGGAGGCGTTTCCCGCCTGGGCGCAGTTCAGCTGGCTCTTTCTGTTGAGCGCGCTGTCTGCGTTGCGCGCCGCGCTGTTTTTCCACTTCGGCGTGGAGGGCTGGGAGACCTGGCTGTGGGGAGCCGGGATGCTGATCGTCTGGGCGGCGCTGTTGCGGCGATGGGCCCGGTACAGTCTTACCGCGGATCGAATCACCGTGCGCAACGGCTATACCGGCCGCGAAATTCAATCCCTTCCTCTCGACGATGTCGGAGAGGTATCCGTCCGGCATGGCCTGGTCGCCGGTTTTTTCGGGATCGGCACGCTGGTCGTCCATCCCCGGATCACCGACCGGGTGCTGACGTTACGCGGCGTCTTCGATCCGGGGGAGGTCAAGCGCAACATCGAGGCCCTGGCCCACAGGCGCAACCGGGTGACGACCCATCCGCCTGCGAACCTGTAAGCTCGGGGCGCGCAGGCGGCGGCAAGATCGAGGTGCGGCGGTGAAAATTGCGTTGACCGGCGATGTGATGCTCGGGCGGTCGGTGGATCAATTTGTCATCCGGAACCGGTCCGTCCGCCCTGCGGCCCTATGGGGCGACGTGCTCCCGATCATGCTGGCCGCCGACTGCCGGCTCGCGAATCTGGAATGTGTCATCAGCGAGCGGGGAGAGGAGTGGCGTCCGCAGTCCAAGGCCTTTCATTTTCGCGCCGGTCCTCGCGCGATCGAGTTTCTCCGGGCCGCGAAGATCGACGGCGTGACCCTCGCGAACAATCATGTGCTGGATTACGGCCCCGATGCGCTGCTGGACTGCCTGACGCTGCTCGACCGGGCGGGGATCAAACGGACCGGCGCCGGCGCGACGTCGGAACAGGCGCTGGCTCCGGCCCTGTTCGACCTGCAGGACGGCCGTGTGGCGGTCGTCGCGCTCACGGACAATGAGCCGGATTGGGACGTGTCCAGGGCAACACCGGGAGTCAACTTCGTCGACTATAACGAGCGCGGGCTGCTGGAGCCGTATCGCTCGCGTATCGCGCAAGCCCTCGCCTCCGTCCGGCGTCAGGCGGACCTGGTGATCGTCAGCGCCCACGTCGGTCCCAACTGGGGCGCGCCGTCGCGCGCGATGCAAGCTGCGGCGCATGAGCTCATCGAGATGGGCGCGGACCTCTACTGGGGCCATTCCAACCACACGCCGCAGGGCATCGAACTCTACAAAGGGAAGACAATCCTGTATTCGACCGGCGATTTCGTCGACGACTATGCGATCGACAGGGACGAGCGCAACGATCTCTCCTTTCTCTTCGTGCTGGACGCGGAGCGGGGCCGGATCGCGCGGGTCACGCTGCATCCCACGTGTATCGAAGACCTGGGGGTCCGGATGGCCGATGAGCAGGAGTGGAACTTCCTCGCGCGCGCCATGCAGGCCAAGTGCAAAGCCTTCGGTGTCGCGATGGTGCTGGAGGGCCGGACGGGCGTCATCCGCGTCGGCTAGCCGCGAAGGCGTCAGGCGTGCCGTTTGTGGATCGTGATGCGGTTGCCGTCCTGGTCCTCGATCACCGCCATCCGGCAGACCGGCGTCTCGAACGGCTCCGCCGCGAACGAAACGGCCCGTTCCTTCAGCTTGAGGATGAACGCATCGAAGTCCGAAACTTCAAACGCCACCACCGCGCCTTTCGCTCCCGGCCTATGGCCCGTCTCCGCCGTGGAAACGGCGAAGGTCGAGCCGCCGACGTCGTACTCCACCCAGACGTCTTGATAGTGATAGGTCGTGTGCAGCCCGAGCACGTGCTCGTAGAATGCCCGCGCCCGTTCCATATTCGAAACGGGATAGACGGTGAAGGCGATCGAGGTGATCATGGAAGCTCACTTTCCTGCGTGCTGATGCACACAGGCGAGCAATGATCGTGCCCTGTCGCCGACGAGGAGCCGGGCGACCCGATCCTGTGGGATGTCGCGGACTTCATCGCCGGGACCGGGCGGCCACGGGAAGGCGGCTGTCGCCTTCTTCCCCAACGCCGCCGCGCCATTGGGGGAATCCGCCTGGCGGAACGGGGCGGATCATCGGCTGAGGGATCGCCGTGGCGGGCCTGACTCAGGCCAAATAGGCCGCCACGATGCCCGACAGTACGATCCCGTCGAAGGTGCCTGCGCCGCCGATGCTGGCTATGCCGGTGGCGATTTTTGAAATGTCGCGCAGATGCAGGAGGTCGGCGCCGATGAGCGGGCCGAGCACGCCGGCGACGAAGGCGACGGGAGGGGCCTGGTCGGGGACGAGGAGCAAGGCGCTCGTGGCCGCGATGAAGGGAGGCAGCAACCCCGGCATCGCGATGCCGACGCCTTCGATCGGCTTGGCCATCCCATAGCACACCATCGTGTTGATGAAGACTGCAAAGAGCAATCCGGCAAGCGGCTGCACGCCCGCGGTCATGACGTGAAATGTTTCATAGGCCGCCAGCACGACCGGAACAAGACAGCCGCCGACGTTGACGGCGATGACGGTCTCCCGCCGCGTGTGCTGGAACAGCGGCCATCGGCCGGGCAACCCGAAAACGGCCAGCGGGTCCGCCACCATGGAACCCGTTCGGGGAATCCGCTTCACGGGAATGTTGATCGCGCCTCCCGCGAAGATTCCGATAACCACCAGCAAGGCCGCGGCCTGGTCGAGTTTGAGCTTCCCGAGGGCTGAGGCGAAGAGCTGCCCGAACATGAAGGGGAGCATCAGCAGCAGGGCAATAAAAAGGAAGAGCGGGATGACGGACGGAATTCTCACGATGGATCCTCCTCGCCCACGTGCGATCGACCTGATCAGCATGCTTCATGGCGTCGAGTCGTTTCAACCGATCGTGTCAGTGGATCACTGACGATCAGATTGCGATGACTGCGGAGAACTTTGTCCAGCGCCAGACGCCGATGCGTGGGACCAGGCACCAGTTGTTGAGGAGCACGTGCTCGAGCAACGTCTCATCTTCAATCGAGAAACCACACCACTAGGCCGCTCGGTCTCCCCTCAGGGTGCTCTGATACTGAGCGGCCATGCGCCGAGTGATCGCGGCGAACTCTCCGCGCAGACTCTTGGGCGCCAGCACTTCGACCTTGTCTCCGAATCCCAGCAGCCACCAACGCAGTTCGAGTGTATCCTTGACCGTTGCCTGCAGCCGCGTACGCCCATCCCGCCACACCGTCAGCCGCTGGTCCCGCGCAAGCGGCCGCTCGCTCAGATGGATCGCGGCCATTCGCTCAAAGAGGACATCCACCCGCACCACGGTGCCTTGCAGTGGATAGGAGAAGAATTGCTCCTCACGGACATACTGCCGGAGCTTGAACCCCTTCGGCCGACGCACGGGTGCCTCAAGCACCTGGGCGGCGGTCATCCGGTGCAGCGCAAGATGCCGGAGATCCGTGTAGTCGTTCACGGTGCCGATCAGGTACAACATACCGTCCCGAAGGACGAGGCCGCAGGGATGGACCACATACCGCTTGGCGTCCTTGGCGTCTTTGGCACGATACACAACCTCCAGCTGCCGATCCTCTAACAAGGCCTGTTCAACCGCCATCTGCACCGCCGAAGGGACGACGGGATGCAAGAGGGCCGGTCCGCGAGTAATCGCGCACACCTTCTCCGGCCAGAGGCCGAACCGATTCGACCCTTGTCCGGCCAACAGTTCGTCCGCTCGCCGGAAATGGCCCGCCAGATGCCGTAACGTGGCCTGAGGCAACAGTGGCGTCACATATTCCCTGGCCAGGCGGAAGGCGAGCGCCGTCGGCGCATCCATGCCCGGAATATCCATGATCCGGGCATCCTCGCTCCAGAACCAGCGACCGGCGCGTCCCTCCTCCAGAGAACTCAACGGAAACACAGTCGAGAGCGTTACCAAATCCCGTTGGATCGTTCGGATACCCACCCGATAGCCCAGTTCCTTGAGCCGTGCCGTCAGCGTCCGGGTGCCGATCGAACCGGGCGCGCGCGGGATTTGCTGCAGCAGGGTCCAGTGTCGCCGCACCGTGTCTTTGGCCGCATTCATCGTACCCTCCCTTTCGTATCAGGGACCACTCCTTTTGTCTTCCGACGATACGACACATTCCGTCGCATGTCGTGGATATGCTCGGAATCTGCACTGAAGAAAGGAGTTCGGCTATGAGAAGACAGCACATGACCCCCGGCATATTATTGCGGCGCCATCACAGGGCCTTTCGTTCTCGGGTGGGCAAGCCCGTGCCCGACGCGTATCGCTTGCAGGTGGCACGCTGGCTTCTGCGCCTGTTGGGCAGCGCCCGAGTGGAGGTCGATGAGATGGAGGCGGAACGCATCGTAGAGGCGGTCGGACTCGCGCGCCTCAAGCTGAAGGACTTGCGGCACCCGACCGCCATCCACGCATTCCGAACACGGTTGGCTGAGATCGAGCGGCAGCCGCTCGATCGAACCGGTTCCCTCTATCGCAATATCGATCACGTCTCCGACTTGATCGGCTTGTCCGAGTTGGAGAAAGAGGTGCTCGCCTTCGTCGTGTTGCTCCATACCTGTGCCGTGCTCAACGACTGTCTGGAGGGATTAGGCGATCAGACAGCAGCCTCCCTCTGCGACCTGCTGGCACTCGCGCTCGGCGTGGAGCGGGCGGAGATACAGACCGTGCTGCACGACGAGAGTCCCCTCTGTGCCGCCGGCATTCTCATGGTGGATCGCACGGAGACCGAAGTGAGCGACATGCTGGATCTTCTAGACGGGCTGGAGACCGCGTTGCTCGATGAACCGGCGGATGGCCCACATCTCTTTCGGCAATACTTCCGGACGACCGAGCCGCCCCGGCACCCCATCGAGGCGTTTCCCCACCTCAAGGATGACCTTGCGGTCCTGCGTCGCCTCCTCAGCGCCCATCAACAAGAGACGCAGGGGATCAATATCCTCATCTATGGAGTCACCGGAGCCGGCAAGACGGAATTCGTCAAGGCGCTGGCCGCCTCGGTGAAGGCGCCATTGTTCGAGGTCAGCCATGAGACAGACGACAGCGATCTGCGGGAGCAACATGTCCGATTCCGCTCCTATCTGCTGTGCCAGAAGGTCTTGGCCAAGAACAGCAACAGCCTGATCCTGTTCGACGAGGTCGAAGATGTCTTTCCCGACAGTGTCATCCCGTTGTTTGGACGGACCAAGAGTTCGGGACGCTATAAAGCCTGGACCAATTCGGTCCTGGAATCCAACCCGCGCCCGGCCTTCTGGCTCTGCAACGAAGTCAGGCAGATTGACCCCGCATTCCGCCGCCGATTCACCTATGCGCTGGAGTTCCGGACCCCGCCCCGATCGGTCCGGCGGGCGATGCTGACGCAGAAGCTGCACAACATGCCGGTTCGGCCGGAATGGATCGCACGGGTGGCGGAGAATCGGCATCTGACACCGGCGCTGATCGAACAGGCCGGGAAGATCGTCGCCTTGGCCAAGCACGAGGACGCGGCAACCGTGGAAGTCCTCGCCGAACGAACGCTGCGGCGCAGCCTCGAAGCATTAGGCCTCCCGCCTGACTATCTCATCACAGGCAATGCCCCGCCCCTGTCCTACCGCCCGGAGTTGCTCAATCCCAGTCACAACCTGACGGCGCTGACACAGGGACTCAAGGCACGGCCAAAAGCCCGGCTCTGCTTCTCCGGCCCGCCGGGGAGCGGCAAAACCGCCTTCGCACAGCATCTCGCCGAGCAGGTGGACAAGCCCCTGGTCCAGAAGACCGCGTCCGATCTGCTCAATTGCTATCTGGGAGAAACGGAAAAGAACCTGGCCGCGATGTTCCGGGAGGCCGAAGACGAAGACGCCGTGCTCCTGCTGGACGAAGCCGACAGCTTTCTCCAAGACCGGACGACCGCGCACCGGAGTTGGGAAGTCACACAGGTCAACGAACTGCTCAAGCAGATGGAACAGTTTGAAGGCCTGTTCATCTGCGCGACGAACCTGATGGACCGGCTCGATCCGGCTGTCCTCCGGCGCTTCGATCTCAAAATCCAGTTCGACTATCTCAGGTCGGAACAGGCAGAAACACTGTTTTCGCGTGTCCTGGCCGACCTTCAGGGATACTATCGACCACGACGGCTGGCGGAACCGGTAAAAATGCGGCTATCGAAACTCAGTACGTTGACCCCAGGCGATTTCGCGACCGTCGTCCGACAAGCGCGCGCTGGGGAAACCTTTCAACGGGGAACAGTTGATCTCGGCGTTGGAAGAAGAATGTCGCGCCAAACAGCGTGGGGTGCGATCTGTCACAGGATTCGTCAGATAGAGACACACAAAGAAGTCACAACGTAGCGCCCCTTACAAGAGGTAACAAGATGCGAGCGATGTTTGGTCCCAGCACCGAGTTCCAACTACCAAAGGCTAAGTCTGGCGAACAGGTGGATATCCTCAGCTTCGTGGTCACAAGAGCCGGATGGGAAAGCTTACAGCATCGACTTAAACTCTCCCCTTCGAATCACGTTCGGATACTGACTCGTTTGATTCATAAAGCGGCAATCGACCCAATTAAACAAGCAGGGGCAAAATGGCATTACCTTGAAAATAACCACGCCAAGGTCATCCTCTATCGAAAGCAGAAGGTAGCGGTACTCGGTTCCTTCAACCTTACCAAGCACTCACTCGAGCGCAACATCGAGTGTTTCTCCTCAGTAGACCCTGCCGACTATGAACAACTGGAACAGGAGTTCGAGCGGCTCTGGGGAGAAACCGAAGAAAAACCAATTGCCATCATTCGGACTCGAGATGACCTCGCCCAGGCGATGGCCACCGCGCTCGACGATGGAGAAGAAGAGGAACTGGGAGAGGATGCGCCGCCCTGTGAAGCCGAGCGTACAGAAGGCCCTCGCCCACCGTGGGATTTCCAAGAACCCATCATCCAGTCGATTATGGACTGGCTGGATACTCCACAGGATTTCGAGTTAGGCAGAATTGTCAAGCTGCCCACGGGGGCAGGCAAGACGCTGGTGGCGGCTGAGGTTATCCGCAGGCTACTGGAGAAGAAACCACAAGCACGCATCCTCTTGGTCTGCCATCGAGTCGAGCTACTTCGGCAAAGCGTGAAGAGCATCCGTCGTCAGATCAATGGCGCTATACCCGAAAAAGCGTGGTTCGTCCCCCAGCATGTAGAAGATGAGTCTGGCGTTAGAGATCGGAAGGAGTTTGGCCGCAGCAAAGAATGTCAGGTTGTCTTCTGCACACAAGGAATGCTGCCGCACCTTCTCAAATACAATCGCCAGAATCATTTCGATGTGACGGTCGTTGATGAATGTCATCGGTTCCATCGCCGTTCTACATTGTATTGGGAGCTATTCAAGTACTGCCGTAATAGGAACATTCCACGGCTTGGTCTTACCGCCACACCGCTTCACCCAGATAAGCGTGGATTCGGCAAATGCTGGGCCGAAACGATGTATGGCAAAGACATCTCCGAGGATGATCTCGAACGCGAAGGCTTTCTTAGTCGGCGACACCCGACACTGACGAAACGATGGCCGACGACTTTTACCTTTGCTTGCAAGAAGGAACATGCTGGACCTGAGCATATTGAAAGCGAACTCGTGACGCGGGTTAAGGAATTCGACAACCCCATAGTAAACTGCGAAGTCGAAAAGGCGTGGCAAGAATACCGTGACAAACGGCAACGTGTCCTCTGCTTCGCTGTTACAATCGACCATGCAGAAACGCTAAAGAGCAAATATTTCGCTAATGATGTCCGCGTGAGAGTGGCCCATAGCAAACTGCCGACGGAAGAGATTCGGAATAACTTGGAATGGTTCCAAGATCCTGATGCGTCTGAGACGCGGATGCTCGTGTCAGTCATGATGCTGGCCGAAGGAATCGACCTGCCAAAGACGGATTGTCTATTCATGGTCCGGCCCACGTTCAGCAAGGAGTTACACCAACAAATGATTGGCCGCGGGATGCGCGGGCCACATGCAGATGGCACAGAAGATTGTGCGATCGTCGACTTCACTTCTCAATTTGTGGCTCGGAATGGACAAGCCTTAGAGCAGGTGACAACGGAACTCGATGGCGATGTGACGTCGGAAAATAACGGAACAGTGTCCGAGGAGGACGAAGAGCCGGACGATTCCGATGCATCGGGAAGGATCTGGACAGTGAGGGACTTGAAGGAGGAGGTTGCCGATCTACAGGGTGAGAAAGAATTGACTGTCGAGAATGCTTGTAAGGAACTGGCTCGTGAACTGGATTACTCCTATCGCACACTCGTCAACTATTTATACACGAAGCCCGATGACTACCCGCTCGGATGGGAGGACCCGGAGACCGATCCTGCAGAGCAGTTGGACGATAGTAGCGATGCAGTCAGCCGTGGCTCGGAAGCAAATGAACCGCGAGCCATCACTCACAATACCCTAACAAACGGGCCAACTGGGTCCGAGGGAAATGTCACGAGAAACAAACTCCTGGACCTCCGGGCTTGTAATCCTCAACGCTTCGAAGAGATTGCTTCCTTGACAAACGTGGAATCAAGCACGTTGCGGTCGTACTGTAGTGATCAGGAGAATTTCAGGCGATGGAAAACCAACAACAAGGATAAAATGGACCAAGTACGAGTCGTCCTGGCTGAGTCTCTCGCGCGCGCGAGCGACGCAGCCTAACCAGGGAGAAAGCAGAAAAGGGGCCGGAATCTTTACTGGTTCCGAGAATGTCTTCAACTCTCGGCAGTGAGTGTTGGGTCAACCCGTTCTTAGTTGAAATTGCGAAGCGGGGGGAAGAAAAGGGGGGCGGGAGTCGTTTCTTGACAGGACGGACACGGTTCCTGCGGAAGATCGTCCATGTCACGCCGTCCGCGCCTCGCTGCTGGCGAGCTCGCCGATCAAACGGATAAAAGACTCCCGACCCCTTTGAGGCCCCTCGACCCGTTCTTGTAGTGTGTGGCGGGGCTGTATGCGCTCTTTCCTGGAGAGAAGCGCAACGAGTCATGCGCCCTGCTGCTGATGGCAAGCAGGAGCCGCTGTATGTGAGAAGAAAGAACGAGCAGTGGTATGAGGTCAAAGGGGCAAACTCCAGCGTGGAACCACGGCTTGTCGAGAGGACAAGCCGTGGGAATTGGCTCAAGTACGTGTATAACCTATGACACTCCTGGGCAACCCAAATCCGGGAAAGGGTCTTGCAATCCAACATCTGACACCTCGCCGCTGGTGATCGTTCTCATCGCGTCGAATCGGCTGCTGGCCCTTGCAGCGAAGAGGCGCGCGGCGAGCGGGATGGTGGGTTGATGCTTTCGCTAGACCCAGTTCTCAACACGTAGACCTGGAACACGCCGAAACTCTCTCGCATTGTTGGTCACAAGCCGAACATCCAAGCTAAGCGCGTGAGCGGCGATCAAGAGATCCATCGCTCCAATGGGTGTCCCTTTTCGCTCAAGCGTTGCACGGAGCCGGCCGTAGGCGGCTGCGGCGTCTCGATCGAACGATGCGACAGCGAGGGGGGAGAGAAACTGGGCGAGGGCGACACGATTCTTCGTGGCATGCCGGCTCTTGCTGACGCCGTAATCGAGTTCCGCCACGGTGATGCTGGAGATTCCGATGTCACCGACCGGATGCGAGAGGAACCGTTCGAGTACGGAGGGAGGATGTTGCTTGATGAGGTAGATGCAGATATCGGTATCCAGCATCAGCTTCATGCGAAAGGCCGCTTCCGCTTTTGAACGGCAGGTTGCCGACGCCCTTGCTCCATAAAGTCTGCCGTGAACTTCTGCAGACTGTCCATGAGCGGCGCCCACGAGAGTTTTTTTGGGCGAATGACGAGGGTGTTGCCGCGTTGTTGAATCTCGACTTCGTCACCGTCGAGTTGAAACTCCCGCGGAATTCGGACAGCTTGACTATTCCCGCTCATAAAGAGCCGTGTTTTCTTTGTGGCCATGACGATGCCCTCCTCCGAGTCCTATTTGTATATACGCGATGATATACGGGCTAGCAGATGGAGTCAATGGATCGTCCGGCTGTCGAGGGGAAATGGGCGCAAGTCCGACAACCAGTGCACAAGAGCATGTCGCTGCCATCACGCTAGGCCAAGTACGCTGCCACGATGCCCGACAGGACAATGCCGTCGAAAGTCCCCGCGCCGCCGATGCTGGCCATGCCGGTGGCGATTTTGGAAATGTCGCGAAGATGGAGGAGATCCGCGCCGATGAGCGGGCCGAGCACGCCGGCAACGAAGGCAACGGGAGGGGCCTGATCGGGGACGAGGAGCAAGGCGCTCGTCGCGGCAATCAGCGGGGGAAGCATGCCCGGCATCGCAATGCCGATCCCTTCGATCGGCCTTGCCATCCAGTAACAGACCAGCGTGTTGATGATGATCGCAAGGAGCAGCCCCGGGAGGCTATGCCAGCTCTCTATAATAAGGTAGGTGATTTCGTAGATTGCCAGGCCGACCGGAATAAGACAGCCTCCGACATTGACGGCGATGATCGTGTCCCGGCGTAGCCGCTGAGCCCTCGGCCACCATCCTGACAAGCCGAACACCGCGAGTGGGTCTTCGAGCACGGTGTCCCTTCTAGCAATCCGCGTGACGGGGATATTGATCGGGCTTCCGGCGAAGATGCCGATCAC
>DIHJ01000010.1:0-3542 GCA_002420105.1 Nitrospira sp. UBA5699
CGCGGCTGGATGCTGATCATGCAGCTGGCCGTGGCCGTCGGGCTCGCGGTGATGGGCGTGACCGGCCCTGGCAGCCATCCCGAATGGCTCGGCATCGTGGCTGTCGGCGTGGCCTTCATGTCCGCCTCCCTCGACATCGTCTTCGACGCCTATCGGACCGATCTCCTGTTGCCGCCCGAACGGGGGTTCGGCGCCGCCGTCTGGGTCAACGGCTACCGGTTTGCGCTGCTCGTGGCAAGCGCGGGGGCGCTGGTGCTGGCCGACGCGATCGGGTGGCCGGGCACCTATCTGCTGCTCGCCGGCCTGATGGCCGCGGGCATCCTGACGATTCTCCTGAGCCCGGAGCCGCCCGTCGCGGGCGCGGCGCCGGCCAGTCTGGCGGAGGCGGTCGGGCTGCCGCTGCGCGAACTGTTCAGCCGGCCCGGCATCTACGGGCTGCTGGGCCTCATCGTCCTCTATAAGGTCGGCGATGCCGTGGCCGGCTCGTTACAGACGGCCTTCTTCATCGGAGGGATCGGCTTCTCGGCGAGCGACGTCGGATACGTCAAAGGGATCGGTATCGCGGCGACGCTGCTGGGCGCTCTGGCCGGCGGTCTGGCCATGGCCAGGTTGGGCCTGATGCGCTCGCTGCTGCTCTTCGGGCTGTTGCAGGCCCTGTCCAATCTGTCCTTCATGGCGCTCGCTTGGATCGGCAAGAGCTACGCCGCGCTGGCTGCGTCGATCGTCGTCGAGAACGCGACGGGCGGTATGGGCACCGCGGCCTTTGTTGCGCTGGTGATGTCGCTCTGCGATCACCGCTATACCGCGACGCAGTTTGCGCTGCTCTCGTCGCTGGAAGCGTTCGGCAGGGTCTTTTCCGGACGTCCGTCGGCTGAACTGGTGGCGCTCGTCGGCTGGGGGAACTTCTTCTTCCTCTCGTTCCTGCTCGCGCTGCCCGGGGTCTGGCTGGTCTGGCAGTACCGCCGGCGGATTCCCGGGGACAGGGAGGAGGGGCAGGCGGTGGAAGCCGTCTTATGACAGCGGCTTCAGGCGCCGCTGGAGAAACAACACGTACAGGAGTAAGGTCGGGAGCGGCGCCAGCGCGAACGGGACGAGCCAGATCCAGACGTTCTTCGCCCGCATGCGCGCCTGGTCGATCATCCAGACGAACACCCAGACGATCAAGCCGATATAGTTCAGCGCCATCCATCTCGTCGTGTGAATCTTCAGGCCGCTTGCGCTGTCGGGAGCGCCGTGGATCAGGAAGACTCCCAGCATGAGCACGAACAATCCCAACAAGGCTGCCGCGAGGCGCTTGCTCCAAACGAACATGTTGATCCTCCTGTGCGGTCGATCGCGGGGATCGACTGATCCGGTCCGGTGATATGCGTGGCGGTAGGCTAATCATGCGGCGGAATTTTGTCAAAGGGGAATCGGCGTGAGCCTGCTCCGTCTCAGCCTGCTCGTGCTGACGCTGAGTCTGTGCGTCGGACTGGCGCTCTCCAATCCCGCCATGGACGACTATCTCGCCTTCGTCGAAACCGAACTCGGGAAAGCCATGGATCGCAGCGACCGGTCCCGGCCCGACCGCGAGCGCGACATGGTGAGATCGATCTTTCGCTCCCACAGCCGCGAGCTGGTCGAGAGTCTGGTCCGACCCCGTACGGTGCGGCGGAATTGGGGACTGGCGAGTCTCTACGACACGACGCTCTTCGACACCCGCGTCGTCGTCCTCGGAATCGGCGGCCGCTTCATTTCCGTCAAGGGAGTCGATGAGGCCGTCCTCCGTCTGGGGCGGATGGCCTTTTAGTTTTTTTCTCCTCCACGGGGCGCGCCCCAAAATTGGGGGGGGTATTTTCCCGCCCAAAATCTGTGGATAAATCCGGGAAAATCCGCCCGAAACCGCGCTGAGCAAGAACGATCGGTTATCCACAGGCTTTCCTCCGTTTCCCCAGAGACACCACAACATTTGGTATTGACAATTATTCCGAATGGCTATATGTAGTCTTGCCCCTGCTGGATCGTGCCCCGTTCCCACCGGCGGCAGGCAGTTTCTGAGGAGAATCGCAGGATGGGCGTTACGGCATCCGCGCCTCTCGTTCTTCTGACTCGGTAAAGCCACCAATAGAGTACCTACACCAACTTGGGGGAGGAGAGATCGTGAGAATAGAACGGCGATTCACTCGTTCCGGGCAAAGTCCCTACGAAGGCTTGAAGTTCGTGAAACGCTCATCGGAGATTCGCAATCCCGATGGATCGACCGTATTCAAGTTGGACCAAATCGACATTCCGGAATCCTGGTCGCAGCTGGCCATCGACATTCTGGCTCAAAAGTATTTCCGCAAGGCCGGGGTGCCGCAGCGGGACGAGGCCGGCAATCCGGTCACGGGACCGGACGGCAAACCGGTGCTGGGCGGGGAGCGTGACGCCCGCCAGGTGTTCGGACGGCTGGCCGGCTGCTGGACCCATTGGGGCAAGGCCTACGGCTATTTCAAGACCGTCGAAGACAGCGCCGCGTTCCACGACGAGCTCTGTTACATGCTGGCGCACCAGATGGCCGCGCCCAATTCCCCCCAATGGTTCAACACGGGATTGCATTATGCGTACGGACTCTCCGGTCCGGCGCAGGGCCACTACTACGTCGATCCGAAGACCCGCGAGGTGGTGAAGGCGACCAACGCGTTCGAGCATCCGCAGCCCCACGCCTGCTTCATCCAGTCGATCGAGGACGATCTCGTCAACGAGAACGGCATCATGGATCTCTGGGTGCGGGAGGCGCGGCTCTTCAAGTACGGGTCCGGCACCGGAACGAATTTCTCGAAACTGCGCGGCGACGGCGAAGCGTTGTCCGGCGGCGGGCGCTCGTCCGGCCTGATGTCGTTTCTCCGGATCGGCGACCGCGCGGCCGGCGCCATCAAGTCGGGCGGCACGACCAGGCGCGCGGCCAAGATGGTCTGTCTGGACCTGGATCATCCCGACATCGAGGAATTCATCGATTGGAAGGTGATCGAGGAGCAGAAGGTCGCGGCGATGGTGACGGGCTCCAAAATCTGCTCCCAGCACTTGAACGCCGTGCTCAAAGCCTGTCACGTCGTCGATGCCCAGGGCAACCCGAAGATTTCGATCGACCCGAAGGAGAATCCGATTCTGAAGCAGGCATTGACGGCCGCCCGTCGCGATGCCGTTCCGGAAGCCTACATCCAGCGGATGTTCTCCTACGCCCAGCAGGGGTTCACGCATTTCGTGTTTCACGAGTACGACACCAACTGGGACGGGAAGGCCTATCAGACGGTCTCCGGTCAGAATTCGAACAACAGCGTCCGGATTCCCAACGACTTCTTCGCCGCGCTGGAGGCGGACGGCGACTGGCAGCTGAAGCGCCGGATCGACGGCAAGATCGCCAAAACCGTGAAGGCGCGGGACCTGTGGGACCGGATCGCCTGGGCCGCCTGGATCTGCGCCGATCCGGGCACCCAATACGACACGACCATCAACGAGTGGCACACCTGCCCGGAGGACGGGCGGATCAACGCCTCGAATCCCTGCTCGGAATACATGTTCCT
>DIHJ01000010.1:3714-3980 GCA_002420105.1 Nitrospira sp. UBA5699
TCGTTCCCCAGCCGCGCGATCGCGGAACGGAGCTACCAGTTCCGCACCCTCGGCCTCGGCTACGCCAATCTCGGCACGGTGCTGATGCGGCAGGGTATTCCCTACGACTCCCCCGAGGCCTTGGCCATTTGCGGGGCCCTGACGGCGATCATGACCGGCGAGGCCTACAGCGCGTCGGCCGAAATGGCCGCCGAACTCTGGCCGTTCCCCGGCTATGCCAAGAACCGCGAGGCGATGCTGCGCGTCATCCGCAACCACCGCCGCGC
>DIHJ01000099.1:0-11185 GCA_002420105.1 Nitrospira sp. UBA5699
GACCAAATGGCTGGAATAGATAGAAGGGGTGAGGACATGACGGCATGGATCCGGCTCACGGCCGCCGTCCTTGTGCTGGCCATCTGCGCCGCCTGCAGCGGGGACAAGGCGAAAGAACTCCTGGACACCGCGGAGTTCGAAGAGCGGCAGATGAACATGCCCCACGCCAGGCAACTCTACGAAGACGTGATCCGCCTCTACCCCTCGAGCAAAGAAGCGGACACGGCCCGCGCCAGACTCGCGGCCCTCAACGGGAAATAGGCCGGTCCGGCTTCGGGAACCAGGGGAAGAAGGCGTTCGTCGTCCGCTGGTACGCCCGGTATGCCTCGCCCCGGCTGGCCGACGCCTGCCTCTCCGCCAACGGAATCCCCGTCACCTTCAGCAAGGCCCATCCCATCGCAACCGGTCCGATCCAGGTGAGCGGCCATCCCGGCGCGCCGATCGCCATGACGACATAGGCCCACCAATGGAGCCACTCGAAGAAGTAATTGGGATGGCGCGAGTAGAACCAGAATCCGTCGCGGCAGACCCGGCCGCGGTTGCGGGAATCGGCGCGGAACCGCGCGAGCTGGCGGTCCGCGACGGCTTCGCCGGACACCGCGGCGCACCATAGGATGAACCCCGCGAGTTCCCAGAATCCGAACGGCGGGCGGGGGTTCTGCATGACGACGAGGAACGGCAGGGAGAACCCTGCAACCGCCGCGGCCTGCAGTTGGAAGTAGCCGAACATCCTGCCCGGCTCACGGACTCCCCACTCTTCGCGCAGGCGGCAATAGCGCGCGTCCTCCCGCTTGCCGACAATCCGGTTCAGCAGGAGGTGGAGCCCCAACCGTCCCGCATAGAAGCCCGCCATCAGGACGACGAGCGCTTTCCGTTCCGTCTCGCCCGTGGCCTGCGAGGCATACCAGAGCACCACCGCGATCAGACCGGCGCAAAATCCGACATCGGCGATCGACGCATTGCGGACGACCAGTTGCAGCGCCCAAAGCCCGGCCATGACAAACGCCATGCCGAGAAACGCGATGAGAACCAGCGAGAGAGGGTCAGCGGCCGTCATGATGTTCCCGTCGTCGTCCGGTGAGGTCCGCGTTACGAATCACGACGGGCGGTCCCATAGGTCCTGCCCGCAGCACGCACGGCCGGCGAGCCATTCCCGCCATCCGGGAAGTCGAAACGACAGCAGACCCTTTCCGGATATCAGGGCAGCAGTGCGGGACGCCCGGCGCGCAGCGCATCGACGACGTACCGTCCGATCAATCCCGCCGCTCCGGTCACCGGCGCTACCGGCTTCACGCTCTGAGGTTCCTCCGATCCGGCGCTCGTGAATCGGGTTCGGTGGTACAGTGAAGCATAGCCCTTTCCCCACAGTCTATCTACAGAGGAGGTGTCCCATGATCTCTGTAGCCCCGGCCGTTGCCTCCGCCGTTCGCCACTACGATCTGTTTATCGACGGAACATGGGTCGCGGCCCGCTCGGGCAGGACCTTCACGACTCCGAATCCTTCGACGGGAGCCCCCCTTGCCACGATCGCCGAAGGCGATCGCGCGGATATCGACCGCGCCGTCCAAGCCGCGCGCAAGGCGTACGAGGGCCCCTGGTCGCGCGTGAGCGCCAGAGACCGCGGCCGTCTGCTCTACAAGCTGGCCCAGTTGATCGATCAGCAGGCGCAGCGGCTGGCCGAACTGGAGACCGCCGACAACGGCAAGCCGATCCGCGAGTCGCGCTACATCGATCTTCCCCAGGTGGTCGAGACGTTCGAATACTTCGCCGGCTGGGCCACGAAAATCGAAGGCGACACGATTCCGCTTCCCGGGCCGCTTCTCAACTACACGTTGCGCGAGCCCGTCGGGGTGTGCGGGCAGATCATTCCCTGGAATTTCCCGCTGCTGATGACCGCGTGGAAACTGGCCCCCGCGCTGGCGGCCGGCAACACCTGCGTGTTGAAACCGGCCGAGCAGACCCCCGTGACCGCGATGGAGCTGGCCGCGCTGATTCAGGAAGCCGGGTTCCCCGACGGCGTCGTCAACATCGTCCCGGGTTACGGAGAGACCGCCGGAGCAGCGCTGGCGTCCCATCCGGACGTCGATAAAGTGGCCTTTACCGGTTCGACCGAGGTCGGGAAACTGATCGCCCGCGCGGCGGCGGACAATCTGACGAAGGTGTCGCTGGAACTCGGCGGGAAGGCGCCGAACATCGTCTTCGCCGATGCGGACCTCGACCAGGCCGTGGAAGGCGCCATGATGGGCATCTTCTTCAACCAGGGCCAGGTCTGCTGCGCCGGCTCCCGCCTGTTCGTCGCGGAACCGGTACGGGAACGATTCCTCGAGCGGTTCCAGGCGAGGGCCCGGTCTCTGAGAGTCGGCGATCCGCTCAAACCCGAAACCCAGATGGGTCCTCAGGTCTCGGACGAACAGCTGAATCGGATCAAGGGCTACGTGACGATCGGACGACGGGAAGGCGCGACGGTTCTCACGGGCGGGGAATCCCCGCGGCTCTCAGGGCCTCTCAAACGGGGATATTTTTTCCAGCCGACGATCCTGACAAACGTCCGGAACCGGATGCGCGTGGCCCAGGAGGAAATTTTCGGCCCGGTCACGGCCGTGATTCCGTTCAAGGAGGAGGAGGAGCTGATCCGGCAGGCCAACGACACGATGTACGGGCTGTCGGCGGGCATCTGGACGAGAGACCTCTCCCGGGCCCACCGCTTCGCGAAGGCGATTCAGGCCGGGACGGTGTGGATCAACACCTACAACATGATCCACCCGGCCATGCCGTTCGGAGGCTATAAACAATCCGGCTACGGACGGGAACTTGGCAGGCACGCCCTCGATCTCTATACGCAGGTGAAGAGCGTGTGGGTCGATCTCTCGGACAAGCCGATCGGCTGGTATGCGGCGTAGGACACCCTAGCTTCGCGTCAGTTTGCGATAGCGGATCCGGTGCGGTTGATCCGCCTCCTTGCCCAGCCGCTTCTTGCGGTCCGCCTCGTACTCGCTGTAGTTGCCCTCGAACCAGACGACCTTGCTGTCGCCCTCGAAGGCCAGGATGTGCGTGGCGATGCGGTCCAGAAACCAGCGGTCGTGGCTGCTGATGACGGCGCAGCCGGCGAAGTTCTCCAGGCCCTCTTCCAGCGCCCGCAGGGTGTTCACGTCGAGATCGTTCGTCGGCTCGTCGAGGATGATGAGGTTCGCGCCTTCCTTCAGCATGCGGGCCAGATGGACCCGGTTGCGCTCCCCGCCGGAGAGGTCCTTCACTTTCTTCTGCTGATCGGTGCCGGCGAAATTGAAGCGGGCGCAGTAGCCGCGCGCGTTGACTTCGACCTTCCCCAGCTTGACCGTCTCCTGCCCGTCGGAAATCACCTCGTAGACCGTCTTGTTGCCGTCCAAGCTGCGGTCCTGATCCACATAGCCGAGCTTGACCGTTTCGCCGATCTTGATCGACCCGGCATCCGGCTTCTCCTTGCCGATGATCATCCTGAAGAGGGTCGTTTTGCCGGCTCCGTTCGGCCCGATCACCCCGACGATCCCGCCTTTCGGCAAACTGAAACTCACGTTCTCATAGAGCAGTTTATCGCCGAACCCCTTCGCGACGTCCTTGGCCTCGACCACCACGTCGCCCAGCCGGGGACCGGGCGGAATGTAGATTTCCAGGTCGTCGGTGCGCTGTTCCAGCTTCTGGTTCACCAGTTCCTCATAGCGATTCAGGCGGGCTTTGCCCTTCGACTGACGCGCCTTCGGCGACATGCGGATCCATTCCAACTCGTGTTCCAGCGTCTTCCGGCGTTTCGACTCGGCTTTCTCCTCCTGCGCCAGCCGCTCCTGCTTCTGTTCCAGCCAGGAGGTGTAATTGCCCTGGAACGGAATGCCGTGGCCCCGATCCAGCTCCAGAATCCAGCCCGCCACGTTATCGAGAAAGTAGCGGTCGTGCGTGACGGCGATCACCGTGCCCTTGTACTGCTGGAGATGCTGTTCGAGCCATTGCACGGATTCGGCGTCCAGATGGTTTGTCGGCTCGTCGAGCAAGAGAATATCCGGCTCCTGAATCATCAACCGGCAGAGCGCGACGCGGCGCTTCTCCCCGCCCGAGAGCGTGCCGACCTTCTGATCGGCCGGCGGGCAGCGGAGGGCGTCCATCGCGATGTCGAGCTCGTTTTCCAGTTCCCAGCCGTTCGCCGCCTCGATCTTTTCCTGCAGCTGCGCCTGTTTGTCGAGCAGTTTTTCGAGTTCATCGGGAGAGGCCTCCCCCATCTTATTGCTGACGTCCTCGTACTCCTTGATCAGGGCCACGAGCTCCTTCTTGCCCTCCTCGACCACTTCCTTGACCGTCTTGTCCGGATCGAGCTGCGGCTCCTGCTCCAACAACCCGACGCTGTACCCTTTGGACCGGGTGATCTCGCCGGTATAGTTCGGATCGACGCCCGCGATGATCTTCAGCAGCGAGCTCTTGCCCGAACCGTTCAATCCGAGGACGCCGATCTTGGCGCCGTAATAGAAGCCGAGATAGATTTCCCGCAGCACCTGCTTCTTCGGGGGATAGACCTTCCCGACATTGACGAGTGAAAAGATGACCTGCTTATCGTTGGTGGCCATATCGCTTCAGCGCTCCTTCGTCTTCACGGAAAATGAAAGGCTCACGATAACAAATGCCCCTCCTCATCCACAACCGCGGGTTGTCGCCGAGGTGCGGCTCCGAGGACGGATCAGATACCCAACTCCTCGGAGAGCCGGACTTCCGAGTCGTCCAGAATGTCTTCCAGGCAGGTGAAACAGGAAAAGGGGAAGCGATCGACGGGAACGGCGCAGACCTCTCCGACCGCCGTCTCGGGTTCCAAGGCCGGGCCGCCGCATGCTTTGTGAATCAGGGTAAGCATCGTGACGCCTCAGGCTCCCTTCGCCTCGAACGGCTGCACCTGGTTCATGCCTTCGTCAACGTCCTGGTAAGAAAGAGACTCAACCGCTGAAGCACCGGTTCGGGAATCTGGTGCCCTCCGCGGAAACTGTGCCATTCGACCGCCAATCCGGAACGGGTCAATTCATCCCGCAGCCTTTCGGCCATCGCGTAGGGTAGGATCGGATCCTGGGTGCCGTGACTCTGAAAGACCGGCAGACCCGCCCGCTTTCCGACCGAGGGCCGCCAATCCTGTTTGGCCATGAGCGAACCGGAGAGCTGGACCAGTCCCGCAAAGGGAAAGGCGGTGCGCAGGACGACGTCGCAGGTGAGTATGGCGCCCTGGGAGAATCCGCCGATCACCGTTTTCGTGTAGTCGATCGCCATGGTCCGTGGAAGCTGCTGGAGGAAGGTCTCCAGCGCTTCGCGCGCCTGGGGAAGCCCCTTCGGCACCTCGTTCGACAGATCGCGCAGCCGGCCGGCCATGCGGTCCGCTTCGAGCCGGGCCATGTCGATCATCCACCAGGCGCGCGACTCGCCGAATCCCATGTTCAGGGACAGCGGCCCTTCCGGAAAGATCCAGCGCGTGGACGCCGGCGCATCCATCGCATCGGCGAGGGGAACCAGATCGTCTCCCGGCGCGCCGAATCCGTGCAGGAGAATCACGGCCGGCCCGCTGCCGCCGCCCTCGCCGTCGGTGCCGCCCGTCAGCCTGGTCTTCAAGCCGCCCAGTCGTTCCTGTCTCATGCGCCGCTCGTTACCGGACGTACAGGTATTGGAGCAGAGCCACGAGGCCGTAGAGGGAGGATTCGATCACCGGCTGCTGGTAGAGCGGCACGAAGGCCCCCTGCTCGTTGGCCTCCACTTCGTCGATGATGAACTGGACCTGCTTCATCCGGATATCGTGGTCCTTGCCGGCGCCGAGCGCCTGGACCATCTGCCGGCTCAGCCCCGCCAGCATGGCGGCTTTCGCCCCGCTCGCAGCCTGGTACAGCAGAAACGCCGCCAGCAGCGCCAGCGACACGTTCAACGCCCAGGACAGCAGCAGGAGGAGCGGATAGTTCCAGATATCGAAATAATCGTTCCGGCCCGCGATCATGATCAACAGCGCGATGAACGGATACCGGATCAGACGATTGACCACTTCGGTCCGTTGGCCGATCAGGTCGATCACGGCGAGGTACTTCAGCTTCTCGAACTCGCCTTTCTGGGCCTCGCCCAGGCCGTAGTCGCGGAGATACTCCTCCTGGACCTGGTCGGACCAGCCGCCGGTCGAGGCCGTTACCCAGCCGATCCAGCGGCGGCAGAGCATCACCGCGTCGAACACCGCGAGATTGAGGAACACGACCAGGATCGCGCTGCTCAGCGTCATGAACCAATCCACCCGACAGCTGAGCCAGCCCCGGCAGGGATGGATGTATTCCTCGTCGAGGAGCACGTAGGAGCCCAGCGCCCACATCACCCCGAGATAGAGGACGAACAGCAGAACGGTCCGCGCGAGCCACTGGGCGGGCTTGCTGGCCTCGCGATACCAGGACCAGGCCTGATCCACCGTCGTCGCCGTCATCGTCGCGGCCGGGTGGGTCACCCGCTTGAAATTAGTCCAGAAGGTCCGGGGCGTGAACCCCTGGCCGCCGGGCTCATCCTGGAACAGGAAATCCTGAGTGATGAGGTCGCTGTTCTTTCTGAGATCGCGCATGCCCTTTGCCAGCAGGACCAGACAGAGAGTCACGACCAGAAGGCGGATGAGCTCGCTCGGCCAGATGCTGACGCCGGCGGTCCAGGAAAAGGGTTCTCCTTCGTCATGATCGGCCAGCAGCGCGGTCGCCCCGCCGGACGCGATGAAGGCCGAGAAGGCGACCAGGAGGAGGATGGCCAGGGCGCCCGGGAGCCGCGGGTTCCGCGAGACCCAGAGCCAGAGACGCTGATTGCTCCAGGCGAAGATGGCTCCGGCCAACAGGGCCACCACCACGCTCACCGCGACGACCGTATCGTCGAACCCGATCCCCTGCTTCAACTGCCCGTATCCGTCGGTGTACGCGAGATCCGCCCGCAGCGGATGAACCGTGCGCACGCCTTCCTGATCGACCACGCTGAGGTCCACCGCACCCTGCCGGCCCACTTCGAAGAGCCTCGGATGGTACCCCGCATCGTAGATGCGATCCTCCGGCGTCAGCGAGACGTGGTAGCCGGAGGTACAGGGCCCCGGTCCCGTCCGCCCCTGACCGTCCGGCCGACAGACGACATGCTCCACGGCCTGCAAGGCGGCAAAGTACGCCGACGTCTGGTAACTGCTGCGGAACGGCGGCACGTCGCGCTGGAGCCCCCCGTCCAGCTGCAAGCCGAACGGCGAGGCGATGACCATGTTGCGCGTCGACTTGTATTCGCTCGGGTGGAGATGGCGCGCGTCGAGATCCACCGTGAAGAAGATGGCGTGCGGAAAGAACGGACGAAGCGCCTTGATGATGAGCAGGGCGTCGTAGGGATCCGTCCCCAGAATGCCGATGGCTCTGGCGCCTTCTCCTTCGTCGTGAATGCGCGCGACCAGCGCGCGCACGTAATCGACCTGGCTGGTGCCTTCGGGACGGTCCCTGGTCGGGTCGTTGGCCTGGGCGCCGGCCGCCGCTTTTGCGGCACGGGCGGCCCGCGCCGCGTCGTCGCCCGGCACTTCCCCGTCCAGGCCGCTGAGATAGCTGTAGCGAAAGACGTTCAGGGTGAGCGATTCGTAGTCGGCGGGCCGCTGGATCTGCAGATCGATCGCGCGCGGGATCGTGGGACACCAGTTCTTGATGTCGACCGGCACCTGGATCTGCCGCAGGTCGGCTTCCGTAAACGTCGCCACCTTGGCGCAGGCGGCGGCGCGGAACTCGATGGGCAGAGCCCTGCCGTAAAACGAATCCCATTCGCCGATGAGGATGACGGCATCCCAGCCGAGCCGGACCTGCCGCCGTTCCAATTCGGCGACCAGCGACTGGAACAGCAGATTGTCCGAGCCGACGTCGTAGGCGAGCCGCACGTTCGCATCGGCGAGCCGGCGGTAAAACTCGTGTTCGCAATCCTCGTACGTGGCGCAGGCCTTGCCCCTGCCGGACTCCGCCTTGAGTCCGTAGGCCAACAGCCCTTTCATCGCGCTGGCCCAGGGCGAATAGAGCTCGATCGAGCCGTCCGCGTTCGGCCAGACGCCGACCCCTTCGTGCGGACCGCCGTAGAGGGTCCCGGCCTCATCCAAAAGCGAGCGGTAGGCCGACGAACTGCGGGGACCGATGATCTTGAATGTGACCGCCTGCTGCAGCGCGGGGTTCAGCCGCACCAGCCTGCGCTTGGTCTCGGTCAGCAGGCACCCGCCCTTGCCGGTCTCCTGGCAGACGAGTCCCTGAGAGAGGGAGGTCAGGGTCGCGAAGAACCCGCGACTGAGCGCTTCGTCCGGCAGCCAGACGACCAGGACACTGTCCGCGCGCGACCCCGTTTCTCCGCAGACGCGGGTTTTTCTGAGGCGATACCATTCATAGGGCAGCCCCTGAAGGGGACCTTGCCGTTCCCAATCGACGAAGGAGAGATGGCTCTCGTCTTCCGGCGCATAACAGGCCACGCCGAGCGCCGTGCCGACGGCATAGCGGTCTCGCAGCCGCGATTCGGTGCTCTCGACATAGGGGCCGCCGGTCGTGTTCACCAGCAGGACGGTCAGGCGCTGGCCGCTCCTGACCCGCTCCGCGATGGCCGCCCGGAGCGGCTGGAGCCGTTCGGGCAGGGAGAGTTCCGGTCCGCTTGCCGCTTTGGCCGATCCCTTCTCCCGGATCGCCCGCTCGACCGCCGCCACCGGATCTTCCCATAGTCGCGCGCGGACCAACTGCTCGCCCGTGGTCTGCTTCATCTCCAGGCCGCTGCCGACCGGCCGCGAACTGCGCAGCGGCTCCTTCACCAGCAAGACGCCGGCGATGGCCAGCACGAGCGTGAGCGCACCCGCCACCGCCAGTTTTGAATCGCCGCGCGCCTTTGCCATGAATTATGCCCTCAAGAATGGGACAGCCGGGCCACTGTACAACAGACTGAGAGGGGGACTGCAAGCCGTGCTCGCAGTCCCCCTTGTTTCACCGGAGAGGGATGTGGGGGAAGCTAGTGCGGAACCACCCTGAAGATGGCGCCGTCGCTGAAACCGGTACCGCCTTTCGTCACATACACATAGCCGTCAGAGGCCAGCATCATGCTGACCAGTCCGCCCTGCCCGCCCGAATAGGCCACGGTGCTGGTTCCCGGCAAATCCGGATTCGACGCGTTCGGAATGATCAGACGAATTCTGCCGTCATTCCAGGATGCCATAAGCAGATTGTTGCGATAGGCCGGCGGATATATTGCTGACCCACTCGGAATACCGACGATCTCGGTTGGTGCAATGAGCGGAGGATGAAAAACCACGATGGGATCAACACAACAAGGGTCGTTTAAGAAACCGCCTCGCTGACTTGCGTCCCAGCCGTAGTTGCCTCCGATGACGATCCTATTGACCTCATCGTTGTCACCCGGGCCATTCTCGGATTCCCACAGTTGGCCGGTCGACGGGTGAAAAGTGAAACCAAAGCTGTTCCGATGTCCGTAGCTATAAACCTTCTGAGCGTTGGCGCTCGATGAAAAAGGATTCCCCGGAGCCGGTGAGCCGTCCGACGTCACGCGCAGGATTTTTCCTGCGAGCGAGTCGATGTTTTGCGCATTGGCCGGACTCTCCGCATCGCCGACCACCGCGTACAACATGCCATCCGGGCCGAATTTGATGATGCCGCCGTTATGGTTGGTACTGGTCGGAATGTTGGGGAGGATAACTGTCTCGCTGCACGAACCACCGGGTTGCTTTATCAGCTTTGATACGCGATTACCCAACCCTGATGCCGTGTAGTACACGTACAGGGTCTGATTGGAGGTGAAGTTCGGATCAAGCGCGAGCCCCAACAGCCCCTGTTCCCCGTTGATTTGAATCGAGACCGTGCAGAACGGGGTTGGGTCCAATACCCATCCCGGATTGACCACGCGCACATTCCCCGTGAGACGCTCGTTGAAGAAGATGCGCCCGTCCGACGCCTGAGCGAGTCCTACCGGGAAACTGACCGGGCCGAGTACTGATTGCAACTGAAGGTCTCCGCTCGGAGGTTGCTGCACGGTAAAGCTGTGTGTCGTCGACGATCCTGCCAGCTCGATATTGGAGCCGTCGACGAGGGCCAGGCGCACCTGATGCGATCCTGCTGCCAGCCCGAACAGATCGAATGAGTTAGGTGATGTCCAATGCACGAAATGTGTATGGAGATCGCTGAGCAGCACGCCATTGTCTGAATTGATCCCGGCCCCGTTGTAGAAATCGTGAAGAGGGCCACCGTCGATCGAGAAGCGCATGTGCGGAGTCCCCGGCAACCCGATCGTGAAGTTGGTCACCGAGAACGAAATGGTCACCGGGCTCGACAGAAACGTGGTTCCGCTGGTCACCGTGATAGTCGATGAGCCGGGAGGCGCCTGAATCGAAATGTTCAGTGTGGGCGGATTGGCTTCCGCATTCTGCAGGTCCTGGTGCGCCGCATCAGCGAGGGCCAGACGGATCTGGTGCGGCCCGCTCGGCAGGCCGGTGATCCGGAACGAATTCGGCCCTTGCCAGGTCATATTCGAGACAGGGGCGCCGCTCCCATCGAGTATTTGCCCATTGAAGAAATGAGCCGCGGCTCCCCCGTCGAGATAGATATGGAGATGCGAGGCTCCCTGGCTCCCGATGGTGAAATTCTGCACTGAAAACGACACGTCCACCGGCCCTGACGGCAGAGAAGCTCCGGCCGACGGACTTGTGATATTGACGGTCGGGGGAGGTGTAGGAGGGCTTGTGATCGTAACGGTCACTGCGGAAGGATTGGCTTCCGGATTGACGAATTGGGACTCGGAAGCGGTGGCCAACCTGACTGTGACTTGATGCGTACCGACGGACAGCCCGTTGAGCCGGAATGAACTGGGGCTTTGCCATTGCACATCGGCCGTCGGATTGCCGTTCCCGTCCACCACCTTATTGGACGACCCGTTGAAGAAATGACGGGTCGGGCCGCCGTCGACGCTGATGTGCAGATGCTGCTGCCCCTGGCTTCCAATGGAGAAATTCTGAACGGAGAAATTGACGACCACCGATCCGGTCGCAGGCCCCGGTGCCGCCACGCTCAGCGTCGCAGGCGGAGGAGCGACTCCGGGAGGAACAGACGGGTCGAAGGGGCCCAACTCGATCGAACCGGGTGGCGGCTGATTTTGAGGGAGCGCATTTCCGCCGCCGGTGCTTAAC
>DIHJ01000099.1:11244-11586 GCA_002420105.1 Nitrospira sp. UBA5699
GGTGCTTAACGTGACCGATCCGAGATCGAGAGGCCCCGCCGTCAGGACGGTGAACACCGTAGTTGCAGGAGTGCCGATGTAGAGGGGGAACGTCTGTCCCGCGCTGAAGAAGAACACCTTGACCGGAACGCCAGTCGGAATGCCGGGTAACGAGAACGGGAACGGGGGTGGACCGGGCAGGGAGGCGGTATCGGTCTGAGCGATGACCGCTCCGGATTGAGCCCCGACGACCTTGATCACGGTACCGGACACGGTTCCGGCGATGGTCACCGGACCCCCTGAAGAAAGAGGGGGCTGTGAGGTCGTTCCATCTCCCGACCCGCCATCGGAGCAGGCCCCGAC
>DIHJ01000100.1:0-179 GCA_002420105.1 Nitrospira sp. UBA5699
TCCATGAGTTCGATGTCTTCCAGGGAGAGCGGCTGAGCCTTGGATTGCGCCGCAAAGGCATGCCGCATCCCGGCCCGGAAATCACGGAGTCTTTTCGTGAGGTGTTCCCTGGACAAGGCGCGCATAAGTGCCGGTCAAACCAGGCCAAAAGTGAAACTGGACGGCATTATATGGAGGGG
>DIHJ01000100.1:231-7798 GCA_002420105.1 Nitrospira sp. UBA5699
CTGGACGGCATTATATGGAGGGGGTAAGAGAGAGTCAACGAGAGGTAGGGAAGTTACACAGGCAGGTGCTAGGGAGAACGCAAGTGGCCAGGAAGTTCTTGTGTCTATAGAAGTGGGGAGAGGCAGCCTGTCTCCCCCCTCAAGATCTGAAGCTCGACCGTCGTCGGTTGAGCTATCCTCTGAGTAACCACTCTACCTACTGGACGCTACACTTCTACCGCCCATCGCCCACTCTGTCGAGAACGCAATGCCATCAAACCTGCGAGACCGATTCCGAACAGCAAAACGGAAGAGGGTTCTGGTACAGCCGTCGAAACGGGGGTTTGTCCGAAACTGGCCTGGACCGTAAATGGGCCATCGAGCGGTCCGGTTTCCACAAAAGTCATTCGCACGAACAGTTCGGGCACGGCCGAACTCAGCGTGAGCGATCCGGTCGGACTCGAAGACCAGATGGTGTTGAGGCTACCCAATCCAATCGTGTGCCCCGCATCGGCAAAGAAAGAACTCTGAAGGCTGACCGTCCCGGTGCTTGTCCCCCCGACGTTGAGGGCAGAAGTAAAGCTCGCAATGTCATACCCAGGATCCAAGACGGTGACCTTGAAACTGAGGACCGATGTAAAGACTTCTCCAACACCATCAATCACTGTCCCCGAGATCTGAAACCCATGGTCACCGCCAATCGTATTACCTTCGATAAAGGTCGGTAATGGATCAGGGGCGAGATCTGCTGAGAAGTGGCTAAATACCTTGTCCCCTTGTGTCAAAGATGCGCCGGGCACAAACATATCGCTAAGCGGAATGGCAGCCGCCTCGAACGGCATGGCCAGGTTACATGCGGCCAGCAACAATACCGAGCAAGAAATGAGATGTCGCATACTCAAGACCTCCTTGATGAAAGCGGTTACTTGAAGTGAAACGAGAGCCCACCCATGAACATGTTCGTTCGATACTTGGCCTCGAACTCGTTATCCGAAAACTTGAACGTCGAGCGATTGTGCTTGAACTCGCCGAAGAGGGCGATGCGGTCGGTCAAAAAGACTCGTAGCCCGGCCAGCGCGTTCAAGGCAGGCGCCATGACAAAGTCATCGAAAAATGTGTTGGGCGATTCGGCAATATCGGCAACGTTCACTCCGCCGCCGATGCCGATATAAGGTTGGAAGGTCTCTCCTGGATAACGAGCCAGCACGTTGACGGCAAAATGAGCCACCCGCATCCTCGAGGAGTCCACTTGCTGTGACCCGCCAGGTGTTTGCGTGACAGTTTGCGCTTTGATATCGGGTTGGTTGTAGAAGCCTTCAAGTTCCACTCCCAGCCAGTTCACCGCGCCCGGAAAGTAGCCTCCGACTTTGATTCCGTACGCTAACCCGTTCTTTAGCGCCAAATCGGTCGACGTGATGCCAGAAGAATTCCCGGTCCCCTTGATATCGGAGAGATCGGACGGCATCGCATAGCCGGCTTGGCCAGCGAGGTACATTTCGGCAGAGGCAATGTCTGTAACGATGGCACTCAGTCCAATTAAGACAATGCTTGACCATAGCGGTGCTCGCCTCATGTCCGCCCTCTCTCCTTTCTATTGTCCCGTCGTCGGATTCTCGCAAGCCTCGACCCGCTGATGTTTGTTCATCAAAAACGCCAGGCAATCATCCGTGACGTCAACGCGCGGCTGGCTGGATCGCGCTGTCCGATTTTCAATTTTCGTCTCGTGAGTTACCGCTTGAACCGCGGGAACTGCATTCGTTGAAGCTGACGTGGAAGTTGCTCCTAAGTCAGTTTTGCCTTCCGGACCACAACCTCCCAATATGAAAAATACCGCGACACTAAGCATGGGAAACCGACAATCTGCACTTTTCATGATCATGTTAAGCTACCGACCATTCGCAAACGCTCATGGTACCTAAGCCTATGGCGCACAGTTAGGTCTCGTGCACATCAAAGTCAGCTTTCTCGCATCCAAAATCGTGATCTGTCCGTCTTTATCAATGTCACGAGGATCACTTGGGCCAGAAGCCGCTGTTCCTTTGGCTGCCAGCACAAGATTGATGTCGTTCTTGTCTACATCACCATCACTATCAAGATCGCCAAGGACTGTCGCACGTTTAGCGATCGTAAGGTCGACCGGAGTATCAGTCGGCACAACTGTGCCTGCCGACGGATTTTGGCTCAGAACAGTGCCGACGGCGCTCGTTGCAGACGCTTCTGATTCTTTACCTATGAGAAGCCCTACACCTTCCAATGCTGCGAGAGCAGCGGAATGCGATAAGCCTTCCACTGAAGGAACGCTAACGGTGGTCCGCATGAAGACTGCACTTCGCACGGCAGCATAGTTCTTAGATCCTCCAGTCCCTAGTGCGTTTAATTTAATTACATCCGAAGAACCTGCAACAGCCGACGTAGGAACGTTCAGCAGAACATCAACATTAATTGTCTCGTTTGAGGCAAGAGTCGCAAGCGATGGAGTGACTGACTGAAAGAACCCTTTACTATCGGACCCCGACATCGTAATGACATCTGAAGGACCCACGTTGGTTACAGCAAATTGAAACTTTGCTGGAAATCCCGGGACTAGATCCTGAGGCGGAGGCGGTTCCACAATCAACGTTTGGCTAGAGAATACTCTCGGCGCCATTCGTTGATAAGCCTGGCCTGCTTGGTTCAAGCCGGTAATGTAGCAAATAAATCGACCGCTCGGTGGAGTTACCTGGCCAAAGAAGTAGTTACGTCCCGATCGAGTTAGACGTGTGAGCGAAATTGCCTCAAGAAAGTGTCCCGTAGTATTTCTAAAGTCAAAGTTTGCGGTACTTGTCCCGTCTGTCGTCGCAGCCAGAACAAAGTTTGGCTGACTCGCCAGCGGCTCTCCGGGAACGGGGATAAAGCCGCCGTGCCCTGGCCGTCCTTCTGCACGAACAAATCCACAGGACTCCAGATCAAGGGTAGACAGTCCACCCACAAACAAGTTAACGGCTCCGCCTCCAGATAGATCGACTTTCCAGGTCCCTTGTGTGGGATTGTTCACGGAGATGTACGTTTTTGTTGGCGAGGATTCGACAATAACCCCTGGGTCTGTCACCAAGACCATAGAGGCGTCGGGTCGTAGCAGGGTGACAACATAACTGTCGAAAGCTGGATAATCTGCATCAACCGTCAAACGGCTAAGTGTTGAATCAACCGGAATACTTACAACTCTTGAAGCTCCAGCCGCGTCATCAATTGACAGTATGTTTACGGCCCGAACGGCTTGTGCCATTGACACATTAGGATTTGAAGCCGACTCCAAAACCGCCAGAAGATAGAACGCGGCTACAAGTCGTTTACTTGGCATATGTGCACCTCTCTGCCTTTTGTGGAAGATTCATTAAATAAATCAGCGTGCCGGAGACGCGTCTAGACCAACGACTCGAATCTTAATCCTGTGTTCAACCTCAGGAAATCCACCAAAGGGCCGCAACAATAATCGGTTACCAAACACCTGGCCACCGTCGATGGGAAAGGATACAGAGTGTCCTGACACATTCGTTGAATAACTTACAAACTCCAAGTGGGTGGGCAGATTCAGACTATAAAAAATAAGCCCTGTAACACTCGCCGAGGAAAGCCCTCGCACAACAATAGTATGAGTGTCTCCGGAGAAAAGTGCGGGAAGGTTCCGATATGAAAATGTTTGCATTGGATTCAGATCTACTGTGTTGGCAGTCTCAGAATCCAATCTTATCGAGACAGTAACAGGCGATGAGGCATTAAAGTTTTGAAAGGTCAGAGGAGTGGCCCCGAGAAGGAGATCTAGCCCAGCCGCGCCCACCAGGGGCTCGAGCTCTTCGATGAACTTGCGAGTTGCTTTTGTTGCTAGGAGTGCGGCGGGTGCATGCAATCCGTGATTTGACGTGGGAGTGTGACAAGTTGAAGTCGTATCCTTGTTTATCCCCGCATAATTCCCCAGTGCTACCGAGGAGGGGGGGACCAACGTATCGCTCTTACCACCATGATGGCATTTCGTGCCAATAAAAGCACGACCGGAACTGCTACCGTAGTAGCCGGTAGTCAAAAGTGCAGTGCTGAGGACTCCATTTGTGAATGAGTCACAGGTGGGGGAATCGCCCCCAGCCAAACCTGAAATTGGGTTAAACGGTTGTCGGCCGAATTGAGGGTGCACTTCAGAATTGCCAAGATTGACCCAGTTCGAATGAGCATAGAAGTCCTGTACTGTGTGAAGCGCCTGTCCCAACTTTGCACGGGCTGCAAAAGGATCTTTTGCAGTCTTGAGCGCTTCAACCACCTCTGAGCTTAGGCTCGACAGCCTAGCTTGTGCACGTCCAAATGTTTCCCCATCCACGTGTGCGGGCGCAGATCCTCCAAGTTCAGCGTCTACGAATATGTTGTCTAAGACAACGAATTCTATGGCCTTTTCCATTTGATCAGTAATTGGACCATACCTGTCGTTGTCCAATTCTCTAATTGCATCTTCAGTTATTTCTTTATGTGATTTCCCAATATCAGTGACTAGCGAAGGCAAGAATTCAGTAAGGAGGCCGCCCAAACCACAATCTTTTGGATGCGCAATCGATACGATATTAAATGCAGGAGCATCTCCAGCATTGAGGAATCCGTAGGCGAGAACCATGAAACAGGTGATGAGCCATGTTTGCGTTCTGCTTTTGTTGCTTGCTGATGTGCGAAAATGCATGTATGCCCTCACTCTTCTTGGGTTAAATGCATCGCGGCAAGTTATTACCTCACACTGCTTCAAACTAAGAATAATTTGGCTTTTGATTGGATGACCAACCGCACTTGTGTTTTACTCTCAGCACGCCACAGCTAGATGAGGCTCACTTCCGTTCACCGCATTACCCTGCCGATGTGAGAATCAATCGACAGAGCTCTTCCCTTCAATAACCTTCGGACAAAATCATTGAGCCGTGTGATTCTTAGCCCTAGGGAAGTTGACCAACCGGCCAACAGCAATACCTATCCCCAGCAGAAGGATGCTCGACGGTTCCGGCACATCAGAGGGCGGAGGAGGCGGCGGCGGAGGGGGTGGCGTGATCGAGTTGATGGTGAGGGAAGCACCGCCTAATGACGCGACCAGCGGGTCGCCGGCTCCATCACCTAAGATCACCGATGAAAAAGAAAAAGCATTCACGCCCGATGCCAAAGCATTGAAGGACAACGTTGCCAGCGTGAAACTGCTGGGCTGCAAGGCGTCCAGCTCGGCCCCCGTCAGGAATGACAGGGCAAACAGATTCACGGAGCCCGACGCGGCACTGGAACCGGAGAGAGATTCGCCAAAGCCCTCGTCCCCCAGCAATGTGCCGAAGATGACAGGCGAGGCCGTGAGTTCAACCAAGGCAGGGTCAAATTCAATATTGAAATCAAAGGCTCCGAGCGATGGCGCCGTGAAATCTCCCAATCCCCCGATGACTGCACTCAGGGTAACGGTGTCACCGACATCGACTGATGAGGAACTCAGCAGGAAATCGAGGGAGAGCGCCTTCGCCTCTTGAACCCCGACGCATAGGAACAAGATCACACCCCACAGGCAACCCGCACTCCATTTCCTCATAATCCGCAGCCTTTCTAGCTTGTTACAAAGCTTGAGGGTGAGTGGACCGCATCGCTCGCCGTCATCGCCTCGGCTCCCAAAGTTGTTTTTCGGATATCGCACTTTCCGTGCCCGAATGGCTCACTTCAGCCAGTATGTCGTAACCCTTTCCCAGCAATGGGAAATTAGGAATCGATAAATGAATACTAAGCATTCACGAGTTTTTCATCTCGTTGTAAATTTGTAAGAATTATTTACGCTTCCTCCCTGGTTTTCACCATTCGAAAAGATTTCCATTAGAGTTCAATCACTTAAAATTACACGTAAACATGTAAAGAACTTTTACATACGTGAATCGATTTGGATACGAAGCGAGGACTGCGTCGTGGCTAGAGGGGAAAACGACGAGAGTGAAGACAAGGAGAAAAAGCTAGCTGGAAGGTTCCGTACTGTGGTTACTGCTGGTTAGATGAGCGGGAAATCGCGGAGTTGCTGACCGAAAGACAGAACGGCCGATTGATTTCGTCGTCAACATTGCGTTCTACCCTGCCCTGATCTTCTCCTTTCCTCTGCGGGTGGCGCCGCACGCCGGGCGTCCTACTCTCCCTCTAGCCCTGTTCCGCGCCCGAGCGCCAGCGTCCCAAGCGCCCCGAATGAAGCCTCCTTCCCTCATGCCATGGGCTGATGGTGGGGCTGGCTGCGACTTGCGAAGGGTTGCATGGCCCTGCCGTTGCGGTCGCCGAAGCCGATGGCGAGCACTGTTCGAAGTTCCGTTCGGATGAAATCCGGAACGGAACGAGTTGCGGAACCAAGCAGCGACATGGCGAATGGTTCGGTCCTTCACCTTCTCCCCCCACCTAAGAAGTAAGAAGGGGAGCAGTCAGGCTGTCGTTCACTGCGCGCGTCAAACGAGGCCCTTCTAAGGGCGCGCGTTCCGCGAGCAAGAAGGACGGCCTGGCTGCTCCCCTAAGCCTTCTTCTCCCCGATCTTGCTCTCCGTCCCCTTCCAGAGCCGGACGATGTTGTCCTTGTGCTTGATCCAGACGAGGGCGCTGACGATGATCGCGAAGACGAGGAATTCCTGCCGCTGCTCGTTGACGATCGCGACGACGGGAAAGAGGCCGAAGGCGGCGAGCGCCCCGCCGGAGGAATAGCGCCAGATCGCGACCGCTCCCAGCCAGATGAGGAGCAGCAGGGTTCCGATCGACGGCGACAGGCCGAGGACCGAGCCCAATGCCGTGGCGACGCCTTTCCCTCCCTTGAAACCGAGGAACGGCGAGAAGAGGTGACCGAGGATCGGCGAGAGGGCGACGACCATGATGAAGGATTCGGTGGTCAGCCACTGCATGGCGGCCCAGCCCATCACCCAACCCTTCCCCATGTCTCCCAGGAGCGTGAGGACGCCGGCTTTGCTGCCGGAGACGCGCAGGACATTGGTGAAGCCGACGTTCCCGCTGCCGACGGTTCGCGGATCGGGAAGGCCGAGAGCCTTCGAGACGACCACGCCGAAGGGTATGGCGCCCAGCACGTAGCCGAGCATCGCCATCAGAAACCAGAGGACTTCTTCTTCCATGGATTTAGCAGGATGCCGAAACAGGCCGCCAGCTTCGTTCTCGCATCATTCAGACCCTCACCGTACCCCGGAGGGTACGCCTCGGCCCTTCACTCGCTGCGGCCTTGCGGGACGACCTGTTTGAGCATCCTGTGAGATCAGGTGCCGTGCATCCCCAACGACGCTCCAAAATGACGCCGGGCCTTCGATTCGCAGTTTGACTGAGACTCTTGAAGGTTGGTTGAAAGAGACGTGTACGGCTCATACACTCAAGTGGACCTACAGCCCCTTGGCCACGACCTGCTTCCAAAAGCTCCACACGTATTGGCCTCCGGACACATACCCGAACACCAACGAGAGGTAGAGCGTGACGATGCCGGCCAGGTGCAGATTGCCCAGTTCGGCCAGTTCGGTGCCCTCGAGAATCAACATCGTGATCGCCACGACCTGCAGGGCCATTTTGTACTTGCCGGTGGTCTCCGC
>DIHJ01000100.1:7954-11451 GCA_002420105.1 Nitrospira sp. UBA5699
ACTTCCCGGGCGATTACGAGAATCGCCACGAGCGCGCTCACGCGATCGACGTTGACCAACAGAATCAGGGCGGACAGTACCAGCAGCTTGTCGGCGATGGGGTCGAGCAGTTTGCCCAGCTTGGTCACCTGGCCGGTGCGACGCGCGAGGTAGCCGTCGAGGAGGTCGGTGACCGACGCGATGACGAAGACGACGGCGGCACTGACCGAGCGATCCGGCGTCGGCGTGATGAACAGCACCACAAAGACGGGAATCAGCAGGATGCGGACCAGCGTGATGAAGTTCGGCCAGTTCAGGGATTCCTGACCGACGGCTCTCCAGGCTGCAAGCACGCGATGCATGGTTCGTTCACTCTCTCCTAGACGATGCCGTTTTTCAACAGGTCGTGCAGATGCACCACGCCGACGATCTTCCGATCGCCTTCCGTCACGACCAGGGTCGTGATGGAATAGCGCTCCATCATCTCCACGGCCCTGGCGGCGAGATCCTCCGGTCCGATGGACTTGGGATTGCGCGAGGCCAGTTCTCCGGCGGTGGCTTTGGTGAAATCGCCTCCCCGCTGAATGAACCGGCGCAGGTCGCCGTCGGTGATGATCCCGGCGAGTTTGCCCGCGGCATCGACGACCGTCGTCATACCGAGTTTCTTGGCCGTCATTTCCAGCATGGCGGCGGTGCCCGCCACCGACTCCTCCACCCGCGGCAGTTCCTCTCCGGCATGCATCAGATCTTTCACCCGTACCAGGAGACGGCGGCCGAGCGTGCCGCCCGGATGGAATTGCGCGAAGTCCTCCTGCTTGAATCCGCGTTTTTGCAGGAGCGCCACGGCCAGCGCGTCGCCCATCGCCAGCGTCGCCGTCGTGCTCGCCGTCGGCGCCAATCCCATCGGACAGGCTTCCTCGGACACGGACACGTCGAGCGCCACGTCGCTGTGCTTGGCGAGGGTGGAGTTCATCCGGCCCGTCATCGACACGACCGTAATGCCCATCCGTTCGACATAGGGCAGCAGCGCCAGAATCTCCTGCGTCTCGCCGCTGTTGGAAATCGCAATCAGGACGTCGGCCCGGCCCACCATGCCCAGATCGCCATGGATGCCTTCCGCCGGATGGAGAAAGAACGCGGGCGTGCCGGTACTGGCCATCGTTGCGGCGATTTTCTGCCCGACGAGCCCGGACTTGCCCATCCCGGAAACGACGACCTTGCCCGTGCAGTTGAACAACAGATCGACGGCTTTCCCGAACCGGTCGTCCAGCCGGTCGATCAGGGTCTGGACGGCGCGGGCCTCGATGGCGAGCACCCGTTTGCCCTCGGCGAGACTGCCGCCGTTGGACCTGGGGCCCGCCGGAGAGGAAACCGCCCGCTTCACTTTCGTGGGTTTGCTGCGTCGCATATCCGCATCACGCGCTCAAGGAGCGTTTTGAGTTGATGGAGCGGGACCATGTTGGGCCCGTCGGACAGGGCCTCGTCGGGGTTCGGATGCACTTCCATGAAAAACCCGTCGACGCCGGCCCCAGCCGCCGCGCAGGCCAACGGCTCGACGAATTCGCGCTGTCCGCTCGACTTGGAGCCGCCTCCGCCCGGCAGCTGCACGCTGTGGGTGGCGTCGAACACGACCGGATAGCCGAAACTCCGCAAGATGGGGAACGACCGCATATCGACGACCAGATTGTTATAGCCGAATGAGGAACCCCGCTCGGTCAGCACGATCTTCCTGTTGCCGCACTCTTCGACCTTCTTCACCGCATGGCCCATTTCGAGCGGCGACAGGAACTGCCCTTTCTTCACGTTCACGACTTTCCCCGTCCTGGCCGCAGCGATGAGCAGGTCCGTCTGGCGGCAGAGAAAGGCGGGAATTTGCAGCATATCGACCACGGTCCCCGCCGCCGTCGCCTGCTCTTCCGTGTGAACGTCGGTCAACACGGGCACGCCGACCTGTTTCCTGACCTTCGCGAGCACGTCCAGCCCCTTGTCGAGGCCGGGTCCCCGGAAGGACGCGATCGAGGTGCGGTTGGCCTTGTCGAAGGACGACTTGAACACGTAGGGGATGCCGAGCGATTTCGTGATTTCGGCGATGCGGCCGGCCGTATCCATCGCAAGCTGTTCGCTCTCGATGACGCAGGGCCCCGCGATCAGGAACGGCCGCTGCCCCTGTCCGGCTTTGAAGGATCCGATCTCGACGAGGTTCGCCATCTTTCGCAGTCTATCCATCCCTCAGGAGATGTTCAAACAGGTTATCCAACAAGGCCGCAGGCGACGACAGGACCGGAGGCGTAGCCTCTGGGCTACGTTGAGGATCTTGTCGAGCCGAGAACGATGTTGGGAGCCTGTTTCAACATCTCAGCTTAGTGGCCCAGCTTTTTCCGTAATGCCGCCCCGACAAACCCGCTGAACAACGGATGCGGGCGATGCGGGCGCGACGAATACTCCGGGTGGAACTGCGTCGCCAGGAACCAGGGATGGTCCTTGAGCTCGACGATTTCCACCAGCCGGCCGTCCGGCGACAGCCCGCTTAAGACGAGGCCCTTCGCGGTAAGCTGCTCACGGTAGGCATTGTTGAACTCGTAGCGATGCCGGTGCCGTTCGCGCACCTCGCCCACTCCGTACATCTTCTGCGCGAGGGTCCCCTCTCCGAGCTTGCAGAGATAGCTTCCCAACCGCATCGTCCCGCCCTTGTCGCTGACACCCTGCTGATCCGGCATCAAATGGATGACCGGATGGGGCGATCGTTCATCGAATTCCGCGCTGTTCGCGCCGGCGAGTCCGGCGACGTTCCGCGCAAACTCGATCGTCGCGCATTGCATCCCGAGACAGAGGCCGAGGAACGGGATCTGCCGCTCCCGCGCGTAGCGGATCGTCGTGATCTTGCCTTCGATGCCCCTGGTGCCGAATCCGCCGGGAATCAGAATGCCGTCGGCTTCGCGGAGAATCCGTTCGGTGCCCTGCCGCTCGATGTCCTCGGACTCGATCCAGTTGATATTGACGCGCGTCTCATGGTCGATCCCGCCGTGCACGAGGGCCTCGGCCAGGCTCTTGTAGCATTCCTTCAGCCCCGCGTATTTCCCGACGAGGGCGACCGCAATCTCGTGCTTCGGATGCTTGATCTTCTGCACCATCGCATCCCACTCGCGGAGATTCGGCGGGCCCGTCTCCAGCTTGAGCTGCCGGACGATCAGTTCGTCCAAACCCTCCTTCCGGAACACAATGGGCACTTCGTAAATGGTCTCCACGTCCTTGGCCGTGATGACGGCGTCTTTTTCGACGTTGCAGAACATCGCGATCTTGGCTTTCATCTCCGGCGGAATGTACCGGTCGGTGCGGCAGAGCAGAATGTTCGGCTGAATACCGATCTCGCGCAGCTTGTTGACCGAATGCTGGGTCGGCTTCGTTTTCAGTTCCCCGGCCGCACCGATATACGGAACGAGGGTGAGATGCACGTAGAGCACATTATCGCGTCCGACGTCGTAGGGCATCTGCCGGATCGCTTCCAGGAACGGCAGGCT
>DIHJ01000100.1:11534-13173 GCA_002420105.1 Nitrospira sp. UBA5699
TCGATGTCGCCGACGGTGCCGCCGATCTCGACGATCGTCACATCCATCCCCCGAGAAATCCGCATGATGCACTGCTTGATCTCATCGGTGATATGGGGCACGACCTGAACGGTGCCGCCCAGGTAATCACCGCGCCGTTCTTTGGTAATGACGGAATTGTAGATGCGGCCGGTCGTATAGTTGTTTTCTTTCGTCAGCGTCAACGAGGTATAGCGCTCGTAATGACCGAGATCCAGATCGGTCTCCGCTCCGTCGTCCGTCACATAGACTTCGCCATGCTGGTACGGATTCATCGTGCCGGGATCGACGTTGATATAGGGGTCCAGCTTGAGAAACGTGATCTTGAGGCCGCGGCTTTCCAGCAGGTTGCCGATCGACGCCGATGCCAGCCCCTTCCCCAGGGATGAGACGACTCCGCCGGTGACAAATATGAATTTGCTCATCGTGGTCTCCGTCCGTCTCGATCGGATGATTCTGACCCGCATGCCGTCATGATCGGCTCGGCGCTTGAGCCTGCCTGTCCGACTCGAGCCGCCGCAGCGTTTCGCCGACCGTGACGGCGTCCGCCGGCGTATCGACCCGCAACGACTCGTGCCTGGTTTCCCACACTCTGATGGACATGCCGTGTTCGAGTGCGCGCAACTGCTCCAGCTTCTCCGCCTCCTCCAGCACACCGGTGGGCCAGGCCGCCAGTTTCAAGAGCGCCTCGCGGGTATAGATGTAGACCCCCAGATGGATGTAGTGCAAGCCCTTCGTGGCCCGCCGGTCGGGATCGTCCCGGACCAGGGGAATCGGCGCACGCGAAAAGTAGAGAGCCCGGCCCTGCTGATCGGTCACCACTTTGACGACGGCGGGATTGCGAAGGTCTTCGCCGGAGGTGATGGCGCGTTTCAGCGTGCCCATCTCGGCGCCGCATTCGACGAACGGTTCGATGAGGTCGGCCAGGAGATCCGGCTCCACCGGAATCTCGTCGCCCTGGAGATCGACGAAGAAGCGGCCCGCCCTGGCCCGGGCGACGCCGGCCACGCGATCGGTGCCCGTTCGAAACTCCCCGGTCATCAGAACGGCCTGACCGCCGAACTGCTCGACGGCCTGCCGGATCCGTTCGTCGTCGGTGGCCACCAGTACGTCCGCGACGGCGCGGCAGGCGGCCGCCTGTTCATAGACATGCTGGATCATCGGCTTCCGACCGAGCATGGCGAGCGGCTTGCCCGGAAAACGCGAGGAGCCGTACCGGGCGGGTATCACCACCGTCACGTTCGGTTTCGGCTTAGTCACTGCCGAGCGCCTCCGCCAGTTGCTTGGACGAGACCGTCGCGGTGCCGATCATGCCGACCACGACGCCGGCGGCTTGATTGGCCAACATCGCGGCTTCGCGCATCGAGGCGCCGGTCGAGAGGGCCAAGGCCAGGGTGCTGACGACCGTATCGCCCGCGCCGGTGACATCATAAACCTGTCGGGCCAGCGTGGGAATATGCCAGGACTCCTTGTCGCCCTCGAACAGGCTCATCCCCTTCTCGCCCCGTGTCACGAGCACCGACTGGCAGCCCAGCCGCCGGCGGATGGTTTCCCCGGCCTCCTGGATCGTCTGGTCTCCGTCGCCGTGCAGGCCTGCGGCCTGCGTCGCTTCGAGATGATT
>DIHJ01000100.1:13454-16387 GCA_002420105.1 Nitrospira sp. UBA5699
TCGTAGCGCACGATCTGCTGGTTATGCGCGATGACCCGGGATTTCTTGATCGTGGGCCGGTCCTGGTCGATGACCACTCCCCCGCGCCCCGATCGCTTGGAGCCCAATTCTTTGAGGAGAATCCGCCCGGCCTCGTCCGCTCCGATCGTGCCGCAGAGATCCGCCTTCCCCCCCAACGCCAGAATGTTGTTGAACACGTTGGCGGCGCCGCCGAGCCGCACGGATTCGGACTCCACGTGGACCACCGGCACGGGCGCTTCCGGCGAAATCCGGCTGACCCGGCCCCAGATATAATGGTCGAGGATCAAATCGCCGATGACGAGAATCGACGCCTGCGGGAACCGCTGAATGTGCTTCCGGAGCGCGCCGGACGACGGCTTGTCTCCCCGCGAATGCGGTGCGGCCGGCTGTGCCGAGTCGCGCGCGGATCTGCTCACTGAATGGCCTTGCCGAACCGCTCCCATCGCACCCACTCCTTCCATTGTCCTTGCCCGCTCCACGACCAGTAAATGCGGAACGCTTTGCCCCGGATCTTCTCCTCCCGCACGTATCCCCAGAACCGGCTGTCCAGACTTTGATCGCGATTGTCGCCCATCACGAAATACGACCCCTCCGGCACCGTTACCGGTCCGAAGTTGTCCCGGGGATTGATCGTGCCGTCGATGATGCCGGGATCGATCCGCTGCGTGAACGCCTTGTCATCGAGCGGCGTCCCGTTGACCAGCACCACCTTGTTCTTGATCTGCACGGTGTCGCCGGGCCCCCCCACGATGCGCTTGATGAAATCCTTTTCCTCGTCTTCCGGAAAACGGAATACGATGATGTCGCCCCGCTGGGGCTTGCCGAACTCGATCAGCGCGTGCGACGCGTAACAATTGACCGGCGGGAACGTCATCTGGAATTTACAGTCGCTGGGCCACTGAATGCCGTAGGACAGCTTGCTGACCAGAATGTGGTCCCCGATCAACAGCGTGGGAATCATCGAGCCGGACGGAATCTTGAAGGCCTGCACGACGAACACGCGGATGGCGAACGCCAGGAGCATCGCGACGACGATCGCCTCCGCATACTCCCGGAACACCGATTTCCTGGCCGGCTGCGCCACCGCCGGGGCGGTCTCCGTCGCGGCGTCGTGCGGGCGAGGCGCCATGTCCTCCCGGGTCGGCATGTCGGGATCCGCGCTCATTCCTCACCGACTTTCAAAATCGCCAGGAAGGCTTCCTGCGGCACTTCCACGCTGCCGACCGCCTTCATCCGCTTTTTTCCCTCTTTCTGCTTTTCCAGCAACTTTCGCTTGCGCGTGATATCGCCGCCGTAGCACTTGGCCGTGACGTTTTTCTTCATGGCGCCGATCGTCTCGCGCGCGATGATCTTGTTGCCGATCGCCGCCTGAATCGCGATTTCGAACATCTGCCGGGGAATCAATTCCTTCATCTTCTCGGCCAGCTGGCGGCCGCGGGGATACGACCGGTCGCGATGCGTGATGAATGACAGGGCGTCCACCGCCTCGCCGTTCAGGAGGATATCGAGCTTCACCAGGTCGGACTCGCGGTAGCCGAGCAATTCATAATCGAGCGAGGCGTAGCCCTGCGTCCGGGATTTCAGTTTGTCGTAGAAATCGAGGATCACTTCGTTCAGCGGCATCTCGTAACTGATCATCACGCGCGTCGGGTCGAGAAAATGGATGCTGCGCTGAATCCCGCGCCGCTCCTGACACAACTGGAGGATCGCGCCCATATAGCGTTCCGGCGTGATGACCGTCGCCAGAATGAACGGCTCTTCGAACGACTGGATGCTGTTCGGAGGAGGCAACTCCGCCGGGTTGTCGATCTCCAGCACCTCGCCCTTGGTCGTCGTCACGCGATAGACCACCGTCGGGGCCGTCGTGATCAGGGTCAACCCGTACTCCCGTTCCAGACGCTCCTGAATGATTTCCATGTGGAGCAGGCCCAGAAACCCGCAGCGGAACCCGAATCCCAGCGCCAACGATGTTTCCGGCTCGTAGACGAACGAGGAGTCGTTGAGCCGCAGCTTCACGAGGGCGTCGCGCAGGTCTTCGTACTTCGCCGTATCGGTCGAGTAGAGGCCGCAGAAGACCAGCGGTTTCACTTCCTTGTAGCCGGGGAACGGCTCGCTCGTCGGCTGCACGGCATCGGTGATGGTGTCGCCGATTTTGACGTCCGCCACTTCTTTCATGTTGGCGCAGAGGTACCCGACCTCGCCGGTGAGCAGCTCGGTTTTCTTGACGCGTTTGGGGGTGAACTGCCCGACCTCCATGACCTCGAACGTTCTCCCGTTCGACATCACCTTGATTTTCATGCCTGGCCGGACGGCGCCGTCCACGATACGGGTCAGGACGATCACGCCTTGATAGTTGTCGAACCAGGAATCGAAGATCAGCGCCTTCAGCGGGGCGTTCGGATCGCCCGACGGCGGGGGAATCCGCTCGATGATCGCTTCGAGCACTTCCGGCACGCCCCTCCCCTCCTTGGCGCTGATCGGCATCGCATCGCTGGCGTCCAGCATCAGCACGTCGGAGATGGAGCGCTTGGTATTCTCCACGTCCGCGCTGGCCAGATCGATCTTATTGATGACCGGAATGATCACGTGCTTGTTCGCCATCGCCAGATTGACGTTGGCGATCGTCTGCGCCTGAACGCCCTGCGTCGCATCGACGAGCAGGAGCGAGCCTTCGCAGGCGGCGAGACTGCGCGAAACCTCGTACGTGAAATCGACGTGCCCGGGGGTGTCGATCAGGTGCAAGGCATAGGTCTTCCCGTCCTTGGCTTTGTACCGAATCGCGACCGCATGGGCCTTGATCGTGATCCCCCGCTCGCGTTCCAAATCCATCGCATCCAGGATCTGTTCTTTCGCCTCTCGGGCAGTAACAGCGCCTGTGGCTTCGAGGAACCGGTCAGCGAGGGTTGATTTGC
>DIHJ01000100.1:16463-19591 GCA_002420105.1 Nitrospira sp. UBA5699
TCAGCGAGGGTTGATTTGCCGTGGTCGATATGGGCGATGATAGAGAAATTGCGTATGAGGCTTTGCAAATCCTAGCTCATTTCTTCAACAAAATCGTTTCATTATAGTAACTGCCCCCCGGGTTGTCAAAGCAATCAGCCCCTCGTATAATCCGCGCCGCGCCTCGTCCGTTCGGTCATGACGCGTCATGCGTCAAGCGGTACGCACCGGCACTTCCTGCGCTCCCCACGATTGACGATTGACGACTGACGGATAACATCCTGCCCGTATGACTGAACAGCGTTCAACGAAGCAATTGAGCGAGTGGGATCACCGGCACCTCTGGCATCCCTTCACCCAAATGCAGGAGTGGGAGACGGAAGAGCCGGTCATCATCGAGCGGGGAAAGGGTCCGTACCTCATCGATACGAAGGGAAACCGGTACCTCGACGGGACCTCGTCCATCTGGGTCAATCTCCACGGCCACCGGCACCCCGTTCTGGATCGCGCGATCAAGACACAACTGAATGCGATCGCACATTCCACCCTGCTCGGCCTCTCGAATCCCCCGGCCATCCGGCTGGCGCGGGAGCTCGTCCGGCTCGCGCCGAAAGGGCTGACGCGCGTGTTCTATTCCGACGACGGCTCGACGGCGGTCGAGGTGGCCCTCAAGATGGCCGTGCAATATTGGCAGCAGGCGCGCCCTCGGGCCGGCCCCAAGAACAGCTTTCTCCACCTGAAGCTCGCCTACCACGGCGACACGATCGGCGCCGTCAGCGTCGGAAACATCGAGCTCTTTCACGCACGGTTCAAGCCGTTACTCTTTCCCACGCTGGAAGCCGATCCGCCTTACTGCTACCGCTGTCCGCTGAAACTGACCTATCCCTCCTGCGCGCTCGCCTGCCTCGAACCGGTCGAAACAATCCTGAGGGAACGCCACCGCGAACTGGCGGGATTCATCATCGAGCCGCTGATTCAAGCAGCGGCCGGCATGATCACCCAGCCCCCAGGATATCTGAACCGTGTTCGTGAGCTCTGCACGAAATACGATGTACTCCTGATCGCGGATGAAGTCGCCACGGGGTTCGGGCGGACCGGCACGCTGTTCGCCTGCCGGCAGGAACGCGTCACCCCGGACCTGATGGCGGTCAGCAAGGGCCTGACCGGCGGTTACATGCCGCTGGCGGCGACCTTGACGACGGAACCCCTCTACGACGCGTTCCTGGGCAAATACGAAGATTTCAAATCGTTCTTCCACGGCCATAGCTATACGGGGAATCCGCTCGGCTGCGCCGTGGCCCTGGCCAACCTCGACGTGTTCCGGAAAGAACGCACGCTCGCGCGGCTGCAACCCAAGATCAGGTTGATGACACGGCTGCTCCGCCCGCTCCGACAGCTCCCGCACGTCGGCGACATCCGCCAGCAGGGATTCATGGCGGGGATCGAACTCGTCACCGATCGCACCGGAAAATCCCCTTACCCTCTTGAGGCGCGAATCGGCCATCGCATCGCCCAGGAAGCCAGAAAGCGGGGGCTGCTCCTCCGACCGCTGGGACACATCCTGGTTCTGATGCCGCCCCTCTCTACAGATGCAAAAACGCTCGCTCGCATGGTCGATATCGTCAGCCGGTCGATCGTAAGCGTCACCACACCTAAGCCCTCAGCCTAGGCTTCGCCCCGCAACCTGACCGCTCCCCTGAACCGATCCGACAGACCAAAATTGCGTCAGGATTTCAACATATTAGGGTGATTTTCCATGAGTGCTAGACTTCATACGGACAGGGACCTTCAGGGGATTTTGCATGAGGCGTTCCCTTCAGATTGTCAGTCTGGTTCTCTTGACCCTCTGCGTGAGCACCCAGGCCCGAGGCAACCAAGACCACCCATCGGATCAGATCCTCTCGCGCTGGGATTCCCTATTCTCTGAACAGCAGCTCTCCGCTGGTGCAGGGGGTAAGCCGACCACCGTGCCGCATTTTCAGGCCTCAGTGGCGCCGACCTTCGCGCTGGCTCCGATCACCTCGCCCCGCCTGCGCGACCTCTCACCGGAAACCGATGCCCCCAGGACCAGAGGACTCTTAGCGACGGCGACCTGGTTCAAAGGAGCCTTCGTCACGGAAGCCGAGATTGCCAACAGCTCGGGAGGAGCAGGCTGGCTTCAGAGCCGCATCCCCGGAGACAGCCGGACTGAGATGTCCACGCGCATGGTCCGGCTTGGGTTGACCGGAATGCGAGGCCCCCTCCGCTACGGCCTCACCTACCGGACCGCCGGCCAGGGATTCTTGAATGCCCCGGACCAGGCCGGTCGCGAAGTCTGGGGAGAGTGGAAAGCCAGCTGGGCCACCATCCGGAGCGCCGTCGGACAGGTCTGGAATAACGTCGCGGGAGAGAGCCATCGGGCCAGGCTGGCACAGACCTACGGGCGGATGGGGCTTGCCCTCACCAGGCCATCCTGGCCGGAACTGAGCCTGACCTATGCGAGGAACTCCCTCTCGACTGCGCTGGAACCGCTCGGCATCGCCCCCCAGCGGACCCAGAACCACACTCTCGAAGGAGCGGTCGCCTACCAGAGTCTCCGATGGCAGGTCCGGCTGGCGTCGAGTTACGCGTTTGCCAGCGATCTGTTGCGAGGAGGAGCCGAAAGCAACGTTCGCACGCAGTTGCTCAGCGCCTCGTTCAACCCGATCAACACCGTGACCATCGCGCCGGTGCTGGGCTATCGCGAGGAAATACAGGAATGGTCCGGTGTGCGGATCGACGGCCCTTCCGCCTCGCTCGCCCTCCATTACAAGCAGAGCCGGCGACTGTTGATCAGCGCGATGGGCAACTACGCCAGTGCACGGTCGAGCGACAGATTGATCGACAACGAAAACCTGGGGGGTAAAGGTATTCTGGCCTGGGACCTACAGCAAACGTCCTCCTGGAATACGCTGATCGCGATCGAAGCCGGGTACAACCGTCTGACCAACCGGGTCACGCACTCCGCGGACACGGAAGATATCTCCGGACTGGTTCGCATCGTCCTCGCCGCCCTCTAGCGCCCCCAACCGTACCGGACCGGAACGACCGCTGCTAGCCCGCATTATTCATGACGGTTCGTCGCGAAATCGCTGAGCCGCGTCGCGAGACCGGCGCGCGGAGGCGTGAGG
>DIHJ01000100.1:19718-22523 GCA_002420105.1 Nitrospira sp. UBA5699
GCTCGTGAATAATACGGGCTAGGACAGCTTCACGATCTCGTGACGGCTCACGCCGAGGCGGGCGCTTGCGCTGGACTCCCGACAGAAGATTTCCAATCGTCCGTCGCTGTTGATCAGGGCGCGGGGCGACGCTTCTTCTCCGTCGGCATAGCTTCCCACCAATCCGTCGAGCAGGTGCCCGGCGACCCGGATCTGCGGATTCGGGCGCCTGGTCACCTCCCGCACTTCCTTCACATGCTGCGCGGTGAGATTCGTAATGAGGTTGCCGAAGCGGTCGATATAGACGACTTCCCCGGCAAGCGCCGTCTGTTCCCAGTGCGGCGCGGTGACCCTGAATGTGTGGTAGTCCCCCGTCACCCGGCCGTACGATGCCACCGGCTGATGTTTGGTGAGCCACGCCGCGGCCGGCGCGAAGACATCGCGGCCGGCGAACGTATGTCCCTCGGCGTCGAGCCGGTACTGTCTGTTCTCGATCTCCCGGACCTCGACTTCCCCTTCCTGATCGAGCACGTGCGTGAGCAATCCGTTGTCCGGCGCCACGAAAAAGTACCGCGCACTCTTGACGACCAGCGGACGTCTTGCGCTCCCCACGCCGGGATCCACGACCGCGACATGCACCGTTCCGGGCGGAAAATAGCGATAGCAGGATTGGAGAACGAAGGCGCCGTCTTCGACGGCATGAGCGGGAATCTGATGGCTGAGGTCGACGACGGTTGCCTGGGGATTAATGGAGAGGATCACCCCCTTCATGCTCGCCACGAACCAATCCCGATCGCCGAAATCGGTCAGGAGCGTGATGAGCCCCGAAGGGTGCGGCACGCTAGAGCTCCTCGAACTTGATCTCCACCACTTCGTACTCGACCATCTTCACGGGGGTCTTCACCTCGACGAAATCGCCGACGCGCTTTCCGATCAGGGCCCGGCCCACCGGCGATTGAATGGAGATGCGATTGAATTTCATGTCGGCTTCGTCCTGCCCCACGAGCGTGAACTGCCGCTTGCTTTGCGACTCCTGCTCGATGACCGAGACCGTGGCTCCGAAGACCACCGTATCGGAGACACGTCCCGCGATCTCGACGACCCGGGCATCGGCCAGCTTCGTCTCAATTTCAGCGATGCGCGACTCGATGAAGCCCTGCCGCTCTTTCGCGGCGTCATACTCCGCATTCTCGCTCAAATCGCCGTGCGCTCTGGCTTCGGCGATCGCTTCGATCACCTGCGGGCGCTCGACCTTGCGCAGGCGATCGAGCTCGGCTTTCAACGCGTCGTATCCCTTCTTGGTAATCGGTGTCGGCATGATCGATCTTTCCTCTATGCCCTGCGGTGATACTCCTGCAACGACCGGATCGTCAATTCTTTCTTCAGAATGGCTTCGATGCCCATCACGGCGGCGCGCGCCCCGCGCATCGTCGTGTAATACGCCAGCCCCTTGTTCAGGGCCTCGCGACGGATCGAGAGCGAGTCGGCATGCGATGCCGCCGTTCCGACGGTATTGACGACGAGCGCCACCTCTCCGTTTTTGATGTGATCCACGATGTGGGGGCGTCCTTCGGTGACCTTGTGAACGGTCTTCACCTCAAGTCCGCGTTCCCGCAGATAGCCCGCCGTCCCGCTGGTCGCCTGGACCGCAAACCCCAGCCGGTGCAGCTGTCTCGCCACCTCCAACGCCGCGGGACGGTCGCTTTCCTTGACGCTGATGAAGGCCGTCCCGCCTCTCGGCAGGATGGCGCCCGCCCCGGCCTGGGACTTGGCGAAGGCCCAGCCGAAATCCGCATCGATTCCCATCACCTCACCGGTGGACTTCATTTCCGGGCCGAGCAGCACATCCACGCCGGGGAATTTGTTGAAGGGGAACACCGACTCCTTGACGGAGAGATGTTGCGGCTTCGGCGGCGCGACGAACCCCAGCTCCGTGAGGGTTTTCCCCACCATGGTCTTCATGGCCAGTTTGGCCAACGGCACGCCGATGGCTTTGCTGACGAACGGCACCGTCCGCGACCCGCGGGGATTCACCTCCAGGACATAGACCGTGTTGTCTTTGACGGCGAACTGCGCATTCATCAAGCCGATCACGCCGAGTTCCAACGCTAGCACCGTCATCTGGCGGCGGATCTCTTCCACGATGCTGTGGTCGAGAGAATAGGGCGGCAGCGAACAGCCCGAATCGCCGGAGTGGACGCCCGCCTCTTCGATGTGCTCCATGATACCGGCGACCACCACCCGGCGGCCGTCGCAAATGGCGTCGGCGTCCACCTCGATCGCGTCCGACAGATACCGGTCGATCAGCACCGGGTGTTTGGGGGACGCCTTCACCGCCGACCCCATGTAATCGAGGAGACCGGCCTGATCGTATACGATCTGCATCGAGCGCCCGCCGAGCACGTAGGAGGGCCGGACCATCACCGGGTAACTGATCTTGGAGGCGATCGCCACCGCCTCATCGACCGATCGCGCAATCCCGCTCTCCGCCTGGCGCAATCCCAGCTTGTCGAGCAGATCGCGGAACCGTTCCCGGTCCTCGGCCCGGTCGATGGCGTCGGGGCTGGTCCCCAGGATCCGCACGCCGGCCTTCGACAACGGGATCGCGAGTTTGAGCGGAGTCTGCCCCCCGAACTGGAGCACCACGCCGAGGGGCTGCTCACGCCGGACGATATTGAGGACGTCTTCTTCCGTCAGCGGCTCGAAATAGAGGCGATCGGACGTGTCGTAGTCCGTGCTCACCGTCTCCGGGTTGCAATTGACCATGATCGTTTCGATGCCTTCTTCGCGAAGCGCCATCGCCGCGTGCACGCAGCAATAGTCGAA
>DIHJ01000100.1:22626-45732 GCA_002420105.1 Nitrospira sp. UBA5699
CAGCAATAGTCGAACTCGATGCCCTGGCCGATACGGTTGGGGCCTCCGCCGAGGATGATGACTTTCTTTCGATCCGTCGGGCGGGCCTCGCATTCCATGCCGTAGGTGGAATACAGATACGGCGTCTGGGCTTCAAATTCCGCGGCGCAGGTATCCACGCGCTTATAGGTCACCGATCGCGCGCCGTCGGCGCGAGCGGTCCGCTGCGTGCGGACGGCTGCGGCGGATGCCCCGGTCAGCTGCGCGAGACGGTCGTCTGAGAAACCCAGCGCCTTGGCGTCCCAAAGGACCGCATCCTCGATCGTGCCGGGCGCCTCTTTCGCCATGCCGACCAGCGCGTCCTCGAAGCGAACGATCTCCCGCATCTGCTCCAGAAACCAGAAGTCGATTTTCGTGAGCGCGAACAACTCCTCGTTGGACATCCCGAGCCGGATCGCATCCGCGAGGTGCCAGATCCGTTCGGGAACCGGCGTGCGCAGATGCTGGCGGAGTTTCTCCAGGGCGCCCGGCCGGTCGAATCCCTCCGGGATCCCGCAGTCCAACCCGAGGCGCGAGGCCAGTCCGTTCAGATCCAGTTCGAGCGACCGGATGGCCTTCTGCAACGATTCCTTGAACGTCCGGCCGATCGCCATGACCTCGCCCACCGATTTCATCTGCGTGGTCAGCGTCGGATCGACCCCTTTGAACTTCTGGAAGGCGAACCGCGGGATCTTCACCACGACATAGTCGATGGTCGGCTCGAACGACGCCTTGGTCACGCCGGTAATGTCGTTGGTAATCTCGTCGAGGGTATAACCGACCGCCAGTTTTGCCGCGATCTTGGCGATGGGAAATCCCGTCGCTTTCGACGCCAGGGCCGAACTCCGGGACACCCGCGGGTTCATCTCGATGATGACCATCTCGCCGTTGTCCGGATTGATGCCGAACTGAATGTTCGACCCCCCGGTGTCGACGCCGATTTCCCGGATAATCCGGAGCGCGGCGTCCCGCATCCGTTGATACTCTTTGTCCGTCAGCGTCATGGCCGGCGCGACGGTGATACTGTCGCCCGTGTGGACGCCCATCGGGTCCAGATTCTCGATCGGGCAGATGATCACGACATTGTCCTTCAGATCCCGCATCACCTCGAGTTCGTATTCCTTCCAGCCGATCAGCGACTGTTCGATCAACACCTGGCTGACCGGGCTCATGGCGAGCGCCCATTCGATGAGCTGTTCGAACTCTTCGCGATTGTAGGCGATGTTCCCGCCCGTTCCGCCCATCGTGAACGAGGGGCGGATGATCGCGGGAAATCCCACCCGGTCCAGCACGCGGACGGCTTCGTCGCGGCTGTGCGCCGTGCCGCTCTCCGGAACCCGCAAGCCGATCCGCTGCATCGCCTGCTTGAAGGCGTCCCGGTCTTCGGCCTTATGAATCGCCTCGGCGGAGGCGCCGATCAGTGTGACCCCGTACTTTTCGAGCGTGCCTCGCTTCACCAAGCCCATGGTGGCGTTCAACGCCGTCTGTCCTCCCATGGTCGGAAGCAGGGCGTCGGGCCGTTCGCGTTCGATGACTTTCTCCACCACCTCGGGCGTGATCGGCTCCACGTACGTCCGATCCGCCAGTTCCGGATCGGTCATGATCGTGGCGGGATTGCTGTTGATGAGCACGACCCGGTAGCCTTCTTCTTTCAAGGCCTTGCAGGCCTGGGTTCCGGAGTAATCGAACTCGCAGGCCTGCCCGATGACGATCGGGCCGGACCCGATGAGCAGGATGGTGCGGATGTCGGTACGTTTCGGCATGGAAGCTTAACTCATTTGCGGCAACGGCCCGATGGCCGGCTTGTAGGGAGCCGGCGCGGGCGGGTGGTCTTTTCCCGAACCGTGGTAGCGGGGCAGGACTTCGGGCAGCCAGGCTTCGATCTGCTTGATACGCGTCAGATCGGAAGGGTGCGTCGACAGAAATTCGGGAATCGCGTGCTGGGAGCGGAAACAGAGCTTGTCGATCATCTGTCTCGGACAGCCGCTCATGCGTTCCCAGAACGGCACGGCTTCGCGGGGATCGTAGCCGGCTTCCGCCATCAACCGCAGTCCGATGTAGTCGGCCTCCGACTCCTGCTTCCGGTTGAACGGCAGGGAGACATTGACCCCGTAGGCGCCGAGCAGCCCCTGGATGGCGCCGCCGGCCGCGTTCCCCGATGCCGCGGCGCCGATCGCGCCGAGTTGCGCGATCTGGTCCAAAATACTGCGGCTCATCCGCTCCACGCCATGCCGCTGGAGGGCATGCGCGATTTCGTGCCCCATCACGGTCGCAAGCCCGGCGTCGGTCTTCGTGTGTTTGAGAATGCCGGTGAACACGGCGACCTTGCCCCCCGGCAGACAGAAGGCGTTCACCATCTTTTCATCCTCGATGACCGCGAACTCCCACTGATACTCCGGTTTGTTGGCGACCTCGGCGATCCGCTTGCCCACGCGCTGGATCAGCTCGTTGGCTTCGGGGTTGTCGCTGAGCCGCGCCTGACGCAGGACTTCGCGATAGGCGCTGAGCCCGAACTGGAGTTCCTTTTCCTCGGAAAAGAAAATCAGCTGGTCGCGGGCCGTACCGGGAGCGCGATAGCAGCCCGAGAGGCTGCTGAAGAGTCCCAGCGCCGCCCCCGCCCCCAACGCCGTGCAGAGGCCCGTCACTCCGCGCGCGCCCAGCGCCAGCAGGGCGCGGCGACCGACCGGGGTCGCGAGCAGGCGCTCGACGGCCTCCGCGCTGCAGGCACCCTTATCGTGAACGGTCTGCGCCATATCGCCCCTACGGCATCCAGAGATACATGAACTGCGGACTGCCTCCCCGAACGAGCGAGAGCAGATCCACGTTGGCCAGGCTGCTCAGGCCGGACCCGGCCCCGAACATCCGCGAATAGATGTTGTTCTGGTACTCGCCGTGACGGCGATAGGTCACGATCCGCGCCTCGGCGATCCCGGCCTTCTTCTTGGCCAGTTCGATGGCTTCATCCAGATAGCCGATGTCATCGACCAGTCCCGCCGCCTTGGCCTGCTCGCCGGAATAGATGCGGCCGTCCGCCAGCTTCCTGATCTGATCGGCCGACAGCTGCGGGCGCCCTTCCTGCACGACCGCAAGGAACCGGTGATAGAAGGAATCGATGACGCTTTGGAAAATCGCCCTCTCCTCCGCCGTCATGGTGCGGAACGGCGACCCCATATCCTTGCGCGGGCCGGAGGTGATGGCATTGGCCTCCACCCCGACCTTTTCCAGCAGTCCCTTGGCATTGACGGTCAGCATGATGACGCCGATGCTGCCCGTCACGGTCGAGGGGTGGACCAGGATCGCATCGGTGGCCATCGCGAGGTAATACCCTCCCGATGCCGCCACATCCATCATCGACGCCACGACCGGAATCTTTCGGCTGGCTTTGAACGCCTTGATCTCGTGATACAAAATGTCCGACGCGTTGACGGTGCCCCCCGGGCTGTTGATCCGCAGGACCACCGCCTTGATCTTCTCGTCCTTCGAGGCCTTGGTCAGATCCTCCTTGAGCGATGCGAGCATGTTGGGCTGCGGAATCAACCCGTCCTTGTCCTGGGAACTGATGACGCCGGACAGATCGAGCAACAGAACCTTGCCGTCTCCCGTCCCGGTCAATTGCACCTCCTGGACGGGACCGGCCGGCTCCAGAAGATTGATCGTGATGCAGCCCTGCTGCAGACCGACGATGCCGAGGAGCGCGAGCGACAGATACATCCGCTGAATCTTACCCATTCGATTTCTCCATGAGCTGCACGAATTCCGTGAACAAATAGGCCGAGTCATGGGGACCGGGGGACGCCTCAGGGTGATATTGTACCGAAAAGACCCGCAGATCCATACAGGCCATCCCCTCGATCGAATGGTCGTTCAGACTCACATGGGTGACAGCCACCTTTCCGAACGCCGTCTCGACGAGCGGAGGGCGTGCCGGCACGGCCTGAATGGAACCCGGCGCCTGCACGGCAAAATTGTGATTCTGCGACGTGATTTCGACCTTTCTGGTCCGCAGATCCATCACCGGATGATTCGCGCCGTGATGACCGAACTTGAGCTTGTACGTCTTGAGCCCCAGGGCCAAGCCGAGAATCTGATGGCCCAGACAGATGCCGAAGATCGGACGGCGCCCGATCAGTTGACGCACGGCTTTCATGGCATAGGGCACGCCCTCGGGATCGCCCGGCCCGTTCGACAGGAAGATGCCGTCGGGGTTCAGCGCGTCGACTTGTTCGGCAGTCGTCGACGCCGGCACTACCGTCACGTCGCAACCGACGTCGACGAGCCGCCGGAGGATATTCTGCTTCACGCCGAAGTCGTAAGCCACCACCCGCCATCGCCGCGCGGCCGCCGGCACATGGCCGTTCGCCGCCGGAACCCACTCGCCGGACCCGTCCGCCCACTGATACGTCTGCCGACAGGTCACCTCCGCGGCCAGATCCCGCCCGATGATGCCGGGAGCCCGCCTGGCCTTCTCGACGGCCCGCCCTACATCGCCTTCCACATGGGTAATGAGCCCCTGCTGGGAGCCGTGCTCGCGCAAGTGCCGCGTGAGCGCCCTCGTATCCAGTCCTTCGATCCCCACGATCTTCGACGTCTGCAAATACTCTTGCAGCCGCTGCCGGCTGCGCCAGTTGCTGGCGACCGAGCTGGCTTCCTTGACCACGAATCCCTCGGCCCAGATGCGGCGTGATTCGACATCTTCGGGCGTCACGCCGTAGTTGCCGATGTGCGGGCAGGTCATCGTGATGATCTGCCCCTTGTAGGAGGGATCGGTCAATACTTCCTGATAGCCGGTCATCGCGGTGTTGAACACCACCTCTCCGACCGCCTCGCCTTCATAGCCGAGGGCGCGGCCTTCGAACACCGCCCCGTCCGCCAGAGCCAACAGCGCTTTCTTCACGCGGGCACTCCCTCCCTGCGATACGACCGCCTGACTTTCATCACCAACAGCGCCATCCCCAGCACCAGATTCACCATATACAGCGAGCGGATCGGCATATGGAGCCGGAAAAAGGCTTCGAACGCGGCCTTTCTCGCCTGCTCGTCCTTCAGTGCAAACGCCTGGGCCTGCAACGCGGCGGCCTGGGGATGGAGCACCAGAATGATCACCGCGGCAATCAGCCCCATGAGCGCCAGCACGATCACTTCTCCCCGGCTCACCGAAGCGGCGGGCTCCCCGTTCCACCGGCGATAGCCCAGCGAGAGGCCGAGTACCGCGATCGCCGCGACCACCAGACGGTTGAACCCTTCAAACGCTTTCGTCAGAAACAATCCGCCGGAATCCTGTCCGCCGAAGGTATTGAACACCGCGGGAATCACGGCGCCGATCAGTACGATCAACCCGCCGACCCAGATGCCGAGCGCGAGCAGCTCGAGACTCAGCGCGCACGTCAGCCCCCACCCGGCGCGAACGCTCACGCCGCCCCCGGCGCCTCGAAGACGACGCGGCCGCCGACGATCGTCGCCAACACGGCCCCCTTCACTTTCCACCCGGCGAACGGCGTATTGCGGCTCTTCGAACGGAACTTGGCCGGGTCCACTTCCCACTGCGCATGGGGATCGAGAACGGCGACATCGGCGTCGGCGCCGACGGCCAACGTCCCCTTCGACAGACCGAAGGCCTTCGCCGGAGCCGTGGTGAGTTTCTCGATCGCGGACTCCAGCGAGAGCACGCCTTCGTCGACCAGCGCGAGCGTCAGCGGCAGCGCGGTTTCAAGCCCGACGATCCCGAACGGCGCCTCCGTGAAGCCCTGCTGTTTCTCCTGCGTCGCATGGGGAGCATGGTCCGTCGCGATCACGTCGATCGTGCCGTCGCGCAATCCTTCCTTGATCGCCTGCACATCGTTCCAGGTACGGAGCGGCGGATTCATCTTTGCCAGGGTGTTGAAGCCGCGTACGACCTCCTCCGTCAGCGTAAAATGATGCGGGCAGGCCTCGGCCGTCACCTTGATGCCCCGCGACTTCGCCTCGCGCACCATGCGCACCGACCCGACGGTGCTGATATGCGCCAGATGCAGCCGGGCGCCCGTCAGCTCGGCCAGCGACACATTGCGCGCCACCATCACGTCCTCCGCCGCCGCGGGGATACCAGGGAGGCCCAACTCCGTCGACACCAGCCCCTCATTCATGCATCCGCCTTCGGCCAGGTGCAAATCTTCACAATGGTCCACGACCGGGACATCGAAAGCCAGGGCATACTCCATCGCCCGGCGCATCACGAGACTGTTCATGACCGGCTTGCCGTCGTCCGAGATCGCGACGCAGCCCGCGCGGCGCAGATCGCCGATCTCGGCCAGCTCCTTCCCTTCCGACCCCTTCGTGATGGCGCCGATGGGCAGCACGTTCGCCAGCCCGGCCGCGCGCGCGCGCTCGAGGATGAACTCGGTGATGGCCTGATTGTCGTTCACGGGATTCGTGTTGGGCATGCAACAGACGGTCGTGAACCCGCCGGCCACCGCCGAGGCCGAACCGGTCTGGATCGTTTCCTTGTACTCGAATCCCGGTTCGCGAAAATGCACGTGGAGGTCGACGAACCCGGGCACGACGAGCCGCCCCTTGGCCGCAATCCGCTTGGCTCCCGCCGGCGCTTTGACGCCCGGACCGACCGCCGCCACCTTCCCCTCTTCGATCAGCAGATCGCCGACGCCGTTGAAGCGCCCCGGATCGATGATGTGCCCGCCCGTAATGACAATCGTCACGTTCAGCTTGCTCCCGACATCAGGTACAGAATGCCCATGCGAACGGCCACGCCGTTCGCCACTTGATCCAGAATGACCGACGACAAACTATCGGCGACTTCCGGCGCGATTTCCACGCCCCGGTTGATCGGCCCCGGGTGCATCACGATCGCCCCCGGATCCGCCAGCTTCACACGTTCCGCCGTCAACCCGTACAGACGCGCGTATTCCCGAATCGTCGGAAACAGCGCCCGCCCCTGCCGTTCGAGCTGCAACCGCAGCATCATGATGACCTGGACGCCGCGCAACGCCTCGTCCAGGTTGTAGTACACGCCGGCGCCCAGCTTGTCGATGCCCCAGGGCATCATCGTCGGAGGACCGACCACCCGCACTTCGGCGCCCAGCTTCGACAGCGCGTGGATGTTCGATCGCGCCACCCGGCTATGGGCCACGTCGCCGACGATCGCGACGCGAAGCCCTTCGAACGGCAATCCCCGCTCGCGAATCGTGTAGAGATCGAGCAACGCCTGGGTCGGATGCTCGTGCCAGCCGTCGCCCGCATTGATGACCGAAGACTTGACGCCGCGCGCGAGCGCCTCCGCGGCCCCCGCGGACGGGTGCCGCAGCACGATGATGTCGGCCTGCATCGCCTCGATGTTGCGGGCGGTATCGAGCAGGGTTTCCCCCTTGACGACGCTGCTCGACGAAGGCGAGAAATTGATGACGTCCGCGCTGAGCCGTTTGGCGGCCAGTTCGAACGACGTTCGGGTTCTCGTGCTGGGCTCGAAAAACAGGTTCACCACGGTCCGGCCGCGCAGCGCCGGGACTTTCTTGATTTCGCGTCCGGTCACTTCCTTGAAGGAATCCGCCGTCTCGAGAATCAGCTTGATGTCATCCGCCGACAGGGGGGCCAAGCTCAGGAGATCTTTCCGTTTGAGGCTCATAGCTTCGTCTCCTTCACGCCTTGAGGATGACGACCCGATCGTCTTCGCCCGCCTCTTCCAACAGCACCTGAATCTGTTCTTCCCGTGACGTCGGGATGTTCTTGCCGATGTAGGTCGCCTTGATCGGCAACTGCCGGTGGCCCCGATCGACCAACACCGCCAGCTGGATTTCCGCCGGCCGTCCCAGGTCGATCAAGCCGTCCATCGCGGCGCGGATCGTCCGTCCCGTAAACAGCACGTCGTCCACCAGCACGATAATCTTGTCGGAAATATCGAAGGGCACGGAGGTCTTCCGGAGAACCGGCTGCTCCTTCCGCAAGGCCAGGTCGTCGCGGTACAGGGTGATGTCCAACTCCCCGATGGGAACGGTGACGCCTTCGATGTCGTGGATCCGCCGGACCAGGCGATGGGCCAGATGCACGCCTCCCGTCCGGATGCCGACCAACGCCAGGTCCTTGACCCCCTTGTTGCGCTCGAGGATTTCGTGGGCGATGCGGGTCATGGCGCGGGCGATATCGCCCGATTCCATCACCAATCGCTCCTGCTGCCGGTCATGTTGCGCGGACATTGTCATAAGAATTCCGGGCATAAAAAAACCTCCCCGTCGACATTCGACGAGAAGGTTACCGGTTGTCGCCCGACGACGGCCTGGCGGGGGCCCATATGCGCTCCTTGCTCACCTCTCAGGATGAGCATTAAAGGTTGCCGCATCTTACTGAGACCGAAGGAACCCTGTCAAGCTCGGCGCTGATCGCCTTGGATGTCACCGCGGCTTGAGCTCCTCCAAGGCGAATTGCTTGGGGAGAAGAACCGGCACCACGAGGCCGATGGGATCGCCCCGCTTGATGGTCGTCGGCTTGGTCAGTTGGAGCAGAAAGTTCGCGGTGAAGGCCTCGTAGTCCGGAAGCCAGTCATAGACATTCGGCGTCCGCTTGTACTCCTGCGTCTTGATGCCTTCCCAGACGAAGAACGTCCGTTCCGGATAGTGGTAAAAATGGTTCGGGATGTCCTTCATCATCAACCCGATATGCTTCGGGTAATAGAACCGGATCCCGCAGCAGAGCTTCGGATAGCCGCTGTTGAGGATCAGGTCGACGTAGGTGCCGGAAAACGACTTGTACCCCAGCAGCCGTTCTTCGGGAAGAATGGGCGGCGCCTGCCATTTGACCCCGTCGGCGGTCCGCCGGATTTTGCAGTCGACCGGGGACCGAATCAACCAGCCGTACTGCCCGACCGCGCGCACCGGTCCGCAGTCATCCGGAATGACCTTGTATCCGCCGGCGGCGGTGGCCCGCTGCTCGTCGAGCGACATCCCCGACAGGAGCGGCCGATGCGGCAGGAAATCCAGCTTCAAGCGCTCCGGCGCCAACGCCGTGCTGTATTCACGTTCCCAGTAGATGAGGATCTTGTCGTCCGGCTCGGCGGCCGGATCCGGAATGTGTTCGTTCATGGTCCTGACGGTAATCGATATTCGTCCCCGACGCAAGGCGTCAGCTTTTCCTGACGTGAAAAAGCGTCAGCCCGGCCTTCAGTCGAGCTTTGGGCAAGATCGTCCGGTGCATGCGGAAGGTCGGCAACTGTTCCACCGCCTCCTGCCAGAAGACCGACAGTCCGGATGGTCTCCACAAAGCGCTCAGAGCGGCCGGCCCGACGACAAAGGCCTGACCTCCATGGTGCAGCGCGCTCTCGAGCCGCCGAAGACGGGCCGTCAACACGGGAACGTTTCCGTCCAACGGATAGGGAATCCAATGATAGATGAGGTCGAACCGCTCCTCCGAGGCGGAGGGTTCCTGTCCCGTCGGCAACAACCGTATGTTCGCCAGCCACTCCCATCGCCGCAGTTCCGCGCTTTGATTCCAGAGCTGTTGCGCCTGGCGCTGCGCAAACGCCGGGACCCGTACCAGGACCGTATAGCGTCGCGGCCGGTCAAACAGAATGCAGGTTGCGATAGCCGCATCACCGTTCTCGATAAGCACCCGTTCGGCCCTCGCAAGGAGCGATCCGATTTCCCGGTCCTGCTCGGCCAGATCCTGAATGTAGTCCGCGACGAACGGCTGCGCCGAGAGTTCCGGAATCTCCGTCTCGTCTTCGGGATAGAGCAGCACCGCCCCGTACGCTTCCTGCGGCGGAATCGGAGGCAGTCCTTTGACGAAGAGCGAGCGCCAATCGACCGGACTTGTCGAGACGGCTTGGGGCGGCTCCTCCCGGCATTCCTGCGGCAATGTCCCCGCCAGGACGGTTTCCTGATCGCGGTCCCTGATGACCGCCCTTCCGTCGACAATACGGACCGACCGGTCACAGGGGACGAAGCGGCGACCTTTCGGATTCATGTACGACAAGCCGGCCGGATCCTGCGCGAGCGTCACTTTTTGAAGGGTCCCGCCTTGCACCGTCAGGCAGGAACCGGATGCCGCGTCAAAGTATCGGCGAGGTTGCGTCGGTGTCGGCGCCCACTCGACCTGATGCGCCCTGGTCGGATCCATGAACAGCGCGAACGGATCGCTCCCACCGCGCGCGGTAGGTCTGAAGAAACTGCTGAACAGACGGTAGGCGGCTTCGGACGGATAGGTCGGAATCCCGCGGTACCGGAGAAGCCGGGGAACGGCCGCCCCTTCGGTCTGATCGTCGTAGAGTCCGCGGATCAGCTCGAAGACGGCCGAACCGGTCCCGGGCAGCAGCGACTTGAAGAGTTCGACGACGGGAAGGAAATCGATGGCGGCCCAGTGCATCGCACCCATGCAGGACATGAACCGCGCCCGGCCGAAATCGCCGTCTTCGAGGAGATAGAAGGCATCCTTCCGGTGCCGGATCGTCGCCCGCCCCGTCGGCCCGATGAGCAGGTCCTCGTCTCGATAGAACCACCGAACCTCATCGAGCGGAACCCGGAGCGCCCGTGCGGCCATCCCCCGCAGATCGTCGGCGGTCAACCGTTGCCAGCCGGGCTTTGTCGCCAGATTCAGGCTGGTTTCGTTCACCAAGCCGGACGGTTTGAGTCCGACCCAGGCCCCCCAGTCCAACCTGATTCTGGCCCGGAGCAGCACGGTCCCGCCCTTCCCGTCCGCTCCCCATTCGCACTCATGCAAGGGATTGCCGGCAGGATCGGTCGCGAGAAACCGCCGCCCGTCCGCCCGAGAGAAGACGAGATGTCCGGTGGGCTGGCGGAAGACCCGCCCGCCGGCGCGTTCGAGATCATCCCGGTAGGAAAGATTGGAGGGAAATCTGATGTGACCGGGGGTCCGGAGGGCATGGACGAGCGGATCGGCAGACATCTACTCGCGGATTTGCCCGCTCCCCAGCACGATAAACTTGGAGCAGGTGAGTTCTTCCAGGCCCATCGGCCCTCGCGCGTGGATACGCGAGGTGCTGATCCCGATCTCGGCGCCCAGGCCGAACTGGTAGCCGTCGTTGAGCCTCGTCGAGGCATTGACCAGCACGGCACTGGCGTCGACTTCGCGCAGAAATCTCATGGCTTTCTGATAGTCGGTCGTAATGATGGCTTCCGTGTGTCGGGAGCCGTGCTGCGCAATGTGCTCCATCGCTTCATCGACATTCTTGACCACCTTCACGGCCAGCGTCAGATCCAGAAACTCCTTGCCGTAATCGCTCTCGCTCGCGGGCTTGGCCGCCGACGAGAGGGCGCAGGTCTTCTGGCAACCGCGCACCTCGACCTTGGCTGCCGTCAATTTGTCGATGAAACCGGCCAGCCAGGTTCTGGCGATTCCCTGGTGCACCAGCAGCGTCTCCATCGCATTGCAGGTCGACGGCCGCTGCACCTTCGCATTGAAGCAGATCTCCCCGGCCATTGCGGGATCCGCATCGTCGTCCACGTAGATGTGGCAGACCCCGGCGTCGTGCTTGATCACGGGAATGGTCGAATGCTCCGTCACCACCCGCATCAGCGACTCGCCGCCGCGCGGAATGATGAGGTCGATGAACTGATCCTTCTTGAGCAGCACCGGCACCAGTTCGCGGTCGGGCCTGGACACGAAACTGATGGCTCCGGCCGGTACACCGGCCTTCTCCGCCGCTTCGGACAGGACGGCGGCGATGGCCGTGTTGGAATGAATGGCTTCGCTGCCGCCCCGCAGCACGCAGGCGTTGCCGGACTTCAAACAGAGCGCCGCGGAATCGGCGGTGACATTGGGACGCGATTCGTAAATGATGCCGATGACCCCGATGGGGACCCGCACTTTTCCCACTTGCATGCCGTTCGGCCTCGTCCACATTTTCGGCATCTCGCCGAGAGGGTCCGGCAGCTTCGCCACCTCTCGAAGCCCGGCGGCCATGTCCGCCACGCGTTCCGGAGTGAGGCGCAACCGGTCGGCCATCGCCTGTTTTTCGGGCGTGGCCTCGAAGGCTTCAAGATCGCGGGTATTCGCGGCCAGCAGCGCTTCGGACTGCGCTTCCAGCGCATCGGCCATGACTAACAACGCCTGATTTTTCACGGACGTCGACAATGTCGCCAGTCGGTTGGCCGCGCGTCTCGCGCGCGTCACGAGCTCGTCGACATACTCGGGGATCGGCTGGACGGGAGATTCCGCCTGCTCCCCTACGAGCGCTGTGTCGGAAGCAGTGTCGATCGAACTGTCATGGTCAGACATACAGGCAGGCTCCTCACGCTAAATCGTGGACGGCTCCATAGGATACAGTGGGAGTTTCGGACGGGTCAAGGCGCCCGACGGCTGGAAATCCGCGAAAACAGGGCGTGGAAGCCGGTCGATCACCCCTCTCGGTGCAGCACGGTCCGGAAATACTCGATGGTCCTCCTCAGGGCATCCTCAAGAGCAACCTGCGGCTCCCACTTGAGCAGGGTACGGGCCCGGCCGATGTCGGGACGGCGTACCTTGGGGTCGTCCGTGGGAAGCGGATGGTGGGTGATCGGGCTCGATGAGCCGGTCAGGTCCAGCACCAGCCCGGCAATCTCCAGGACGGTCAGTTCGCGCGGATTCCCGAGATTGACCGGGTCGTGAATACTGGGGCCGTCCGAGGCTCCGGTCTGCGTCAGGAGAAACTTCCTGTCGGTCCGTTGGTCCATCGTCCTGTCCGAATCGGCCAGCAAGAGCGCGACGATACCTTGAACGAGATCATCCACGTAGCAGAAGCTCCTGGTCTGTTGCCCGCCGCCGAACACCGTGAGCGGCTTCCCTTCCAGCGCCTGGACGATGAAGTTCGAAATCACCCGCCCGTCGTTCGCCCGCATCCGGGGACCGAACGTATTGAAAATCCGGACGATCCTCGTATCGATTCCGTGATAGCGGTGATAGGCCATCGTCATGGCTTCGGCGAAGCGTTTTGCTTCGTCGTAGACGCCCCGGGGGCTGATCGGATTGACATTCCCCCAGTACGATTCAGCCTGAGGATTCACGAGGGGGTCGCCGTAGACCTCCGAGGTGCTGGCCAGAAGAAATCTCGCCCCCTTGGCGCGCGCCAGACCGAGTGCTTTGTGGGTTCCCAGGGCGCCGACTTTCAGCGTCGCGATCGGAAATTCCAGATAGTCCTGCGGGCTGGCCGGAGAGGCAAAATGCAGAAGGGCGTCGAGAGGACCTTCGACGTGCAAATAATCGCAGACGTTGTACTTCAGAAACGCGAACCGCTCATGTCCCAACAAGTGGGCGATGTTCTCCATGCGCCCGGTCAGGAGATTATCCATGCAGATCACCGAGTGGCCGGACTGCACCAACCGGTCGCAGAGATGACTGCCGAGAAACCCCGCCCCGCCTGTGATCAGAATGCGCATGCGTGTCTTCATGTTCCCGCGACGCTCGACCGAAACGACCGAGCCTGTCGTGCCGTGGACTTGTTCAAGCGGGCTACAGGCTCGGACCCACATCCGCCTGAGGCATCGGCGGGACGACCGGCGGAGTTCCGGCCACCGGCTCAGAGGCCGCCCCCGGCGGGGTTTGAGCCGGCACCTGGGGAAACGATCCGGCCATGGACGGATTGGGGTACTGAAATACCCAGTCATAATAGGAGGCGCGCCCCTCGAAATGACGGACGGCCTCGGGAAAATCGTGCTGCCGGAACGGCTTCGACCGGCTCTTGCTCCGCACTCCCATAATCCCGCCCGTGGGCGCGCGGAGGTATTCCCAATCTCCGCGGGCCATGGGATCGCCATAGACCTTGCGCAGAAACGGTTTCGGCTGTCTGGTCAGCTCGACGAGTGACTGGGGATAGATGTCTCCCGGCATCACGCGGCCGGCTTTCCTTGCGGCGGAGTACAATGCCAGCGCGTTCTGAATCTCCATGCCCTTCGCGAGCAAATCGGCTTCCCGTTCCCGCTGAACCATCGCCTTCCATTGTTTTGCCGCGGCAGTCGTGGTGATGCCGATCAGGACGACGGCGAACATCAGCATCAGATAGGTGACCCCTCGCTGGTTCTGCAACCGATCTGCAGCCTGCCTCCCCACGATTCACTCCCTACTGGGTCACGGGCTCTTCCGACAGCATGACGGTGTATTCCACCCGCGAATCGCGATCCTGCAAGGTCACGGCTTCTTGGGTAATCGCCTTGACCAGCACATGATTTTCGACGGTCTCACCTTTCTTGACCAGGTGGAGGTCGTCGTTCTTCGTCAGAACCGCGAGGTCCTGTTTTTTCTGCCACGGCTCTCCCATTCGGACAAAACCCAAGTAATGAAACTGCGCCAGTTCGGCGGCGGCCGCTTGTTGACGAAGGGCGAGATCCGAGAGCTCGGCGGGCCCGCCCTCGCCCGTTCCCGCAACGACGGGAAGGGCAAATATATTCCTGGGTGTGGCAAAGACCATTTCCCGCTGGCTGCGGGCTGCCGCGAGAAGTTCGAGTTGAACGTGCAGCGTCCCCGAGGCTCCGCGAGTCTGAAGGGCGCCCGCTTTGGGCCCGGAGACGTTCGTCAACGGCACGCGAATCGGCTCCTCCCATGTGAGAAACTGCCATGCCAGCAGTCCCGCCCAGGTGAGTCCGAGTACCGCTAACGCCGCAACTTTCCGCTGGCGACCGTTCATGACGCACCCAAACTATTGCACGGCCTGCTTGCCGGCTTCCCCCCGCAGGAAGGTGGCGATCTTGATGCTGAATGTGAGCTGCTGGTCTTGCGGCGTCGAGGAACGAATCAGGTCGAGGTCCTCGATGTAAACGAGTTCCTCCGCCGTTTCAATGTCGTAGAGAAACCGCCGGAGGTCCTCGTATCGGCCCGTCATCGTACCCTGCAGCAGCCCCTTGCTCGTATTGGAGACGGCGGTCGCTTCGGTCTTATAGGAAAGGGCCGGCAACGTCACATGGTTTCGCTTCGCCTCTTCGGTAATGCCGAGCGCCAGCGGGGCAAAATCCCGTTCTTCAGGCAGAGCCGCCCAGACCTGCGCCAGATCCTTCTTCGCACGTCGGGCCTCCTGATGATGCTGGTACTCTCTCCTGGCCTGCAGCCACTCCGCTTCCAGCCGGGACCGGGTCTGCTCCGCGGTGTCCGTTCCAAGCGACTTTACGGCCCAGAGGGCGCAGAAGAGGATCACGGCCAATCCGGCCCATGGGATCAGGGAGCCGTGGGGCTTCCTCAGTTCTTGCTGCAGCAGATTCGGCATGTCCGGCTATGCCCCCTGAGGGCGATATCTCAATTTCAAGTCGAATTCCACAAGCCCGTCGTTTCCCGCGTGGTGTTGCCCGAGAACCGGATCGTGAAAGACCGGATGCGTCTGCAATCTCAGCGTCAGCGCGGTCACGTCTTCCACCGTGACCGCTGCTCCGGTCAGATGAATGACCGCACTGCCGGGGTCCAGCCGCACACTCTTGATCGACACACGCGGAGGAATGGCCTCCTCGAGTCCCGATAGAAACTGGGTCCAGGAAAAATTGCGTTTCGCGAGCAACTGGTTCGCCAAGCCGACCTCGTCGGGCAACTGCCGCAACGACGCCTCGGAAAGATCGATCCCTTCCCCCTGCGCCTCGGCGAGAAGCTGGCGATCCTGGGCACGAACCTGGTCCAGGCGCGCTTGTATTTCACGCAGGTCACGAAAGGCGATCGCGGTCTGTGCCGCACACCACAGCATCCAGACGGCGAGCCCGAGGCACACGGCCTGTAACACCAGGCGGACCGGTTCGACATATGCCCGGTAACGGCTGCCGAGTTCGAGACGAAAGTAGCGCATCCCGCCGGTCTGCCACCGGAAGCTTCCGATGCGGTCCGCGATCTGCGTGAGAACCGATCTCGTGTGTCGCATTCCCTAGACCAAGCCTGCCACAACGGGAAGAGCGGCCAACGACGCGCTTCCTCCCGCACGGGACCATCCCAGGCTTTCGACGTAGTCCCAGTGCAGCTGCTCCGTCGCCACGCCCAGTTCATTGCCCAGCGCGGCCTCCAACCCGGGCACATCGCAGTCCGTCACGAGCACCAGATTCGCGGGATGAAAGTTCGGATGATGCTCCCGGCAAGCCAGGAGCGACGTCCCGGATTCGCGGACAATCTTTTCGACCCATTCTGGCCCCCGCATCTCTCCGGTCGACGCCGGCTCGCCGGTCAGTAACTTCGTCCGCACGAATACCGGCCGCCCCTCGTGAATGACAAAACACGTCAGAGCCCCGTCCGCGACCGCGATCCAGACAAGGTCCCGATTCAATCGTCTCCACCCTCCTGCCGCCTTGAGCCAGAGATCGAACAGGCGGAAACTGGCCACCGACACCTCCTGGGGCTGCAACCCGACCGCTTCACAGGCCGACTCGTACTGCATCAGGATCGTTTCCTGAATGGCAATCACCAGGACGACATAGACGTTTCCACTCGGCTGCCGAGGGGGGAACACCTGCCACACGAGCTTGGCTCCGGCCAGAGGCAGCCGCTGCTCCTGCCCAAGACGCCAGCGAATGAGCGCTTCCTGCTCTTCCGCCCGCGCAGGCAGTTCTTCCAGCTGAATGACGGTGGCGCGCACGGCCAGATCCGGCAAGACCAGCGTGATCGAACGAGGCATGTCCGAAAGCCATGTGCGTCCGAAGACGCGAAGCGGCTTCGACGGCCCCGTCAAGGCCCGAAGGCGCTCCTCCAACGCGGCCCCGTCGGTGACATTCGGGTCGATGGGAGACAGCCTGACCGCTCCGGGCGGCGCCGGGGACACGACGCATCGATACCGGTACCGTCCGCGCCAGGTCCGGGACGCTTCACCCCACGCCAGGATCTCCGCTCCGATCTTGAGGCATTGCCTCGGTCGACTCCCGCACAGCCCCAACATCGCTTACCCTTCCTCGCTGAATGTGACGCGATTGATCTCGCGCAAGGTAGTCCCGCCTTCGATGACTTTTCGCAACGCCGACTGCCGGAGCGTGATCATGCCGCCCGTGACCGCCCGATAGCGGATTTCGGAAAGCGGGCGCTCCGCGAGAATCATTTCCTTGATTTCATCGGTGAGATCGAGAAACTCCGTGATGCACTGCCTTCCGCGATAACCCGTGCCCAGGCACTCATGACAGCCTTTGCCCTGATAGAACGGCACGTCCTTGTATTCCTCATAATCCAGCCCGGATTCCTCCGCCAACAGTTTGTCGATCCTGACGGGGATGCGACAGCCTTGGCACACCATCCGAATCAGCCGCTGAGCCAGCACGCAATTCAACGCCGCGAGAAAGTTGTAGGCATCAATGCCCATCGAGGCGAATCGCCCGATCACGTCGAACACGTTGTTGGCGTGCACGGTCGTCAGGACCAAATGGCCGGTCAGCGCCGACTGAATGGCGATTTGGGCCGTTTCAGAATCACGGATTTCGCCCACCATGATCTTGTCCGGATCGTGACGCAGAATAGAACGGAGGCCGCGGGCAAACGTAAGACCTTTTTTTTCATTCACCGGAATCTGCACCACGCCCGGCAGCTGATACTCAACGGGGTCTTCGATGGTGATCAGCTTGTCTTCCTTGATGTTCATTTCGGTGATGGCCGCGTACAGGGTCGTCGTCTTTCCGCTTCCGGTCGGTCCGGTGACGAGCACCATGCCGTAGGGCCGGGTGATGGCGCGGCGGAACCGCTTCAGATCCTCTTCGTTGAATCCCAGACGGTCCAGCCGCAGCGTCGAGACGCCGGTGCTGATGGCTTCCCGATCCAGAATGCGGATGACGACCGATTCGCCGAACACGCTCGGCAGAATCGAGACACGGAAGTCGACGGTCTTCCGTTCCAATCTCATTCGGAAGCTCCCGTCCTGCGGAACGCGTCGCTCCGCAATATCAAGATCCGACATGACCTTGAGCCGAGAGACGAGCGGGGCATGCAGACGGATGTCCAGCGGCTCCATCGCGGGAACCAGGATGCCGTCGACCCGCAGCTTCACTTTCGTCGCCCGGTCGGCCGCCTCAATGTGAATGTCGCTGGCCCGTCGCTGCATCGCGCTCAGCAGGATGGAATCGAGGAGTTTGACGGCGGGACTTTGATCCTCGCCGGCGTGATCGATCGTGAGCACCTCCTCGCCGCGCTCGTCCTCCTTGACCAGAACCGAACGGTATTCCGCCTCCAACTCCCGCAACACCTGGCTCGATCCTTCGCTGCGTTCCAACGCGGCGAGAATGGCGGCTTTGGGGGACACGACCAAGTCGAGTTCGCGGCCGAGCAACAACTCCAGTTCATCGATGCCCAACAGGTCTTGAGGATCGGGGATCGCGACTGTCAGACGGCCGCCCTGCTCCGCAATCGGCACGAACGGATGTCGCTGCATCAATTTCACCGACAGCCTGTCGTAAAAGGCCTGATCCACACGGAAATTGGCGAGCGGGTCGAAGGGCAACCCGAATTGCAACGCGAGCGCCCGCGCGAGCTGTTCCTCCGAGAGCGCCCCTTCGCCGACCAACGTCGAACCGAGGTCCGCCGTGACTCCCCCCAAACGGTTCAACGTCTGCTCGACGACATGTCTGGGGACCATCCCTTGCGCGACCAAAATATCGGCCAGTGCCGGCCTTGTCATGCTTCGAGCCATATACGCCTCGTTGACGGCTCTCTCGCGGTCATCGGACGACCTGCTCCGGTCACTCCGCGTTCATCTCACACGTTGCCGGCCATCTGAAACACGGGAAGATACATGATGACCACGATTCCTCCGACGACAACTCCCATAATCAATAACAGAACCGGTTCGATCCAGGTCGTCAGCTGGGTCAACCGGAGATCGAGATCGCCTTCGTAGAACTCGGCGATATCGTGCAGCATGGCTTCCAGAGAACCTGTCTCCTCGCCGACCGACAACATTTCCATCGCCAGTTTCGGAAACACTTTCGGCCGATCCAGCGCGGCGGCCAGCGTCGTGCCTTCGCGGATCTCATCGACCGCATCGGCGACTCCGGCGGCGATAAACCGGTTGGAGATGGCGCTCTTCGTAATATGCAGCGCCTCAACCAGAGGCGTACCGCCGGCAAGGATCGTCCCCAACGTCCGGGCCAGTTGAATCGTATGATGCTTGATGAAAATCGCCCCCAGAACCGGCGCGCGCAGGAGGAACCGATCGATCACGAGATGCCCGTTCACCGTGGCATAGTAGGCCCGACCGGCCAATAGAAGCGCGATGCACAACGCGAAACCCGGAACAACATAGACCTTGACGGTGGACACGAGGTCGATCAGGAGCTGCGTGGCGGCCGGCAGCGACTTGGCCGTTTCCGCGTATACGGAGACGAACGTCGGCATGACATAGCTCAACAGAAATCCGACAACGGCCACGCCCACCAGAACGAGAAACCCCGGGTACGCCAATGCTTTCGCCACCTTCTGGCGCAAGCCGATCATCAGCTTCAGATAGGTGATGAAGCGCTGCAACACGTCGACAAGATTGCCGGATTGTTCGCCGGCCTTGATCGTGGCGACGTAGAGTTCCGAAAAATATGAAGGATGTTTGGCCAAGGCCTCCGACGCGGAGGAGCCGCCGCGAATATCCTGGCGGACCATCCGCAACGCTTGCTGGAATCCTTGATGCCGGGCGCGCTCGATCAGCAGATCCCACACCCGGAGCACGGGGAGACCGGCCTTGATTAGGGCCAGCAATTCTTGGTTGAAAACCAGAAACTCGCCCAGAGGCAGTCCTCGAAACGCGCTGACTCCGGGAAGCGGCCGGCTGCCCGCCGCCCCCCGACGCTGCAACCTGAACACGAGCAGGCCTTGCCCCTCCAGCTTGGCGCGGACGAATTGTTCTTCATCTCCCTCGATTTGACCTTCCAGGATCGATCCGTCCGGACGTGCCACTCTGTACGCATACAAGGCCATGGCGACAACTCAAGCGTGATGGCGGAAACAGCCCCTACAGGCGTTACGGATTGGACTGGGAGCGCTCGCCCGACCGGTCGGAAGCATTCCGCTTCTGAGGTACTAATAGAGCCTGGCCCGCGTTGATCTGGTTATCGGTTAGATGATTGAGCGCCCGCAGCCGGTCGAGAGAAACGCCGTGCTTGCGGGCAATGCTCCACAGGGTATCGCCGGGCTTCACGGAAATACGCCGGATCGAAGATCCCGCCTCCTGACTCTCATCGACCCGCCCCGGCACGTCAATATCCTGCAGCAAAGAAGCGGGCGTGGCGAGAACCCTGGGCGCCTGTGCCGTCGCCCTCGGAGCCTCCGGAATCGAAGGGACGACCACCGCCTTCTGCCCCTTCCGGATCGACGCCCCGGTCGGTGCCGGAATGCCGTCTTGTTCATCCGTCGCCGGATTTGACGATTTCGGCGACTTTTTCTGAAGTTGCCTCAGTTGATTCTGCAATCGGGAACTGCTTCGAAATACCCGTTCCCGCTCCGTCCGAGCGGCGATCAGTTCTTCCCGCTGCAATTCGATGACGTGACGGGCTTCGGACACCCGCCGTTCCGCTTCCCGCACCCGTCCTTCAAGTTGAGCGCGGGCCACCTGCGCATCGGCCAACTCCTGGCGGCGGGAGTCGAGTTCCGCCCGGAGTTCCGTCAGACTACGCTGCGCGTCACGCACCTGCGTCTTGAGCGTGTCGACGGTAAGTTGCAGGTCCACCATCTCCGGCTCGACGATCGGTTCCAACTCACCGCAGCCGATCGTTGAAACAGACATGACGCCGAGCAGAGCAAACAGCACGACTCGCGCCGTCGGAAAACCGCAGCAGCCGCCGCGCGGTTGTCGCCTGATTGACGGGACGCTATGAACATTCCGCAACATGGTCACCAGCGATTATACGGCGTTCCATTCGTACCGACAAACTCCGACCCGGAAAATACGTCAAAGATCCCGCCCTCCGTCATCTCCGTCATCTCCTGCCACGTGGAGTCGGACCGGGTAAAGGGATCCTTGGGAATCGCGCGAAGATAACCGGCGCTCACCAGCGCCTGGAGCGACGGAGGATATTTACCCTGATCCGCCCGATGCTGATCGATCACGTCTCGGAGTGTAAACAAATCCTGGCGCAGTACGGCCTCTCTCGCCTTTACGACCGACGCCTGATAGGTCGGCACGGCAATAGTGGCCAGAATGCCGATAATCGACACGACGATCATGAGCTCAAGCAGGGTAAAGCCTTCTGAGCCATGAATGTCACGCTCACCAGTCGCGATACTTCGTTCCATCCAATGCCGTGTCCTGGCTCATGGTCATCACGTCGTACACATCGTCGCCGCACCAACTGGATGTATTCGGGGCATCCTTATAACAGCGCAGCTGCCAGTCGGCTTTTCCCGTCATCGGATCAAGGGGAAGACTCCTCAAATACCGCCTGATGGTGGTCCCTCGAACAGTGGCTTCCTCACTCGTAAGCTTGATTCCCAGCAGCATGTCCAACGACTTGGGATATCCGTAGACGCTCGCGACATCTTTGCACGTCAGCTTGTTCTTGACGCAGAGAGGACCGATCAGCAAATCCCCGTCACGATTCCATTCCATCTTGAAGGTATCGATGGCGGCCCGCAACACCCGCACATGTTGCCGAAGTTCGATTTCGTGCGATCGCTTGGCGGAAACCCGGCTCAACGGAAGCGCGACCGAAGCGAGGATCATCACGATCGTGAGGGTTACCAGCAACTCCAAGAGTGTAACCCCCGACTCTTTCACCGCACCCTCACGATCCCCTTCCCCTCGAACGAAGGTCCGGCGGACGGCTCGCCGGCAGGCTCCATCAGCGCAACACGGACGGGAGAAACGCCGGGAGCCAGAGCAAGAAACGTGGCGGTGACCGATCTGCCCCCGTTGGCCGCCCGGGGAGCCGATGACGCAACCCGAAACGCCACGACCGCCTCTCCCGAGGCGGAAGACGCTTCCGGTCGGTCAAGCTGGATAAGCTCTGCGTCGACCAGCGACTTCAGATCCAGAACCGTGGGATCGTACTGGAGGTGAAACACGCTTTCTTTATCAGGCCGCAGACGTTCATCATTGATCGCCAAGGTGAACTTGCTGCCCACTCGGACGATGGAATCTTCCGGTCTGATGGACGCTGCAGGGCCGGTCGCCAGCATCTTGCTCAAGGCGGCGGACGGGGGCCTCCCCGTCATTTCCGCCTTCGTCCCCGCCGCAGACTGGGCCATCGATGCATGGGTCCCCTTGGTCAGTTGGGTGGTCGCCACCGGCTTGCCGCGAGGCGTGAACATCGTTCCGGTCGAATAGGTTGACTCCGTCCCGGACCAGAAGGCCTGCTTGCTCAGGCCCGGCGGCGTCATCGACTGAACGATGTGAGGAGTCAGCGTCAGGATCACTTCGGTCGTCACGCGCTGAGTCTTGAATGAGCTGATGAGGTTGCCGATGACTGGAAGATCGCCGAGCCAGGGGATCGTCACGCGGGTCCGGCGGTCCTCCTCCTGCAGCAAACCGCCGAGCACAATGGTTTCGCCGTCCCGCACGTTCAGCATGGTCTCAGCCGACCGGTTGCCGAACTTGAACTGAGAAATGGGAGGATTCGCCTGAAGCGTCACCTGTTCCCCGAGTCGAACGACCTCGATTTTCATTTTAAGCGAGAGTTCGCTCCCCAGATGGATCGACGGCTCAACCGTCAATTTGACACCGGTATCGCGAAACTCGATGGAGGTTACCGTTGACGTGGTCGGCACGGCGCCGGTCGCCGCCTGCCCTGGCAGGACGTTAGTCGTGGAGAGCAGGATGGGCTGCTTATCGCCGATGTTGATCTCCGCCTTCTTGTTGTTCACGACGCGCACTTTGGGGGACGCAAGCGTCTTGGCGTCGGTAATCTGCTTGAAGAAATCCAGCTGCACGTTCGTCGGCAGCTTTAAGAGGTAATTGCTCTGCCCCAGGCTCGCCAGTTGTTGAACTGTAAACTGCGGGGCGACGTCGCCGGCAATCGTTCCCGCAAATCCCGGCGGCACCAACGCCGCCGCAACCTGCTTGGGATAACTGAGCCCGTAGGTTTGATCCACCGTACGATCCACTTCGAGCACCTCGACATCGAACAGCACTTCGGAATCGAGGCGATCATTCGCCAAGATGATCTTCTCCGCCATCTCGAGTTTTTCGGGCTGATCGCGAATCACGATCGTATTCATCTGTTCGTTCGCATGCATGCGCTTCGAGTCGAGCATGCC
>DIHJ01000100.1:45878-54226 GCA_002420105.1 Nitrospira sp. UBA5699
CTGATGATCATCACGCCCGGCGATACCACTCGCGAAAATAGATTGTTGCTGTTCAAAATCAGATTCATGGCGTCATCGAACGGCGTATCTTCGATTGCGATCGTCACCGGATCATTTCGGACATCGCGATCGAAGATCAGATTGACGCCACCCGCCTTCCCGATGCCTTCCAAGACTTCCTTGAGTCCGGCATTGCGAAATCGCAGGGTGATCGGCTGCTTCCGGTGGTCGTCACGGGTCCGGGCTTGCTGATCCTCCGTCAATTTCGCGATACGCTCCAAAGGCTCGGGAAAGGAGGGGTCCAGTTCAGCCGCTTTGGCAAATCCCTCCATGGCTTCATCAACGCGGCCAAGTTGGGCCAGGCGATCGGCTTCGCGGTATTGATCCCTGGCCTCCTTCAAGCGCAAGGCTTCCGTCAGGCCGGACTGATGCTCCGGATTCGATGGTTCTATGGCCAATGCGCGCTTGAACTGCTCCAAGGCCAGCTCAATTTTGCGTTCTTTCAAGAACGCTCTTCCCCGCTCTTCATACTGTGCGGCAGCCCGTTCCCGGGCCAGCGCGTATTTTTCCTGCAAGGGAACATCAAACGGCGCGTCTTTGAGAGCCTGCCGATAGGCCAGACTCGCCTCCTCCCACTTGCCGGCAGCCAAATGCTGGTCCCCGCGCTTGACGTCGCTGGATTCAAAATGCGCGCAGCCCGAAAGGAGCAGTACCGAGAAGGAGACGAGAAGCATCCTTGAGGCGAATCTCTGACGAAGATCTCTGATCGATCGATTGTCCATATATCTGATCTGCACAACCGGCCGCAGCCGAAGAGCGTTCCGGACTTTGCCGCAAGCGTCTGAGTGGAAGTCTGATGCCAACCTGAGTCTACACCAGCCGCAACCTATTGAATAGAAAAAGATCAATCTCCCCATATATAGGAAGCGACGAATACGCTCAAACGCATTTGAGGCCAGTCGGTCACGAGAGGACGTACGACAGCCATCGGCACGCAGGAAACAGCGCGACGCGACGACGCCGGATTACAGCCGCCAGTACGTGAGTGACTTCGGGAGCTTGGACCTGTCAAGCACACATTTCACGTCGATCACGACCCCTCGCTCCTGGCTGCGGAGGGGGGACAGAAGCTGCTGCAGCCCCATCGCTTCGTATGCGCGATGCGCCACGGCCAGAATGATTCCGTCCACCTTCTGGAGATCATCCCACTTGCTGAGGTGAAGCCCGTACTCCGCAACCGCCTCCTCCGGCTCGGCAAGAGGATCATGCACAACCACCTGGACGCCGTACTCTTCCAGTTCCCGGATGATGTCCGGCACCCTACTATTGCGCAGGTCCGGGACATTTTCCTTGAAAGTCAGCCCCAACACGGCGACCCTGAGATCGTTCACCGGACGATCGAGCTGGGTCAGCCGCTTCATGGTCTGCTCGGCCACAAACTTTCCCATCCCGTTGTTGATACGGCGGCCGGCCAGAATCACTTGAGGATGATACCCGACCGATTCGGCTTTGGCGGTCAGATAATAGGGATCAACGCCGATGCAATGACCGCCAACCAGTCCGGGGAAAAATTTCAGGAAATTCCATTTCGTTCCCGCCGCGTCGAGCACGGATTTGGTATCGATTCCGAGGCGATGAAAAATGAGAGCGAGCTCGTTCATCAGCGCGATATTCAGATCACGTTGGGTATTCTCGATAACCTTGGCAGCTTCCGCCACTTTGATGCTGGAAGCCTTATGGATCCCGGCTTTCACCACGAGCGCATACGTGCGAGCCACGATTTCAAGCGACTCTTCGTCTTGAGCCGAGACGACTTTGACGATTTTTTCAAGGGTATGTTCCTTGTCACCGGGGTTAATGCGCTCGGGAGAATAGCCCACTTTAAAATCCACTCCGGATTTCAGTCCGGACGTTTTCTCCAGAATAGGGAGACACACTTCCTCGGTCACCCCCGGATAGACCGTGGACTCATACACAACAATCGTACCGGGCGACAGGTTTTTTCCGATCAGCTCCGACGACATCCGTAACGCCTTCAGATCCGGCTGAAGCGCTTCATTAATCGGCGTGGGAACGGCGACGATGATGAAATCGGCTTTCTTGAGGTCGGAAGGCTCTGCCGTGTACTGCACTCGAGAGGCTTTCAGCTCCTCGGCTGAAACTTCCCCGGTCCGATCAAAGCCTTTACGTAATTCCTCAATCTTGGAGGCGTTGATATCAAAGCCTATCGTCGGATTGCGCTTACCAAACGCCACGGCTATGGGAAGACCGACGTACCCAAGACCAACGACTGCGACCATTCGTTCCCTTGTAGACTGTTTCGTCATCGACTTTCCCCCTGACAGTTTTGCACAGAATGGCAGAAGGTTTTGTTTCCGTCAATGAACTCGCGGGATCTTGGCCGATCGGATCGATATCACGTTCGACAAACGGATCGATTTATCTACTCTCTTCTCAGAAGAGCCGTTGAGGGGACTGCTGCCAGTGCGCTGCCGGGACTGAATTTCACGGCCACCTGCCCCTAGCAATACATGCATATGGCGCCTCTACGTGAAGACACGCAACGAAAGTAATGAAAATCTATATATCATTCTATTTAGGTAAGTTTTTACAACTATATATGATTAATACATAAATAAAGACTTGATCTGTTCACTTTGCTCAAGCTCTGTCTCAGACTGTAGACGCACATCCCGTCACGACACTCGTTCGAGACTCGCGATAAACCTCCCTTTCCCCTTTCTAAACAGAAGGTTCTGCCATACGAGCGCAACAAATCGGGCGAAGGCACCGCTCTTGCTCAATTCCGGCACGAAAGCAGAAACGATATGACGGCAAAGAACATCCGATATCAGTACCGAAAGGGAGCCGGCTGGACTACGCACACCCGGTGCATTCGCCCGGGCTTGCAGAAAGAAAGCGAATTGAGCTGTTAGGGAGGGCTTTCCCCATGTATCACGCGATGCTTCGCACAATTGCTTTTTCGGTGCCGTTCTCTCTCATGACGACGACTGTACCCCTGTCAGGGCCCATGGCTACTCCATCTGCCTTTGCGGAAGAACTCATCTCAATAAGCCAGCAAAACGTTCAAACCCTGACTCCTGACCGCCCGGTAAACGCCAAATCAGTACAGACGGCGAAGAAGGAAGGTCAAGCCGCTGTCCGTAAACCTCACAAGCTGATAAGAAAGCCTCAACAGCCGACTGCCGCTCTGGTTCCGCTCCCTTCACCTTCAACCGAGTATCCGACGGAATCGAGAGTCTCGACTCCCGCAACAACCTCCGGCGACAACCCGACGACTCAGACCAAGGACGGCTCCACGACGGCAAAGAGTTCAGGCGCTGCCCTCGCTGTCGCACCACTCACGGCCCCTTCAACGACAACTCTCTCGACTCCGCTGTCTTCGATTTCCAGCCCGGCAACTCAGTCGGCTTCCACCGGCAGCCCTTTTGCCGGTGTCGCCGCCCCTGGTTCCTCTCCCGCTGGAGCCGGATCCGCCGGAGGAAGAGGCATGCAAAGACTTTCTGCCGCAATGCCGGGCCTGACACAGCTCATCACACCGACTACTTCAACGGTCAGTCCTCCCGCACCGACAGCGCCAATGATCGGGCGAAACCCTGCGCTATTGGCTTTCTCCGCCGTTCAGAACGGCGCGAATCCTGCCAGCCAGGCCGTGACGATCAATAACAGCGGGACAGGTACGCTCAGCTGGATTGCCACGTCGAATGTCCCCTGGCTGAGCGTGAACGGCGCGACCACCGCGTCAGGGACAAACAGCGGTTCGTTTGCAGCAGGCGTGAACATCAGCGGATTGTCGGTCGGCACCCATACAGGCAGCATAGCGATCTCTGCCGCAGGGGCAACCAATACGCCTCAAGCCATTCCCGTATCTGTAACGATCACGTCCGCACCGACCCCGACCATCGGGCTTAGTGCGACCAGCTTGTCCTTCTCCGGAATCCAAGGCGGGAGCAATCCTCCGGCGCAATCTCTTACCATTTCCAATACCGGCTCAGGCACCCTCAACTGGACAGCCGCCGAAGGTGCCGCCTGGCTTACCTTGGGCATGACCTCCGGCACAGGAGCGGGTGTGGTCACCTTAACCGTCAACACGGCGGGAATGGCGGCAGGGACCTATTCAACCCCCATAACGATCACCGCGACCGGAGCCACAAATACGCCTCGGACCGTTACGGTGACGCTCACCCTCACGGCTCCGCAGATTCCTACGATCAGCATGAGTCCCGCAAGTCTTGCCTTTTCGGCTACGCAAGGGGGAAGCAATCCGGCGGGGCAAGTTGTGACGGTCAACAACTCAGGAACGGGCACGTTAAGTTGGAGCGCGGGCGCAACCGCCTCCTGGCTTTCGCTCTCCCCGCTTTCCGGTACGGCGCCCGGTTCGTTCACAGCCGGCGTGAACGTTTCCGGGCTTGCAGCGGGGACGTATTCCTCCAACATCACGATTACTGGATCGGGAGCAACAAATACGCCTCAGTCCATTCCGGTAACGCTTACAATTACCGCGGCCCCTACCGTCACACTAAACGTGAATCCGACCAGCCTGACGTTCACGGCCACCCAAGGAGCGGCAAACCCGGCCAATCAATCGATCTCGCTCACTTCAAACACGGCGTGGACCGTGAGCGAGAATACCGATTGGCTCACGGTCACGCCGTCCTCCGCCTCCAATAACGGCACACTAACCGTCAGTGTGAACACCGCGACCGCAACGGTCGGAACCAACACCGGAACCATCACCATCACCGGCGGCGGACTCACAAGGACCGTCAACGTCACGCTGACTCTGAATTCCGTGGCGACGTCTTCGGCGATTCTGAACTGGACGCCCAATACGGAATCAGACCTCGCGTCCTACAGGATCTATCAGTCGACCACACCGGGAGTGTACGGAGCGGCGATTGCCACTGTGCCGGCCGGCACGGCCAGCTTCACCGCAACCGGATTGGCGGTTGGGAACACCTATTATTTCAGAATCACGGCTGTGGACTTGGGGAATAACGAGAGCGATCCTTCCAACGAGGTGAGCAAGAGCATTTTTTAAGATCACCGCGAGAGCGGGCTCAGCCCGCTCAATGCCTCCGAAGTCGCACTGAACGTCAACAGGCTTCACGGGCCTATCGGACACTCAGGCGGAATATCCTTCCACTGAGTGTCCGTATCCACGCCGTCCTGATGAAGCTTTCCCGCCCATCACCATTACCAGCCCACAGGCAAGCGCCGCCGCTTCGTTCCTTGCGCCTCCCGGTCAAGCATGGAACCCGAATGCCGTTGACTAAGAAAAATCTCCGACGGATAATCACCGCCTGATACGAGTGACCACGTCCCGTCACCGCCGCGGCAAAGAGGATCATCCATGCACTTGCCCCCTTTCCCTCCGACGCGCATTGTCTGCGCGATCCTGATACTCACCTCGCTTGGCTGTGACTGGTCTTCTCCCGAAGCGAAGAAGGCAAAACATCTCGATCGAGGCAAAAGCTATTTCGAGAAGGGACAATATCAAGAAGCGATCATCGAATACCGTAATGTTGCACAGGCGGACCCCAAGGACGGAGACGCCCAATATCGGCTGGCATTGAGTTATCTGAAGCTCGGCGGCGTGACCAATTTTCAAGAGGCCTTTGCCGCGCTCAACAAAGCCGTGGCGCTGGACAAGACAAACCGTGATGCCCAGCTTAAGCTGGGAGAGCTGTATTTATTGGGGAATGAACCGACGAAGGCCCGCGAACAAGCCGACATCGTCTTAGTCTCCGCCCCGCAAAGCACAGAGGGGCTGGTCTTGCGCGGACGCAGCCTTGTCAATGAACGCCGGTATCAAGAAGGCATCGCGGAGCTGAAGAAAGCCATCGCGCTCGACCCCCAAAATATGCGCACGTACATTGAACTGGCGCGGGCCCATGTTTTTGCCAAAGATTCCGACGCTGCGGAAGCCGTGCTTAAAGAGGCGCTGGGTATCGACCCCCGTTCCATCGAAATACTGGTGGCGCTCGGAGACTTCCGTATCACAACGGGAAAGCCGGACGAAGCGGAGGGGTTTTTCAAGAACGCGCTCGACATCGCGCCGCAGAACGAGGAGATTCACCTCAAGCTCGCCGGGTTCTATCAGCGCACCAACAAATGGTCCGAGGCCGAGTCCGTTCTGCAGAAACTGGCCACTGTCAAACCTCAGGACGAACGGTCGCATATACACCTGGGAGACTTCTATACCTGGACCGGCCAACGCGACAAGGCCCTCACCAGCTACCGGCGGGCGCTGGAAGTGAACGGTAATTCCCTCATGGCCCGAGACAAGTTGATTTCGCACTATCTGGACACGGGCAAGACGGGTGACGCGGAGGAAAAAGTCAAAGACATTCTCGGAAAGAATGCCAAGGACCTCATGGGTCGGTTTTTCGACGCAAGGATACGGCTGGCAAAAAATAACGCCGACGAAGCCATCTCTCTGCTTCAAGGAGTCGTGAAAGACGAACCCCGGTTTGCCGGGGCACACTACTTCCTCGGCGTGGCCTTCCTGCAAAAACGTCAGACCAGCCAGGCCCGCGGAGCATTCGCGGAAGCCGTCAAACAGAATCCCAACCTGCCCGAAGCCCGGACTGCGCTAGCCGAACTCTATCTGGCCGAAGGATCACCGGATCTGGCGATCGAGCAGGCTCAAGCCGCCATCCAACTCAACCCGAGGAATTTCCAAGCCGCTGTGATCTCAGGTGATGCCTACCTGCGCAAAGGAGATTTAACCAAGAGCCGGCAGGTTTTTGAGGCGATCGCGCAAGCGCTTCCCAAGGAAGGAATAGGACCCTACCGCCTCGGCCTTGTGGCAGTCGCAGAGAAAAATGAGGCGAAAGCCTTGGCGTATTTTGAAGAAGCGCTCAAGAGAAAACCCACGGCGATCGAACCGATCACGCAAATTGCCATGATCAAGGCCGCACAAGACAAAGCCTCAGAAGCGCGGGAGCGGGTCTCACGACAACTTGATGCAGCTCCGAACAGCCCCCTTCTCTATAACCTCCTCGGCCAACTCTGGATGAAAGGGAAAGATCCCGGACAGGCAGAACTGGCCTTCAAGAAAGCGATCGAGCTCGACAGTTCGCTGCTTTCCGCCTATTTGAATTTGGGACAAACATACTATCAGACAGGCAAGGTCGATCAGGCAATCAAGGAGTACGAATTAGTACTCGCCAAGGACCCCAAGGCCACCCCGGCATTGATGATGCTTGGCATCATCCACGAAAGCCGACAGGAGCACGAGAAGGCCAAGGGACGTTACGAAGAAATTCTGAAACTCAACCCTCAATTTGCGCCGGCGGCCAACAACCTTGCCTGGATTCTCGTCGAACACGGCGGGAATCTTGATGTGGCACTGTCGCACGCGCAGATCGCGCGGGAGCAAAGACCGGACGATCCCTACGTGGCCGACACGATCGGCTGGGTCTATTTTAAGAAGAGCGCGTATCTCTTGGCGGTCAGTCTGCTGAAAGAAGCCTCGGAAAAGCTGCCGAACGAGGCAGTCGTCCATTTTCACTACGGGATGGCGCAACACAAAGCCGGCGACGGCGCAGGGGCAAAAAAATCGCTTCAGACCGCACTGAAAATCAACCCGGCCTTTCCAGGATCTGAAGAGGCAAGAAACATCCTAGCCGGGCTGTAAGGCAGGCCCGTTCAGGATTCGATTCGCCGGGCCGCTCATTGAGGGCGAGCCACTGGAGAAAAGATTCTGCAGCAGTTCACACACTGAGAGGGCGGTATAAGAAGTGCCGGTAGATCCTTTGGAAAGGGCCCGCCATTCCTAGAATGGCGGGCCCTTTAGATGTCGCTGCTCTACGTGGAAAGAAATCGGCTTAAACTTTCGAAGCCTTCCTTCTCCAGATTCCCAGGCCGGCCAGGCCGGCACCAAGAAGCATCAACGAGGCAGGCTCGGGGACCGTTCCACAGGTCGTGCAGATCACATCCTTGTCGCTGGCCCCATCACCAAATCCCCTGAAACGAACCAGCGAGCTGCTGAGCACATTGCCCTCCGTGACGCCGGCATAAGTGCCGCCGAGCGTGAACGTGAACGTGACGGATTCGCCTACGGGGGTTCCTGAGGTCGGGCTGCCTCCCCCTAACCAGTCGCCGGTAATGCTCATCGCGAACTCACGATCACCATACGGCGAAACGCTAATGGTACCCCCCGTGGTCGGTGCCGGAGGCGTCAGGTAGAAATCCGAATCGGTAGTAGTCACCGCCGTGATTGACGCAGCTCCTTCGAGATTGAAGGCCAAGGCCGTAATGTAACCCCCGTTCAACACCGGGCTGGTGTTGGTCAGCACCACGGTCAGCTGATCGCCGGTCAG